>NZ_CP070982.1:4583663-4927995 GCF_018417595.1 Pseudomonas entomophila
GCAGTTCGTTACGCACGCCTTCGAGCGTGGCACGCTGGAAGATCTCGCCTTCGGCGAGGCCCGACTGCTTGAGGCCTTTCATCAGGTCTTCGGTGCTGATCGCCTTGTTGCCTTCGATCTCGATGCTCGACACCGACGGGCGCTCGACCACGTTGATGATCAGGACATTGCCGTCGCGGTTCAGCTGGATGTCCTGGAAGAAGCCGGTCTTGAACAGCGAGCGGGTGGAGTCGACCAGGCGGCGATCATCGACCTGGTCGCCGACGTTCAGCGGCAACGCGCCGAACACGCTGCCGGCGGACACCCGCTGCAAGCCGTTGACACGAATATCGGAGATGGTGAAGGACTCGGCGTGAACTTCAGCGATCATCAGTGCGGAGAGCACCGCAGTTAGCAGCAGACGTTTCATGAAGTCCTTTTATTCCAACTGGCAATAAACAACCCGCCGCGATGAGGCGGCAGGTTTCGCGATTGAGCGAAGCTTTTATAGTCGACCCAGATCATTGATCAGGGCGAGCAACATCACCCCGACGACCAAACTGATACCGATCTGGACCCCCCAACCTTGCACCCGATCCGAGAGCGGACGACCGCGCGCCCATTCGATCAGGTAGAACAGCAAATGCCCCCCATCCAGTACCGGGATGGGCAGCAGGTTCAGAACCCCCAGGCTTATGCTCAGATAGGCCAGGAAATTCAGGAAATCCCCAATACCCGACTGGGCTGAAGCGCCCGCCACTTTAGCAATGGTTATCGGTCCGCTCAAGTTTTTTACCGAGAGCTCTCCGAACAGCATTTTCTTCAGCGATTCGAGGGTCAGGACGCTCATGTTCCAAGTACGCGAAAGCCCCTCCCCCACGGCCTCCAACGGCCCGTAGCTGACCTCGCGAAGCATCTGCGCCGGCCACTGCGCCGCCTTGACGCCAGCGCCCAGGTAACCACCGGAAGCTTGGCCTTCGCCCTTGCGCGCCAGGGTGACCGGCACCTCCAGCTGCGCGCCGTCACGCTCGATGCGCAGGCTTACTTTGCTTTCAGGACGGGCACGCACCGCGTCGACCACCTGCTGCCAGTCGCCCAGCGCGGCGCCATCGAGGGCAAGCAGCTTGTCGCCCGTCTTGAGCCCCGCCGCGGCGGCCGGGCCTTTCGGATCGATCTCGGCCAGCACCGGCTCGACCGCCGGGCGCCAAGGGCGCAGCCCCAGGGACTGGATCGGATCGGGCTCATCGACGCCCTTGAGCCAGTGGCTCAGCTGAATCTCGTGCTGACGCTCGACCGTGGCGCCCTCGTCGAGCACACCGACCCGCAAGGTGCCACTCTCACCGAGGCGGCGAACCAATTGCAGATTGACCGCCGACCAACCATTGGTCGGCTTGCCATCGATGGAAACGATTTCCTGCCCGACGCTCAGGCCGGCGGCCGCCGCCAGGCTGCTCGTTTCGACCGCGCCAATGACCGGGCGCACCTGTTGCGTGCCCAGCATGGCGATGAACCAGAAGAACAGGATCGCCAGCAGGAAGTTGGCGATGGGGCCGGCGGCAACGATGGCGATGCGCTGGCGCACCGACTTGCGGTTGAACGATTGCTCGACCAGCGCCGGCGGGACTTCCCCCTCACGCTCGTCGAGCATCTTGACGTAACCGCCCAGCGGGATCGCCGCGACCACGAACTCGGTACCGTGCCGGTCATGCCAGCGCAGCAGCGGCGCACCGAAGCCGACCGAGAAGCGCAGCACCTTGACCCCACAGCGGCGTGCCACCCAGAAGTGACCGAATTCATGGAAGGTGACCAGCACCCCCAGAGCCACCAGGGTGCCGATAATCATGTAGAGCGCAGTCATGTCCTATCTCCGGATGACGTTCGGCGTGGCCGGCCACCGCCGATCAGCGGCCGTGGCGCCTCAACCATTCCCGGGACAGTTCCCGGGCACGCTGGTCGGCGGCGAACACCGCATCCAGCGTGGCGAGCGGTACCACAGGCTCCTGGTCGAGCACCTGTTCGATCATACCCGCGATCTCCGGGAAGCGGATACGCCGCTGGAGAAACGCATCCACCGCCACTTCGTTGGCGGCATTGAGCACGGCGGGCGCACTGTTGCCGGCCTCGGCAGCCTGACGCGCCAGGCGCAGGCAAGGGAAGCGCTGTTCGTCGGGCGCCTGGAAATCCAGACGAGCGATGGCGAACAGGTCCAGCGGCGCGACACCGGAGTCGATGCGCTCGGGCCAGGCCAGGGCGTTGGTGATGGGCGTGCGCATGTCCGGGTTGCCCAGCTGGGCGAGCACCGAGCCATCGACATAATCCACCAGCGAATGGATGACGCTCTGCGGGTGCACCACCACCTCGACCTGGGCAGGCTTGGCGTCGAACAACCAGCAGGCTTCGATCAGCTCCAGCCCCTTGTTCAACATGCTTGCCGAGTCGACCGAGATCTTGCGTCCCATGGACCAGTTGGGGTGGGCGCACGCCTGCTCCGGCGTGACATCCTGCAACGCCGCCACAGGCGTTTCGCGGAACGGGCCACCCGAGGCGGTCAGCAGGATCCGCCGCACACCGACATTGCCCAGCCCGCGGGCGAAGTCAGTGGGCATGCATTGGAAAATCGCGTTGTGCTCGCTGTCGATCGGCAACAGCACCGCACCACTGCGCCGCACCGAATCCATGAACAAGGCGCCGGACATCACCAGCGCTTCCTTGTTGGCCAGCAGCACCTTCTTGCCAGCCTCGACCGCCGCCAGCGTCGGCCGCAGCCCGGCAGCGCCGACAATGGCGGCCATCACGGTATCCACTTCAGACGCTGCCGCCACCTGACAGAGCCCGGCTTCACCCTCGAGAACCTCGGTGGCGCAACCGGCCCGCGCCAAGCCCTCACGCAAGCGCGCAGCGGCGTCCGCGGAGGGAACTACCGCATAGGCAGGCCGATGGCGCTCGCACAAGGCCAGCAACTCGTCGAGACGGGAGTAGCCGCTCAGGGCGAACACCTGGTAGCGATCAGGGTGCCGGGCAATGACATCCAGGGTGCTCAAGCCAATGGAGCCAGTGGCACCCAGCACGGTTATGCGTTGCAGACGGCTCACATCACACCCCACTCGGCAGCCCACAGCAGTACAGCGAACATCGGGATGGCCGCGGTCAGGCTGTCGATGCGATCGAGCACACCACCATGGCCGGGCAGCAGGTTGCTGCTATCCTTGATGCCTTCACGGCGCTTGAACATGCTCTCGGTCAGGTCACCCACCACCGAGGACATCACCACCACGACCGCCCCCAGCAGCCCCAGCAGCAGTTGGCCAACACTCCAGTCGCGTGCCAGACCGACCCCCAGAGTGATCAACAGGCTGACCACCAGGCCGCCGTACACCCCCTCCCAGCTTTTGCCAGGACTGACCTGCGGCGCCAGCTTGCGCTTGCCGAAGGTCCGCCCGGAGAAGTAGGCACCGATATCAGCGGCCCACACCAGCACCATGACCGCCAGGATCAGCCAGTTACCCAGCGGCCAGTGCTTGAGCAGCACCAGACCTTGCCAGGCCGGCAGCAGCACCAGCAGGCCGATGAGCAGGCGACAGGCAGCACTGCTCCACAAATCGTTGCTGCGCGGATAGGTGAGCACCAGCCAGGTGGCCAGGGCCCACCAGATCACCGAAGCTCCCAGCACCCAAGGCGCGAGGTCCGGCATCAGGTAGAGCAGCATCAGCGCCCCGGCGACCACCGCGGCGTATGCGATACGCACGGACTGGGCCACCAGGCCGGCCAGGCGGGCCCATTCCCAGGCGCCCAGCGTGACCACGAAGCCGATGAACAGCGCGAAATCGCCACCATTGAGCAGGAAGAACCCACCCAACGCGACCGGCAGCAGGATCAGCGCAGTAATGATGCGTTGTTTAAGCATTAAGCACGAGCTCCAGCCTCGACCTGCTCGCTGGTCTTACCGAAGCGGCGCTGGCGCGAAGCGAAATCGGCCAGCGCGGTGCGCATGGCCTCGTGTTTGAAGTCCGGCCAGAACAGGTCGGAGAAATACAGCTCGGCATAGGCCAGCTGCCACAGCAGGAAGTTGCTGATGCGGCGCTCGCCACCGGTACGAATGCACAGGTCGGGCAACGGCAGGTCGCCGGTGGCCAGGCATGTCTGCAACAGGTCAGGCGTGATGTCGTCCGGACGCAGGTGGCCGGCCTGAACCTCACGCGCCAGGCGCTGGGCGGCCTGGGCGATATCCCACTGACCGCCGTAGTTGGCGGCGATCTGCAGGATGAAGCGGTTGTTGCCGGCCGTCAGCGCCTCAGCCTCGCGCATGGCCGCCTGCAGTTCCGGATGGAAGCGCGAACGGTCACCAATGATGCGCAGGCTGATGTTGTTCTCGTTGAGGCGCTTGGCTTCACGGCGCAACGCCGAGAAGAACAGCTCCATCAACGCCCCCACCTCTTCCGCCGGACGCTGCCAGTTCTCACTGGAGAAGGCGAACAGGGTCAGCACCTCGACCCCGGACTGGGCACAGACTTCGATAACCGCACGCACGGCATCGACGCCAGCCTTGTGCCCGGCAACGCCGGGCAGAAGGCGCTTCTTCGCCCAGCGATTATTGCCATCCATGATGATCGCGACGTGACGCGGCACCGAGGACGGTGCCGCCAGCTTGGTCTTTTCCATTAAAAAACCTCGGCCTTAGACGGCCAACAGGTCCTTTTCCTTGGCTTTGAACGCAGCGTCGATCTCGGCGACGAACTTGTCGGTCAGCTTCTGGATCTCGTCAGCGGCGCGACGCTCTTCGTCTTCGCTGATCTCCTTGTCCTTGGTCAGCTTCTTCAGGTCGGCCAGGGCATCACGGCGCACGTTGCGCACGGCGACCTTGGCGTCTTCGGCAACAGCGCTGGCCTGCTTGGTGTAACCCTTGCGGGTTTCCTCGGTCAGGGCCGGCATTGGAACGCGGATGGTGGTGCCGGCGCTGGAGGGGTTCAAGCCCAGGTCGGAGGTCAGGATGGCCTTCTCGATGGCGGCGCTCAGGTTCTTGTCATGAGCGACGATCTTCAGGGTGCGAGCGTCCTCGACGGTGATCGCGGCCACCTGGTTCAGCGGCATGTCGCTGCCCCAGGCCGGAACCTTGACGCTGTCCAGGATGCTGGGGTGGGCACGGCCGGTGCGGATGGACGCCAGGTTGCGGCCCAGGGCCTCGATGGACTTGCCCATGCGCTCCTGCGCGTCTTTCTTGATGTCGTTGATCATGCTTGGCCTTCCTCGATCAGAGTACCTTCAGCGCCACCCACCACGATGTTCAGCAGGGCGCCAGGCTTGTTCATGTTGAATACCCGCAATGGCATCTTGTGGTCGCGGCACAGGCAGATTGCGGTCAAGTCCATGACACCGAGCTTGCGATCCAGCACCTCGTCGTAGGTGAGGTGATCGAACTTCTCTGCGTGCGGGTCCTTGAATGGATCGGCAGTGTACACACCGTCGACCTTGGTCGCCTTCAGCACCACATCGGCGTCGATCTCGATCGCGCGCAGGCACGCTGCGGAGTCGGTGGTGAAGAACGGGTTGCCAGTACCGGCGGAGAAAATTACCACATCCCCGGTGTTGAGGTGGCGAATAGCTTTGCGACGATCGTAATGATCGGTGACGCCGACCATGGAAATGGCCGACATGACCAGCGCCGGGATGTTCGAGCGCTCCAGGGCGTCACGCATGGCCAGGCCGTTCATCACGGTGGCCAGCATCCCCATGTGGTCGCCGGTGACGCGATCCATGCCGGCCGCGCTGAGCGCCGCGCCGCGGAACAGGTTGCCACCACCGATCACCAGGCCCACCTGGACACCGATCCCGACCAGCTGGCCGATTTCCAGGGCCATGCGATCCAGCACCTTCGGGTCGATCCCGAAGTCTTCCGAGCCCATCAGGGCCTCGCCGCTAAGTTTGAGCAAAATGCGTTTATAGCGAGGTTGGCGACCACTCACCTGCTGAGCCATTGCGAGTCTCTCCTGCGGCGTACTTTTAGAAAATTCCGTGCGGGCTGTTTGCAGCCTGCTAACTGTAGCGTGGCACTGCTTCAGTGCCAGCAGCCTCGGGCTTTATAAACCCGCGGCCGTTTTGACAAAGAGGCTGCGCGCGTGAGCGGGCAGCCTCTTTGGGGCGACAGACGCGTCTGTCTTACTGCTTGGCGGCAGCTACCTGGGCGGCAACTTCTTCAGCGAAGTTGTCAACCGGCTTCTCGATGCCTTCGCCGACCTTGAAGTAGGTGAAGGAAACGATTTCAGCGCCGGCTTTCTTGGCCAGTTCGCCAACCTTGACTTCCGGGTTCATGACGAAGGCTTGCTCTTTCAGCGAGGCTTCGGCTTTGAACTTGGTGATGCGGCCGTTGATCATGTTCTCAACGATGTTTTCCGGCTTGCCGGCGATCTTGTCGGCGTTCAGCTGCAGGAAGACGTTCTTCTCGCGCTCGATGGCCTCGGCGGAGATTTCCGACGCATCCAGGAACTCTGGGTTCGACGCTGCAACGTGCATGGCGATGTTCTTGGCCAGCTCGACGTCGCCGCCTTTCAGGACAACGACAGCACCGATCTTGTTGCCGTGCAGGTAGGCGCCGACAACGTCGCCCTCTACGCGCACCAGGCGACGGATGTTGACGTTTTCGCCGCACTTGGCAACCAGGGCTTCACGCGCGGATTCGCGCGAGGCGATCAGCGGAGCGGCGTCGGTCAGCTTCTGGGCGAAGGCTTCTTCGATGCTTTCGGCAACGAAGTTCTTGAAGTCGTCTTGCAGGGCCAGGAAGTCGGTCTGCGAGTTCACTTCCAGCAGGACGGCGGCCTTGCCGTCGGTCTTGACGGCGATAGCGCCTTCAGCGGCAACGTTGCCAGCTTTTTTGGCGGCCTTGATGGCGCCCGAGGCACGCATGTCGTCAATGGCTTTCTCGATGTCGCCGCCGGCCTTTTCCAGGGCCTTCTTGCAATCCATCATGCCTTCGCCGGTACGCTCGCGCAGTTCTTTGACCAGCGCCGCAGTAATTGCTGCCATTTCAAAATCCTCTTGGAAAGTTTTTCAACCATTCCACCCGCTCTTCACGGGCGTTAAATTCTGCAAATCCGCTGTTTTTACTTCAGCAAGCCCATGATGCGGGAGCAACGCTGACAGCAGGATTTCAAGGTGGCAAAAAGGGGGCCAAGCCCCCTTTTTGCGTGCCAAGTCAGACGCTAAGCGTCAATTACTCAGCAGCAGGTGCAGCCGCTTCTTCAGCGTAGACTTCGGTGCCGCCAGCAACGTTGTTGCGGCCGCGGATGACGGCGTCAGCCATCGAAGTCATGTACAGCTCGATGGCGCGGATGGCGTCATCGTTACCTGGGATGACGAAGTCAACGCCTTCCGGGCTGCTGTTGGTATCGACAACGCCGATGACCGGGATGCCCAGCTTGTTGGCTTCGGTGATGGCAATGCGCTCGTGGTCGACGTCGATCACGAACAGGGCATCAGGCAGGCCGCCCATGTCCTTGATACCACCCAGGCTGCGATCCAGTTTTTCCAGGTCGCGGGAACGCATCAGGGCTTCTTTCTTGGTCAGCTTGGCGAAAGTGCCGTCTTCGGCCTGGGTTTCCAGGTCGCGCAGACGCTTGATCGAAGCGCGGATGGTCTTGTAGTTGGTCAGCATGCCGCCCAACCAGCGGTGGTCAACGTATGGCGAACCGCAACGAGCAGCTTGCTCGGCGACGATCTTGCCGGCGGAACGCTTGGTGCCGACGAACATGATCTTGTTCTTGCCCTGGGCCAGGCGCTCTACGAACGCCAGGGCGTCGTTGAACATCGGCAGGGTTTTTTCCAGGTTGATGATGTGAATCTTGTTACGCGCGCCGAAAATGTACTTGCCCATTTTCGGGTTCCAGTAACGGGTCTGGTGGCCGAAGTGCACACCGGCCTTCAGCATATCGCGCATGTTGACTTGGGACATGATAGTTCCTTGATAAGTCGGGTTGGGCCTCCACGTATCCCAATGACCAACCCGCATCTCCGAGGAGACCGGGCACCCAGGCCATCGTGTCGACACGTGTGTGGGTTTGAGCTTACGGAGGTCATCCCCCGAAAGCGGCGCATTTTATACCACAGACCACGCACGAACGAAACCCGAATAATGATTCGTCCGTCAGCGGCTTTTGCAGCACCCGGGCTTTAGGGCCAGAATGCCCTCAATAGACCACCGGATCCTCGGGATTATCCCGCCAGATCGCCGCCATGCTCTGGTAGAATCCGGCCTTTCCCGTATCGTTCGCGCCGCACGCGGCGCCGTAGAGAGCCTGTAATGACCGTCACCATCAAGACCGCAGAAGACATCGAGAAGATGCGCGTCGCCGGCCGCCTGGCCGCCGAAGTCCTCGAAATGATCGAGGAACACGTCAAGCCCGGCATCACCACCGAAGAGCTCGACCGCATCTGCCACGACTACATCGTCAACGTCCAGCAGGCCATTCCGGCACCGCTCAACTACAAGGGCTACCCGAAGTCGATCTGCACCTCGATCAACCACGTGGTGTGCCACGGCATCCCCAACGACAAGCCGTTGAAGAAGGGCGACACCCTCAATATCGACATCACCGTGATCAAGGACGGCTACCACGGCGACACCAGCCGCATGTTCCACGTCGGCGAGGTCCCGGAGTGGGCCGCGCGCCTGTCGAAGGTGACGCAGGAGTGCATGTACAAGGCCATCGAGCTGGTCAAGCCGGGCTGCCGCCTGGGCGATATCGGCGAAGTGATCCAGAAGCACGCTGAAAAGAATGGTTTCTCGGTGGTACGCGAGTTCTGCGGCCATGGTATCGGCAAGGTATTCCACGAAGAACCGCAGATCCTGCACTACGGCAGGGCCGGCACCGGCATGGAGCTCAAGGAAGGCATGACCTTCACCATCGAGCCGATGATCAACCAGGGCAAGGCCGATACGAAGGTGCTCGGTGACGGCTGGACCGCCATCACCAAGGACCGCAAGCTCTCGGCCCAGTGGGAGCACACGCTGGTGGTGACCGCCACGGGCTACGAGATCTTCACCCTGCGCAAGGACGACACCATCCCGCGCACCTCGGCCTGACCTTCACTTCACAGGAACGCGACTCGATGCCCCAGGTGGATCCCGAGCTGTTCGACCGCGGCCAGTTCCAGGCGGAACTGGCCCTCAAGGCAAGCCCCATCGCCGCCTTCAAGAAAGCCATCCGCATGGCCGGCGAAGTGCTCGACAAGCGTTTCCGTGACGGCCGCGAGATCCGCCGGCTGATCGAGGATCGCGCCTGGTTCGTCGACAACATCCTGCAGCAGGCCTGGAACCAGTTCGCCTGGGGCAAGCCGGACGGCATCGCCCTGGTGGCGGTGGGCGGCTACGGTCGAGGCGAACTGCACCCTTACTCCGACATCGACCTGCTGATCCTGCTCGACGCCGCCGAGCACGAGCAGTACCGCGACGCCATCGAGCGTTTTCTCACACTACTGTGGGATATCGGCCTGGAAGTAGGCCAGAGCGTGCGCACCGTCGACGAATGCGCCGAACAGGCCCGGGCCGACCTGACGGTCATCACCAACCTGATGGAAAGCCGCACCATCGCCGGCCCCGAACCACTGCGCCAGCGCATGCTAGATGCCACCAGCACCGCGCACATGTGGCCGAGCAAGGAGTTCTTCCTCGCCAAGCGCGCCGAGCTCAAAGCCCGTCACCACAAGTACAACGACACCGAGTACAACCTCGAACCCAACGTCAAGGGTGGCCCGGGCGGCCTGCGCGACATCCAGACGGTGCTATGGGTGGCGCGTCGCCAGTACGGCACACTGAACCTGCACGCCCTGGCTGGCGAGGATTTCCTGCTGGAGAGCGAGAACGAACTGCTGGCCTCGTCCCAAGCCTTCCTCTGGCGCGTGCGCTATGCCCTGCACATGCTCGCCGGGCGCGCCGAGGATCGCCTGCTGTTCGACCACCAGCGCAGCATCGCGACGTTGCTGGGTTACCACGACGAGAACCCCAAGCGCGCCATCGAACAGTTCATGCAGCAGTACTACCGGGTGGTGATGAGCATCAGCCAACTGTGCGACCTGATCATCCAGCATTTCGAGGAAGTGATCCTCGCCAATGATGACAGCGGCACCACCCAACCGCTCAATGCCCGCTTCCGCCTGCATGATGGCTATATAGAGGCGGTGCACCCGAACGTGTTCAGGCGCACGCCGTTCGCCATGCTGGAAATCTTCGTGCTCATGGCCCAGCACCCCGAGATCAAGGGCGTGCGCGCCGACACCGTGCGCCTGCTGCGCGAGCATCGCCACCTGATCGACGACAAGTTCCGCAACGATATCCGCAATACCAGCCTGTTCATCGAGCTGTTCAAATGCGAGATCGGCATCCACCGCAACCTGCGGCGGATGAACCGCTACGGCATCCTCGGCCGCTACCTGCCGGAGTTCGGCCTGATCGTCGGGCAGATGCAACACGACCTGTTCCACATCTATACGGTCGACGCGCACACCCTCAACCTGATCAAGCACCTGCGCAAGCTGCAGTACACGCCGGTGTCGGAGAAATTCCCGCTGGCCAGCAAGCTCATGGGGCGCCTGCCCAAGCCCGAGCTGATCTACCTGGCCGGCCTGTACCATGACATCGGCAAGGGGCGCCAGGGCGATCACTCCGAACTCGGCGCGGTGGATGCCCAGGCGTTCTGCGCCCGCCACCAGTTGCCTGCCTGGGACAGCCGACTGATCGTCTGGCTGGTACTGAACCACCTGGTGATGTCCACCACCGCCCAGCGCAAGGACCTGTCCGACCCGCAGGTGATCAACGATTTCGCCCTGCACGTGGGCGACGAGACACGCCTGGACTACCTCTACGTGCTGACCGTGGCCGATATCAACGCCACCAACCCCAGCCTGTGGAACTCCTGGCGCGCGAGCCTGCTGCGCCAGCTCTACACCGAAACCAAGCGCGCTTTACGCCGGGGCCTGGAAAACCCGTTGGACCGCGAGGAGCAGATTCGCCAGACCCAGAGCGCCGCGCTGGACATATTGGTGCGCGAGGGCACCGACCCGGACGATGTCGAGCAGCTCTGGTCGCAACTGGGCGATGACTACTTTCTCAAGCACAACGCCGCCGATGTGGCCTGGCACAGCGACGCCATCCTCCAGCAGCCCGCCGACAGCGGCCCGCTGGTGCTGATCAAGGAAACCACCCAGCGCGAGTTCGAAGGCGGCACGCAGATTTTCATCTACGCCCCGGACCAGCACGACTTCTTCGCCGTGACCGTGGCCGCCATGGCGCAGCTCAACCTGAACATCCATGACGCCCGCATCATCACCTCCAGCAGCCAGTTCACCCTCGACACCTACATCGTGCTCGACAACGACGGCGGCTCGATCGGCGACAACCCGCAGCGGGTCAAGCAGATCCGCGATGGCCTGACCGAAGCGCTGCGTACCCCCGAGGACTACCCGGCGATCATCCAGCGTCGGGTACCGCGCCAGCTCAAGCACTTCGACTTTCCACCCCAGGTGACCATCCTCAACGATGCCCAGCGCCCGGTGACCATCCTCGAGATCACCGCCCCCGACCGCCCCGGCCTGCTGGCACGGATCGGGCGGATCTTCCTGGAGTTCGACCTGTCGCTGCAGAACGCCAAGATCGCCACCCTTGGTGAACGGGTGGAGGACGTGTTCTTCATCACCGACGCCGATAACCAGCCGCTGTCCGACCCGCAGCTATGCAGCCGCCTGCAGGAGGCCATCGTCCAGCAGTTGCAGGCCGGCCAGGCCAGCGAAGCCAGCCCTTCCCGCATGACCTTTTGACGATTACGAGACCTTGCGCCGATGAACCATGCCTTGACCCAGCTTCAGCCCTACCCGTTCGAGAAACTGCGCGCCCTGCTCGGTAGCGTGAAGCCTGCGGCGGACAAACGCGCCATCGCCCTGTCGATCGGCGAGCCGAAGCACGAATCGCCGGCGTTCGTCGCCAAGGCCTTGGCCGATAACCTCGACAAGCTGGCGGTCTACCCCAGTACCCTCGGCCTGCCCGCCCTGCGCCAGGCCATCGGCCAGTGGTGCGAGCGCCGCTTCAAGGTACCGGCTGGCTGGCTGGATGCCGACCGCCACATCCTGCCGGTGAACGGCACCCGCGAGGCCCTGTTCGCCTTCACCCAGGCCGTGGTCAACCGCGCGGACGATGGCCTGGTGGTCAGCCCCAACCCGTTCTATCAGATCTACGAAGGCGCGGCCCTGCTGGCCGGTGCCACCCCGCACTACCTGCCATGCCTGGAAAACAACGGCTTCAACCCGGACTTCGATGCCGTGCCGGCCGACGTGTGGAAGCGCTGCCAGATCCTGTTCCTCTGCTCCCCGGGCAATCCCACCGGTGCGCTGGTACCGATGCAGACGCTGAAAAAACTGATCGCCCTGGCCGACGAGCACGACTTCGTCATCGCCTCCGATGAGTGCTACAGCGAACTCTACTTCGACGAGGACGCCCCGCCACCGGGCCTGCTCACTGCATGTGCCGAGCTCGGCCGCAGCGACTTCAAGCGCTGCGTGGTGTTCCACAGCCTGTCCAAGCGCTCCAACCTGCCAGGCCTGCGCTCGGGCTTCGTCGCCGGTGACGCCGAGATCATCAAGCCGTTCCTGCTGTACCGCACCTACCATGGCTGCGCCATGCCGGTACAGACTCAGCTGGCCAGCATTGCCGCCTGGCAGGACGAGGCCCATGTGCGCGACAACCGTGACCAGTACCGCGCCAAGTACGATGCGGTACTCGACATCCTGCAGCCGGTACTGGATGTGCAACGCCCCGATGGCAGCTTCTACCTGTGGGCCAAAGTGCCGGGCAACGATGCCGACTTCACCCGCGACCTGTTCGAAGCGCAGCACGTGACCGTGGTGCCGGGCTCGTACCTGTCGCGCGAGGTGGACGGGGTCAATCCAGGGGCCGGGCGCGTACGCATGGCGCTGGTCGCACCGCTGGCCGAATGCATCGAGGCGGCCGAACGAATCCGTGCGTTCCTGAGTCGCTGACAGCGCAGCACTATCTACCGCACACCGGCACGCCAGCAGAGGAAAACTCCGGGTTTTCAACCACGGAGTTTTCCCATGTCTCAACTGATCTTTTCCCACCGCCTGAAGCCTGCCGACCCACAGCTCGCCGAACTGCTGGCACGACTGGAGAATCCCGGCAACGCAGCCACGACCGCCGGCGGCCGACAAAAGCGTGCCTTGGCCATCACCCGTAAGCTCTGGCGCCCCGGCCGCTTACTGAAGGTCTCGTTCCTCGGCAGCCCCGATGACTTCCTGAAGTCGGAAATCTTCAAGACAGCTTCACAATGGCTGCTACGCTCGGGGGCCAACCTGGCAATGGCGCTGACGCGGGATAACGACCCACAGGCACAAATCAGGGTACGCACCGGCAGGTCGCTGCCACGCAATGAGTCCTGCGCCGGAACCGACGCACTGGCCATGCCCGCCGAGACCATGAACCTCAACGTCGAGCCCGGCGATACCGCCTTCGAGCACGTCGTCTTGCACGAGTTCGGCCACGCCCTGGGAGCGGAACACGAACACCAGCACCCCGATGCCAGCATTCCGTGGAATGTCGAGGAGGTTGTGCGCGCGGCCAATGCGGAACAGGGCTGGACGCGCCAGCAGGTGATGGACGAGATGATCGCCAGGCGTGCCGACGTCGGTATCGTGAAGAGCAACTACGATCCAGGCTCGGTCATGCATTATCCGATTCCCCAGGCATTCACCCTCGGGGACTGGGAGGTCGGCCTGAACAGCCGCCTCAGTGACAAGGACCTGGCGTTCATGCGTATCGCCTACCCACATGACTGACGGGGCGTCCCATATCCATATATGGCACGGAGCTCCCGTACCCTTGCAATGCTCTGGTTTCCACATCAACAGGAATCCAGAGCATGACCAACCTGACCAATCACAGCTGCCAGCCTCATTCGGCCCCGTATGAATCGCGCATGGTCGCCCTTGCGCAACACCCGCGTGATCTCACCTCCCCTCAAGGCAACCGGAGAAAGCGTTCCGTGGGCTACTCCGACAAACTCTGGGCGCCAGGCCAAACGCTGCGTATTTCGTTCGTCAATGAACCTGCTGAAACACTGAAGTCAGCCATCATGGCAGCAGCCAACAAGTGGTTGCCGTTCATCAATCTCAAGTTCCAGCTGGTCGAAGACGATCTCTTTGCGGCGGAAATCAAGATCCATACCGGCGGTGATCCCAAGCAGAACTACGCTATGTTCGGCACGGATGCCCTGCGCGCCGCCGATGCCTCGATGGTGCTGGGGATAACCCCCGACATGGACAATTTCGAGTACACGGTCATTCACGAATTTGGCCATGCACTGGGCATGGAGCACGAACACCAGCATCCGGACGCCGATATCCCCTGGGATGTTCCCAAGGTCTACGCGCACTACGCCGCCAAGGGTTACGACCAAGAGACCGTCGATGAGGCGGTGCTGAGCAAGATCACCGTTGGCAACCTCACGAAACAACCGTATGACCGCCATTCGATCATGCATTATCCGGTGGATCAGGCGCTCACCGTGGGTGACTGGGAGGTAGGTATCAATTCTCAGATCAGCGAAAAGGACAAAGCCTTCATGCGCGCGGCTTATCCATACCCTAGCGAGTGATCCTTTCTCACTGCGCCTAACCTGAACAAACACAGGTCTGACTGCCTTTTCCTACGGTCAAGCAATATATACCGCAGGAGCAAAGGGCATTTCCCACATCGTGGAGCCTCCTAAACAATGAGGCTTCTATTATGACCCGTACCCTGATCGCGAACACCCTCCACGAACTTCGCACCACCCTGAAACAAGGCCCGAAAAACCGCGGGGCGATAGGCACCCGCTCGATCGGCCAACAGTCAGCATTCTGGCTGCCCGCCCAAACCCTGCGCATTTCGTTCTGGGGCAACCCGGAAGAAGCCCTCAAGCAAGCGATCCTCGATACGGCAAGTCAATGGTTGGAATACGCCAACCTTGAATTCGAACGGGTGGGGAATAACGACCAGTCAGCTCATATCCGCATCGACTGCAACGTGCCCGAGAATGTGAATCGAAGCTACCTCGGCAGGGAAGCGATGAACATCGAAGGCCCCACGCTGTACTTGGGCGTCAAACCTTCGAACGAAACATTCGAAATGACGGTCCTGCACGAGTTCGGCCATGTACTGGGGTTGAAGCACGAACATCAGCACCCGCAAGCCCATATACCCTGGGACTGGGAAGCCCTGCGCGAGGTCGTCATCGACGGGCTCTCGGAGGAAGAACTTAATCACAGTGATATCGAGGCCATTATTGATAAGGCACTTGACGTCAACTTCCGCCCACTTACCCCTGACGGCCTGATCCTGCTGCACTATGACAAGCTGTCGATCATGCACTACAGCGTCGAACAGGAACTCACCCTTGGTGACTGGGAACTGGACTACAACTGGCACCTCAGTGAAAAGGACAAGCAGTTGGTCGGCATGATCTACCCGGGCCGCTTCGAACACTCGGCTATCTGACCTGCCCCAGGTTCGCCTCACTGAGGTCCAGCTCCCCTAGCACCTGGCGCACCACTTCATCGCCCACCTGATGCTGGCGATGCAGGTTGTACAGTTCCAGGCGCTGGGCCCGCAGCGCACGCAGGCGCAAGCGGCGCTCCAGCAGGTCCATCTGCTCGGCCAGGGCACGGGCCTCGGCGGTATCGTTATAGCTGTCCAGCTCATCCCGATACTCGGCCATCAACCGGGCCTTGAGCTCGATGGCCAAGGTGGCCTGCGCCGCGTCCTGTGGTGCACCGGCATCACTCACCTCCTCCGCCTCGAGGGCATGGATGGCTGCCTCGGCCGTGCGCCGCCAGGCCTCCTGAACCTCCTGGCGCAGGCGTTCGTCCGGGCTCTTGGTTACGCCGCGCAACAAGATCGGCAGGGCGATGACGGCACTGATCAGCGACAGCAGAATCACCCCGGCGGCGATGAAAATCAGCAGGTCACGCTCGGGAAATGCCTTGCCCGCGCCCATCAGCAAGGGCACCGACATCACGCCCGCCAGGGTTACCGCACCGCGCACGCCGCCCAGGGTCAACAACCAGCAGGACCGGGCGGTCGGCATCAGCACCAGCTCGGGCTTGCCGCGCCAGCGCCGCACCACGCCGATCGCCCGCCAGATGCTCTGCACCCAGATGAACCGCAGCAGTACCAGCGCGGCGAAGATCGCCACAACGTCCAGGCAGCGCCAGGCCAGAGTCGGCCAGACCGTCGCCTCGTCACTGACCACCGCCTTGACGATGTCCGGCAGTTGCAGACCAAGCAGCAGGAAGATCAAACCATTGAAGGCAAACTCCAGCAGCGACCAGACGCTGCGGTTGAGCAGCCGGGTGCTGGTCTGGCGTGGCAGCAGGTCAAGCCAGCTCTGCATCATCCCGGCAGCCACCGCCGAGAGAATGCCCGACACACCCAGCCGTTCGGCCAGCACATAGGCGGCGAACGGCAACAACAGCATGAACACCACATGGGTCGCCGGGTCGTCCCAGCCACGGGTGATCATCCACATCCGCAGACGGCCGACCAACCAACTGAGCGCAACCCCCACCGCCAGCCCGCCAAGGGCGACGAGCACGAAGGTGAGGCTGGCTTCGGTCAACGAGAACACGCCGGTGATGGCCGCCACCAAGGCGAACTTGAACGTCACCAGGCCCGAGGCATCATTCATCAATGCCTCTCCCTGCAGCATGTGCATCAACGGCGTGGGCAGACGGTCCTGGGTAATGGCCGACACGGCCACGGCATCGGTGGGCGAGAGCACCGCGGCCAATGCGAAAGCCACGGGCAAAGGAATAGCCGGCAACAGCCAGTGGATGAAGTAACCGGCCCCGACCACGGTGAACAGCACCAACCCCACCGCCAAGGCCACCACCGGTCCGCGGATACGCCACAGTTCACGCTTGGGCATGCGCCAGCCATCGGCAAACAGCAGCGGCGGCAGAAACAGGAACAGGAACAACTCCGGGTCCAGCGCCACATGCAGCCCCAGGGTCGGCCAGGCCAGCAAGGCGCCAGCACCGATCTGCACCAGTGGCAGCGGCAGCGGCACCACCCGGCCCACCAGTTTCGACAGACTCACCAGCATCAGCAGGATAAGGACGGTATAGGCTGACTGCATCGGTGAGCTTCCTGTTTGAACGGAGAATCGACAGCGGGGCACAACAACGCCATTGAAACGATATGTTAGCGGGGAGCGTCTATCGTGGGCCGCTACACGATAGTCGCAGCTCGCCCCTGAATATGTAACACAATGATTCGCGATAAGCTGTGATACACATCGCCCCTGCCTTCGAGCCCGTGGCCGTGGCGCCAACCCCATCGATACCGCATAATCGGCCCCACCCTATCTTCACGGAGTATCGGGCTGCCCGGCGGCCCTGGCATTCAATGGCTTACACTCTCTACGGCATCAAAGCCTGCGACACCATGAAAAAAGCCCGCACCTGGCTTGAAGAAAAGGCCATCGGCTTCGAATTCCACGACTACAAGACCCAAGGCATCGACCGCGACAGCCTGAACCGCTGGTGCACCGAGCACGGCTGGGAAGTCGTGCTGAACCGCGCCGGTACCACCTTCCGCAAGCTCGACGATGCCAGCAAGGCCGATCTCGACCAAGCAAAGGCCGTAGAACTGATGCTCGCCCAGCCGTCGATGATCAAGCGCCCGGTACTGGACCTCGGCGACCGCACGCTCGTCGGCTTCAAGCCCGACCTGTACGCCGCGGCACTGGCCTGAATCCCCGCATTACGCTCCAACCCCCTTTCGCACGAGGTAATCGCATGTCTCAATCCCTGTTCAGCCTGGCCTTCGGTGTCGGCACCCAGAACCGCCAGGGCGCCTGGCTGGAAGTGTTCTACGCGCAGCCGGTGCTCAAGCCGTCGGCCGAGCTGGTCGCCGCCATTGCGCCGATCCTCGGTTACGAAGGCGGCAACCAGGCCATCGCCTTCACCACCGCCCAGGCCGCACAGCTGGCCGACGCGCTCAAAGGTGTCGATAGCGCTCAAGCCGCCTTGCTGACCCGCCTGGCCGAAAGCCACAAGCCACTGGTCGCCACCCTGCTGGCTGAAGACGGCGCCCTGGCTTCCACACCCGAGGCGTACCTCAAGTTGCACCTGCTGTCGCACCGCCTGGTCAAGCCGCACGGTGTCTCGCTGGCCGGCATCTTCCCGCTGCTGCCCAATGTCGCCTGGACCAACCAGGGCGCGGTCGACCTCACAGAACTGGCCGAGCTGCAACTGGAAGCGCGCCTGAAAGGCGAGCTGCTGGAAGTGTTCTCGGTGGACAAGTTCCCGAAGATGACCGACTACGTCGTGCCGGCCGGCGTGCGTATCGCCGACACCGCCCGTGTGCGCCTGGGCGCCTACATCGGCGAAGGCACCACCATCATGCACGAGGGCTTCGTCAACTTTAATGCCGGCACCGAAGGCCCGGGCATGATCGAAGGCCGCGTCTCCGCAGGCGTGTTCGTCGGCAAAGGCTCGGACCTGGGCGGCGGCTGCTCGACCATGGGCACCCTGTCCGGTGGCGGCAACATCGTCATCAAGGTCGGCGAAGGCTGCCTGATCGGCGCCAACGCCGGTATCGGCATCCCGCTGGGCGACCGCAACACCGTGGAAGCTGGCCTGTACATCACCGCCGGCACCAAGGTGAACCTGCTGGACGAGAACAACCAGCTGGTCAAGGTGGTCAAGGCCCGCGACCTGGCCGGCCAGACCGACCTGCTGTTCCGCCGCAACTCGCTCAACGGCGCGGTGGAGTGCAAGACCCACAAATCGGCCATCGAGCTGAACGAGGCGCTGCACGCCCATAACTGAGAACCTGCGAGTTCGAAGTGATAAGATCGGGTCTTGCTCTTACGGGCAGACCCGATTTTTCTTTCCAGGCCCCGCGAACATGTTCCAGCCCTCCCCCTGGCGTGCCGACTTCCCCGCCATCGCCGCCCTGCAACGGCAGCACCAGACCTACCTGGACAGCGCCGCCACCACGCAGAAACCCCAGGCACTGCTTGACGCCCTGAACCATTACTACAGCCATGGCGCAGCCAACGTGCATCGTGCACAACACCTGCCGGGCGCCCTGGCCACCCAGGCGTTCGAAGGCACCCGAGAGAAGGTTGCAGCCTGGCTCAATGCGCCGGACACACGGCAGATCATCTTCACCCACGGCGCCACCTCGGCCCTGAACCTGCTGGCCTATGGCCTGGAGCATCGCTTCGAGGCGGGTGACGAGATTGCCGTCAGTGCGCTGGAACACCATGCCAACCTGCTGCCCTGGCAACAGCTGGCGCATCGGCGCAACCTGCGCCTGGTTATTCTGCCGGTGAACGACCAGGGGTGTGTCGATCTGGAGCAAGCCCTGCAACTGATCGGTCCACGCACCCGTCTGCTTGCGATCAGTCAGTTGTCCAACGTACTGGGCACCTGGCAACCGCTGGCACCGCTGCTGGCACATGCTCGCGCCCAGGGCGCGTTGAGCGTTGTCGATGGTGCCCAGGGTGTGGTTCATGGTCGCCATGATGTGCAGCAGCTGGAGTGCGATTTCTACGTGTTCTCCAGCCACAAGCTCTATGGCCCGGACGGCGTCGGCGTGCTGTACGGCCGCCAACAGGCGCTGGAGCTGCTGCGCCACTGGCAGTTCGGCGGGGAGATGGTCCAGTTGGCCGACTACCAGGGTGCCAGCTTCCGCCCGGCACCGCTGGGCTTCGAGGCGGGTACACCACCAATTGCCGGCGTCATCGGCTTGGGCGCCACCCTGGATTACCTGGCCAGTCTCGACGCCCATGCGGTTGCCGCCCATGAAGCCAGTCTGCATCAGCATCTGTTGCGCGGGCTGGCCGACCGTGACGGAATCCAGGTGCTTGGCTCCCCCCAGGCGGCATTGGCCAGCTTTGTCATCGAGGGCGTGCACAATGCCGACATCGCCCACTTGCTGACCGAACAAGGGATTGCCGTGCGCGCCGGGCATCACTGCGCCATGCCATTGCTCAGGAACCTGGGGCTGGACGGGGCGATTCGTGTGTCCCTCGGACTGTACAGCGACAGCGACGATCTGCAGCGCTTCTTCGAGGCGCTCGACCAAGGCCTGGAGCTGCTGCGATGAATCTTTCGAGCGAGGCCAGCCTGGCGCTGGAAAGCTTCGAGCAGGCTCGGGGCTGGGAGCAGCGGGCACGGTTGCTGATGCAGTGGGGGGATCGGCTGGAGCCACTGGATGACAGTGAGAAGGTCGAGGCCAACAGGGTGCATGGCTGCGAAAGCCTGGTGTGGTTGGCGGCCACGCAGGAGGACGGCCAGTGGCATTTCAAGGCGACCAGCGATGCGCGCCTGTTGCGTGGTTTGCTGGCACTGCTGCTGGTGCGGGTGCAAGGCCTGGCCAGCGATGAGTTGACCGGGGTGGATCTGGGCACCTGGTTTTCTCAACTGGGGCTGGAACGGCAGTTGTCGCCCTCACGCAGCAACGGGTTGCACGCGGTGTTGCTGAAGATGGTCGAGTTGGCGACGTATCGCTAGATCGGTGGTGGATTCATCGCGGGGCAAGCCCGCGCCCACGACGTTCGAAGGAGCAGATCGAGTCGTGGGAGCGGGCTTGCCCCGCGATGGGGTCACTCAACCTTGACCCGCTCCGAAGGCCGCCGCGCCCCAGCCACAAGCTTCTCCACCGCCTTGCTCGCGGCCACCATGCCGAAGGTCGCCGTCACCATCATCACCGCGCCGAACCCGCCCGCGCAGTCCAGCCGCACACCCTCGCCCACGAAACTCTTCTGCAGGCACACACTGCCATCCCCCTTGGGATAACGCAGCTGCTCGCTGGAAAATACGCATGGCACACCATAGTTACGGCTGGTGTTGCGCGAGAAGTTGTAGTCGCGACGCAGGGTCGAGCGCACCCGCGAGGCCAGCGGGTCGTTGAACGTCTTGTTGAGGTCGCCGATCTGGATCTGGGTCGGGTCGATCTGCCCACCCGCACCTCCAGTGGTGACAATGGCGATCTTGCGTCGGCGGCACCAGGCGATCAGCGCGGCCTTGGCCATTACGCTGTCGATGCAGTCGATCACGCAGTCGAGGTTTTCGGTGATGTACTCGACCATGGTGTCGCGGGTAACGAAATCGGCCACCGCGTGCACCGTACACGCCGGGTTGATCGCCCTCAGCCGCTCGGCCATGGCTTCGACCTTGGGCCGCCCGACCTGCCCTTCCAGGGCATGGGCCTGGCGGTTGGTGTTGCTGACGCACACGTCATCGAGGTCGAACAGGGTGATTTCGCCCACGCCACTGCGGGCCAGGGCCTCGGCCGCCCACGAACCGACCCCGCCAATGCCGACGATGGCCACATGGGCCTGGCGCAGGCGTTGCAAGCCTTCATCACCGTACAACCGGGCGACGCCGGCAAAGCGTGGATCTTCTGTGCTCATGGCTCAACCTCGAAAAAATCGGCGCGCATTATATGCCAAGCGGCCTGATCTGGGGTTGCCGTTGGCAAGAGTCCCGCCAAGCCTGCTTTAATGTCCCATCAAGTAAAAAGATATGGACGACAACCGAGCGGCCCCAGAACTTCATCCTCTTTGGCAAATCCAACGCAGTGCCCACTTCGCCAGTGTAGGACTTGCGCCCTGACGGCCCCGCCCCGCGCCACTCTTCGGAACCTCTAACACCTATGTCATCACGCAAATTCGGTCTCAACCTGGTGGTGGTCCTGGCCATCGCCGCGCTGTTCACCGGGTTCTGGGCGCTCATCAACCGCCCGGTGTCCGCCCCTGCCTGGCCGGAGCAGATCTCCGGTTTCTCCTATTCACCGTTCCGCCTGGGCCAGAGCCCACAGAAGGGCCAGTACCCCAGCGAGGACGAGATCCGCCAGGACCTCGAGCAGTTGAACAAACTGACCGACAACATCCGTATCTATACCGTAGAAGGCACCCAGGCCGAAGTACCCCACCTGGCCGAAGAGCTTGGCCTGCGTGTCACCCTGGGGATCTGGATCAGCAACGACCTTGAGCGCAACGAGCGCGAGATCGAAAAGGCCATCGGCCTGGCCAATACCTCGCGCAGCGTCGTGCGGGTAGTGGTGGGTAACGAGGCGCTGTTCCGCAAGGAGGTCACTGCCGAACAGCTGATCGGTTATCTGGACAGGGTCCGTGCCGCAGTCAAGGTACCCGTGACAACCAGCGAGCAGTGGCACATCTGGAAGGAACATCCGGAACTGGCGAAACACGTCGACCTGGTCGCCGCGCATATCCTGCCGTACTGGGAGTTCGTGCCGATGAAGGATTCGGTGCAGTTCGTCCTCGACCGCGCCCGCGACCTGCGCAAACAGTTCCCACGTAAACCGCTGCTGCTGTCCGAGGTTGGCTGGCCCAGCAATGGCCGCATGCGCGGCGGTGCCGACGCCACCCAGGCCGACCAGGCCATCTACTTGCGGACACTGGTCAACACCCTGAACCGCCGGGGCTACAACTATTTCGTCATCGAAGCCTACGACCAGCCCTGGAAAGCCAGCGACGAAGGCTCGGTGGGCGCCTACTGGGGCGTGTTCAACGCCGCGCGCCAGCAGAAATTCAACTTCGAGGGCCCGATCGTGGCGATCCCGCAGTGGCGGGCCCTGGCCGTGGTCTCGGTGGTGCTGGCGATGATCGCCCTGACCGTACTGTTGATCGACGGTTCGGCCTTGCGCCAGCGTGGCCGCACATTCCTGACCTTCATTACCTTCCTGTGTGGTTCGGTGCTGGTGTGGATCGGCTACGACTACAGCCAGCAGTACAGCACCTGGTTCAGCCTCACGGTCGGTGTGCTGCTGGCATTGGGTGCCCTGGGGGTGTTCATCGTGCTCCTGACCGAGGCCCATGAACTGGCCGAGGCGGTATGGACGCACAAGCGGCGCCGGGAGTTCCTGCCAGTGCAGGGCGACAGCGCCTACCGTCCCAAGGTCTCGGTGCACGTGCCGTGCTACAACGAACCACCGGAGATGGTGAAGCAGACCCTCGACGCCCTCGCCGCACTGGATTACCCGGACTACGAAGTGCTGGTGATCGACAACAACACCAAGGACCCGGCCGTGTGGGAGCCACTCAAGGCCCACTGCGAGAAACTCGGCGAGCGCTTCAAGTTCTTCCATGTCGCACCCTTGAAGGGCTTCAAGGGTGGCGCGCTGAACTACCTGATCCCGCATACCGCCAAGGACGTCGAAGTGATCGCGGTGATCGATTCGGACTACTGTGTGGATCGCAACTGGCTCAAGCACATGGTGCCGCACTTCGCCGACCCGAAGATCGCCGTGGTGCAGTCACCGCAGGATTACCGCGACCAGCACGAAAGCGCCTTCAAGAAACTGTGCTACAGCGAGTACAAAGGCTTCTTCCATATCGGCATGGTCACCCGCAACGACCGTGACGCGATCATCCAGCACGGCACCATGACCATGACCCGGCGTACCGTGCTCGAAGAACTGGGTTGGGCCGAGTGGTGCATCTGCGAGGACGCCGAGCTGGGTCTGCGGGTATTCGAGAAAGGCTTGTCGGCCGCCTACGCCCACAACAGCTACGGCAAGGGCCTGATGCCCGACACCTTCATCGACTTCAAGAAGCAGCGCTTCCGCTGGGCCTATGGCGCCATCCAGATCATCAAGCACCACGCCAGCGCCCTGCTGCGCGGCAAGGACAGCGAACTGACCCGCGGCCAGCGCTACCACTTCCTGGCGGGTTGGCTGCCGTGGATCGCCGACGGCATGAACATCTTCTTCACCGTCGGTGCGCTGCTGTGGTCGGCGGCGATGATCATCGTGCCGCACCGGGTCGACCCGCCGCTGATGATGTTCGCCATTCCGCCGCTGGCGCTGTTCTTCTTCAAGGTCGGCAAGATCCTGTTCCTCTACCGCCGCGCGGTGGGGGTGGACTTGAAGGATGCCTTCGCCGCTGCGCTGGCGGGGCTGGCGCTGTCGCACACCATCGCCAAGGCGGTGCTGTACGGGTTCTTCACCAGCAGCATGCCGTTCTTCCGCACACCGAAGAATGCCGACAGCCATGGTGTGCTGGTGGCGATCTCCGAGGCCCGCGAAGAGCTGTTCATCATGTTGATGCTGTGGGGCGCGGCGCTGGGCATCTACCTGGTGCAGGGGCTGCCGAGCGCGGACATGCGCTTCTGGGTGGCGATGCTGCTGGTGCAGTCGTTGCCGTACCTGGCGGCGCTGGTGATGGCGTTGCTTTCGTCGCTGCCAAAGCCTGCGGAAAAGGCCGCCGAACCGCAGCAGGCTTGAGATCGCCGGGGGCGTCTTGCGCCCCTCGTGCCGCGAAAGGGCCGCGACGCGGCCCCACTTCCCCCTGGTTTGATATAAGATAACGCCCCTCTGTTTCCCTCGCCTTGCCTTGCCCCGGAGTCCTGCAATGACGGCCCCAGCCGAGCTTTCGCCTACCCTGCAACTGGCCTGCGACCTGATCCGCCGCCCCTCGGTCACCCCGGTCGACGCCGACTGCCAGACCCAGATGATGAACCGCCTGGGTGCCGTCGGCTTCCAGCTCGAACCCATGCGTTTCGAGGACGTCGACAATTTCTGGGCCACCCATGGCACCCAGGACGGCCCGGTGCTGTGCTTCGCCGGCCACACCGACGTGGTACCGACCGGCCCGGTACAGCAATGGCAGCATGAACCGTTCGAAGCACTGATCGATGCCGACGGCATGCTCTGCGGCCGTGGCGCCGCCGACATGAAGGGCAGCCTGGCTGCGATGGTGGTGGCCAGCGAGCGCTTCGTGCAGGACTACCCCAACCATCGCGGCAAGGTCGCCTTCCTCATCACCAGTGACGAGGAAGGCCCGGCGCACCATGGCACCAAAGCCGTGGTCGAGTTGCTCAAGGCGCGCAACGAGCGCCTGGACTGGTGCATCGTCGGCGAACCCTCCAGCACCACGCTGCTGGGTGACGTGGTCAAGAACGGCCGTCGCGGCTCGCTCGGCGCCAAGCTGACCGTGCGCGGCAAGCAGGGCCACGTGGCCTACCCGCACCTGGCACGCAACCCGATCCACCTGGCCGCCCCGGCCCTGGCCGAACTGGCCGCCGAGCACTGGGACGAAGGCAACGCATTCTTCCCACCGACCAGCTTCCAGATCTCCAACCTCAACTCGGGTACTGGTGCCACCAACGTGGTGCCGGGTGAACTGACGGCGCTGTTCAACTTCCGCTTCTCCACCGAGTCGACCGTCGAAGGGCTTCAGCAACGTGTCGCGGCGATCCTCGACAAGCACCAGCTGGAGTGGTCGATCGACTGGGCGCTGTCCGGCCTGCCGTTCCTCACCGAACCGGGCGATCTGCTAGATGCAGTGTCTTCGAGCATCAAGGCGGTCACCGGCCGCGAAACCCAGCCCTCGACCAGTGGTGGCACCTCCGATGGCCGCTTCATTGCGACCATGGGCACACAGGTGGTCGAACTCGGCCCGGTCAACGCCACCATTCACCAGGTGGACGAGCGCATCCTGGCCAGCGACCTCGACCTGCTGACCGAGATCTACTACCAGGCCCTGGTGCGGTTGCTCGCCTGATGCTCGCCTGCCCCCTCTGCCAGGCGCCCCTGGCGCGGCTCGACAACGGCGTGGCCTGCCCTGCCGGCCACCGCTTCGACCGCGCCCGCCAGGGCTACCTGAACCTGCTGCCCGTGCAGCACAAGAACAGCCGCGACCCAGGCGACAACCAGGCCATGGTCGAGGCACGTCGCGATTTCCTCGACGCCGGCCACTACGCGCCCGTCGCCCGCCGCCTTGCCGAGCTGGCGGCCGAGCGTGCCCCGCAGGCCTGGCTGGACATCGGCTGCGGCGAAGGCTACTACACCGCGCAGATCGCCCAGGCGCTGCCGGCTGCCGACGGCTACGCCCTGGATATTTCCCGCGAGGCGGTCAAGCGTGCCTGCCGCCGCGCCCCGCAGGTGACCTGGATGGTGGCGAGCATGGCCCGCGTACCGATGGGCGACGCCAGCTGCGGCTTCATCGCCAGCGTGTTCAGCCCGCTGGACTGGCAGGAGGCCAAGCGCCTGCTCGCCCCCGGTGGCGGCCTGATGCGGGTCGGACCAACCAGCGGGCACCTGATGGAATTGCGTGAAGTGCTCTACGATGAAGTGCGCCCCTACACCGACGACAAGCACCTGGCATTGATCCCCGACGGCATGGTCCACGCCCACAGCGAAATTCTCGAGTTCCGCCTGAGCCTGGTCGAAGCCAAGGCCCGCGCCGACCTGCTGGCCATGACCCCGCACGGCTGGCGCGCCAGCGCCGAGAAGCGCGCACGGGTGATCGACCAACCCGAGCCGTTCGAGGTCACCGTTTCCATGCGCTATGACTATTTCGTGCGCCAAGACTGAGCACACTGGAGCCCCTGATGCGCCAACCCGATATCGAGATCTACCTCAAGGACGCCGACGTCGATCACAAGCAGATCGCCGACTGGCTGACCCAGGCCCTTGGCCCTTGCAGCGAATGGAAGCAGAAAGGCCAGACCTTCAAGTGCACGGCCGGTAACATTCCGGTCACCTGGTTACCGAAAGCTGTGGGGAAATGGAACAGCCTGTACCTGGAAAGCGACCAGACCCCATGGACCGATGACATCGCCTGCGCCCGCGCGGCCTATGCCGCACTGAACGTGGAAGTACGTTGCGCGCCTGGTAGCTGGGCAGAGGAAGATGGGGAGGAAGATGCCGATCGCTGGATCCGCATCAGCGCCGACGGTGAAGAAGAAATCACCTGGCGCACAAACTAAAGCTACAAGCTCGATTGCATCAGGCTGCAAGCTCCACGGACAGCTTGCAGCTTGAAGCTTACCGCTTGAGGCGGCGGTCAGAGACCAACGACGTCCTCGGCCTGCAAGCCTTTCTGGCCTTGCACCAGGGCGTATTCAACCTGCTGTCCCTCGACCAGGGTGCGATGCCCCTCACCACGGATAGCCCGATAGTGGACGAACACGTCCGCGCCACCTTCGCGCTGAATGAAGCCATAACCCTTGGCATCGTTGAACCACTTCACATTCCCAGTCTCACGAGACGACATCTGAACTACTCCGGTTTTTTATTTTGAAGATCGCCTTGCCGGCCTGGGGTCAGCACCCAGGGCCTTCGCAGCTTGCCCGAATATCCTGCAAGCGGCAGGCCGAGTATATGACACGAAACAAAAAAAATTCATGACGGCACTGATTTTTGCCGATTTTTGCTGAACTTACGCAGATACGGCAGACTATCGGCCTGGAAAACACCGAAACTCTCACCCAGGGCCCACCCCCATGACCCGTTCCCCCCTGCGCCGTCTCATCTTCGGCGCCCTGCGTCGCGTTCTCTACCTGTGGGTGCGCTCCGAAACCATCAACCAGTCCTCGCTGACGCTCAAGCTCGACCGCAGCCGCCCGGTGTTCTACGCCCTTTCCTCACCGTCGCTCACCGACCTGGCCGTGGTGGACCACGAGTGCACCAAGGCAGGGCTGCCGCGCCCGGTGCTGCCGGTGGCCGTCGGCCCGCTGCAGGAACCCGCCGGGTTCTTTTACCTGACCCCCGACCCCGACTGGCTGGGCCGCCAGGACAAACGCGGCGCCCCACCCACCCTCGAACGCTTGGTTGCGGCCATCAGCCAGCACGCCGAGGAAGATGCGCAGATCATCCCGGTCAGCGTGTTCTGGGGCCAGACCCCGGCCAGCGAGTCGAGCCCCTGGAAACTGCTGTTCGCCGACAGCTGGGCGGTCACCGGGCGCCTGCGCCGGCTGCTGAGCGTGTTGATCCTGGGGCGCAAGACGCGTGTGCAGTTCTCCGCCCCCATCCACTTGCGCGAGCTGGTCGACCACAACAAGGGCCATGAACGCACCGTGCGCATGGCCCAGCGGGTGATGCGCGTGCATTTCCGCAACCTGAAGACCGCGGTGATCGGCCCGGACATCTCGCACCGACGCAACCTGGTCAAGGGCCTGGTGCACGACCCACTGGTGCGCCAAGCCATCAGCGACGAAGCCGAGCGCGAAAAGATCCCCTACGCCAAGGCCGAAGCCAAGGCGCTGCACTACGGCAACGAGATCGCCTCGGACTACACCTACACAGCGATCCGCTTCCTCGAAGTGGTGCTCAGCTGGTTCTGGAACAAGATCTACGACGGCATCAAGGTCAACCATATCGAGCAGGTGCAGGGCATCGCCCCGGGCCATGAAGTGATCTACGTGCCCTGCCACCGCAGCCACATCGACTACCTGCTGCTATCCTACCTGCTGTTTCGCAACGGCCTGACGCCGCCGCACATCGCGGCCGGGATCAACCTCAACATGCCGGTGATCGGCGGGTTGCTGCGCCGGGGTGGCGCGTTCTTCATGCGCCGCACCTTCAAGGGCAACCCGCTGTACACGGCGGTGTTCAACGAGTACCTGCACACACTCTTCACCAAGGGTTTCCCGGTGGAGTACTTCGTCGAGGGCGGACGCTCGCGCACCGGGCGCATGCTGCAGCCACGCACCGGCATGCTGGCGATCACCCTGCGCAGCTTCCTGCGCTCCTCGCGTACGCCGATCGTCTTCGTCCCGGTGTACATCGGCTATGAGCGAGTGCTCGAGGGCCGTACCTACCTGGGTGAACTACGCGGCGCGAGCAAGAAGAAAGAATCGATCTTCGACATCTTCAAGGTGATTGGCGCACTCAAGCAGCGCTTCGGCCAGGTCTACGTCAACTTCGGCGAGCCGATCCGCCTCGCAGGCTTCCTCGATGAGCAGCAACCCGGCTGGCGTGAGCAGGAACTCGGCCCGCAATTCCGACCAGCCTGGCTCAACGACACCACCACCCGCCTGGGCGAGACCGTCGCCCGCCACCTGAACGAAGCGGCGGCGATCAACCCGGTCAACCTGGTGGCCCTGGCCTTGCTTTCGACCAGCCGCCTGGCCCTGGACGAGCGCGCCCTGACCCGTGTGCTCGACCTGTACCTGGCCTTGCTGCGCCAAGTGCCCTATTCGCCGCACACCACACTGCCCGAAGGTGATGGCCAGGTCCTGATCAAGCATGTACTGGGCATGGACCTGCTGGCCGAGCAGAAGGACGCGATGGGCCGCATCCTCTACCTGGACGAAGCCAACGCGGTGCTGATGACCTACTACCGCAACAACGTCCTGCACATTTTCGCCCTGCCAGGGCTGCTGGCGAGCTTCTTCCTCAGCAGTTCGCGCATGAGCCGCGATCTGTTGGGCCAGTATGTGCGGGCGCTGTACCCCTACCTGCAGGCCGAGCTGTTCCTGCGCTGGACGCCCGAACAGCTGGACGAGGTGATCGACCAGTGGCTGGCGGCGCTGGTCAGCCAGGGCCTGCTGCGCCAGGAAAACGACATCTACATGCGCCCGGCCCCCAGCTCGCGGCAGTTCGTTCTGTTGACCCTGCTGGCCCGCACCATCACCCAGACCTTGCAGCGCTTCTACATGGCCACCTCGCTGCTGCTCAACAGCGGCCAGCACACGCTGAGCGCCGAGGAGCTGGAAGAGTTGTGCGTGATGATGGCCCAGCGCCTGTCGATCCTGCATGGCCTGAATGCGCCGGAATTCTTCGACAAGACCCTGTTCCGCCACTTCATCCAGACCCTGGTGCGCGAGGGTGTGCTGCAACCCGATGGCGAGGGCAAGCTGGGTTACCACGACAAGCTCGCAGAGCTGGCCGAGGGCGTGGCCAAGCGGGTGTTGTCGGCGGAGCTGCGCCTGTCCATCCGCCAGGTGGCGCTGCACCGGGATGAGCCGCAGGAAAACCCTGAAGCCTGACACTTAGGATTCGCAGTTTGTAGGAGCGCTCCACGAGGAGCGCTTCCTCAATCTGCCTCTCCAGCAGAAACAACTTCCCTCTGATCGTAACCCCGCCTGTTTCCCACAATGGTATCCGACACCAGCTACCGGTGTTATCCACCTACCGTGCTTGAAACAGGAACACTACATGCCAAATGAAAACATCATCGAACTGCATGGTTCGATCGATCTCGTCGACATTCCCGAATTCGA
Organism: Pseudomonas entomophila; assembly: GCF_018417595.1. NCBI lineage: Bacteria > Pseudomonadati > Pseudomonadota > Gammaproteobacteria > Pseudomonadales > Pseudomonadaceae > Pseudomonas > Pseudomonas entomophila. Next base: position 4,613,658 of record NZ_CP070982.1, read on the forward strand.
TGCAACGCCGGTTCGCGTGCTTGTGGTGGTGACCCACCCCGGCATCATTCCCCGCTCCGAATGGCTGGCATCCTGTGTCCAGCAGTACAGCGGCGCCCCGATTCCCTACCAGTTGCACCTCGACAAGCGCACTTTCGCAGCCGGGGAGGCATTGGAACTTGAAGCGGTTCTGATCGCAGGCTGGGGGGAAGGCTCCGAAAAGGTACGTGTCACACTGCCGCTGGCCCTCGATCACGCCACCATTCGCGTCGAACAGGACATCACGCTCGCCGGCTCTGAAACGGGCGCCCAGCGAATGGCGGCCCCCAGCTTCAAGCAGATCACTGGCAGTGTACTGGCCGCGAACATCGAGGATTTGTCCGGTCATCAACTGTTCGCCGATTTGTATGAAGTACGTCTGAACGATGACGGGCAGAAGGTCTTCAACCAGATCTCCGAGAATGTCTACCAGATGCGTGACCTCAATGCTCCGTTCTCGCTGTACTACGACCAGCAGGTGCTGGTGAGCGATGGCGTCAGCCACGACCTGAACTTCATGCTGCAGGCCCCCTCGGGCAACTTCGTTGCCGGCCGCAACCTGCGCAACATCGATCTCGACACATTGGAAGCCGGCATGCAGGTCGAGCTGCGCAACGCCAGGTTTTGATCGCTTCACGGCAAGATCGCCCCTGGCGATGAATTTCCGCTAAAGTCCTTGGGTTGGCCACAAGCCGGCCCAAGGATTTTGGAGATTCCATGAAAAAGCTCGTCCTGCTGTGTTGCGCATCCCTGCTCGCAGCCTGCTCCAACCATGCCCCGTCCAACCAGGCCAGCCTGGACGGCGAAGTCTTCTACCTGCAGCGCATTGCCCTGCCACCGACCGCCACCTTGAGCGTCGCCCTCCAGGATGTATCGCTGATGGACGCCCCGGCGGTGACCCTGGCCCGCCAGGCCGGCCCGGTCAAAGGCAACGTGCCGCTGCCCTTCCACCTGAAGTATGACCCCGCCCAGGTCAAACCTGGCCATCGCTACGCGCTCAGCGCACGCATCGAGCTGGACGGCAAGCTGCTGTTCATCAACACCGAACACCATGGTGTGCTGCTTGATGGCAGCGACCCGCAACCTGTCCGCATCAAGGTCGACCCGGTCCGCTGAACCCGCTCCATTCTGTCTATAAGGAAAGCCCCATGATTCGCACCTCCCTGCGCTTCACCACCCTGTGCGCCGGCCTGCTGCTGTCGGCCAGCGCCCTGGCCCTGTCGCTCGGCGACCTGTCCCAGAGCGATGCCTCCGGCGGCCTGAAGGACGCGCTCACCCAAGGCGCACAGATCGCCGTCAAACAGTTGAGTTCGCCGGGCGGCTTCAGCAACAACCCCGATGTGCGCATCGAGCTGCCCGGCAACCTCGGCAAGGCAGCCAAAGCCATGAAGATGTTCGGCAAGGGTGACCAGGTCGAGGCCCTTGAAACCAGCATGAACAAGGCCGCCGAAGCCGCCGTGCCACAGGCCCAGGCGATTCTGGTAGACGCCGTGAAGAAGATGACCGTGACCGATGCCAAGGGCATCCTCAGCGGCGGTCAGGACTCGGCTACCCAGTACCTGAACAAGAGCAGCCGCGAGCAGATCCGCGCCAAGTTCCTGCCGATCGTCAAGCAGGCCACCGACAAGGTCGGCCTGGCCCAGCAGTACAACAGCTTTGCCGGGCAGGCCAAAGGCCTGGGGCTGATCAAGGATGACGCCAACATCGAGAACTACGTGACCGAGAAAGCCCTGGATGGGCTGTTCGAGATGATCGCCAAGCAGGAAGAAAGCATTCGCCAGAACCCGGCCCAGGCGGCGACCAGCCTTGCCAAGAAAGTATTTGGCGCGCTCTGAGCTTCGACGCTCCCACAGGTTGTCGCCCACACGATACCTGTAGGAGCGGCTTTAGCCGCGAATCAAACATCGCGGTGCCTGGCACCGGCTGCGCCGGTGTTCGCGGCTGAAGCCGCTCCTACACGATCAACGCTGTACCAGTAGGAGCCCCGATCTTCAGCCCTTCTTCACCCTGAACCACGCCGCATACAACGCCGGCAGGAACAGCAGCGTCAGCACCGTGGCCACGATCAACCCACCCATGATCGCCACCGCCATCGGCCCGTAGAACACGCTGCGCGACAACGGAATCATTGCCAGCACCGCCGCCAGCGCGGTCAGCACGATGGGCCGGAAGCGTCGAACCGTGGCCTCGATGATCGCCTGCCAGCGGTCCAGTCCCGCCGCGATATCCTGTTCGATCTGGTCCACCAGAATCACCGAGTTACGCATGATCATCCCCGCCAGGGCGATGGTGCCGAGCATGGCGACGAAACCGAACGGCTGGCGGAATACCAGCAGGAACAAGGTGACGCCGATCAAGCCCAGGGGCGCGGTGAGGAACACCATGAACATCCGCGAGAAGCTGCGCAGCTGGATCATCAGCAAACTCAGCACCACCACGATGAACAGCGGCATGCCGGCGTTCACCGAGCGCTGGCCGCGTTCGGAGTCTTCCACGGTGCCGCCCACTTCCAGCAGGTAACCGTCAGGCAGCTCGTCCTTCACCTGCTGCAAGGTTGGCAGGATCTGCTTGACCAACGTGGCCGGCTGCTCCTTGTCGTAGATGTCGGCACGCACGGTGACCGTCGGCAGGCGATTGCGGTGCCAGATGATACCTTCCTCGAAACCGTATTCCAGGGTGGCCACCTGCGACAACGCCACGCTCTGGCCATTGTCGGTGGGCAAGGCCAGGCTTCCCAGGCTGCCCAGCTCGCGACGCTCCTCCGGGGTGCCGCGCAGCAGGATCTCGATCAGTTCGTTGTCCTCGCGGTACTGGCTGACGTTGCTGCCCGTCAGCGAGCTTTGCAGAAAACTCGACAACTGCGCGGTACTCACGCCCAGGGCGCGGGCACGGTCCTGGTCGATGTCCAGGTAGACCGCCTTGCTCGGCTCCTCCCAGTCCAGGTGCACGTTGACCACGTGAGGGTTCTCGCGCACCTTTGCCGCCACTTCACGGGCCAATGCCCGGACTTTCTCGATATGCTCGCCGGTCACACGGAACTGCACCGGGTAACCCACGGGCGGGCCGTTCTCCAGGCGCGTGACCCGCGAACGCAGGTCGGGGAACTGCTCGTCCAGCGTACTGATCAGCCAGCTGCGCAGGCGCTCACGGTCTTCCAGCGACTTGGCCAGCACCACGAACTGAGCGAAGCTCGCCGCGGGCAGTTGCTGGTCCAGGGGCAGATAGAAGCGTGGCGAGCCGGTACCGACATAGGCGACATAGTTGTCGATGCCGTCCTGTTGCTTGAGCAGCACTTCCAGTTGCTTGACGCGTTCGGCGGTGTTGTTGAGCGAGGCGCCCTCGGCCAGCTTCAGGTCGATCATCAGCTCCGGACGCCCGGAAGCCGGGAAGAACTGCTGGGGCACGAAACGGAACAGCAGGATGCTGCCGACGAAGGCCGCGATGGTGAGCAGGATCACCGTCTTGCGTCGCCGCACGCACCACTCCACCATCCGCCGCACACGCTGGTAGAACGGTGTGGCATAAGGGTCCGGCGCATGCCCGTCGCTGCCGTGGCGCGCCGCGTGCAGCTTGGCCAGGTCAGGTAGCAGGCGTTCACCCAGATACGGTACGAAGACCACCGCCGCCACCCATGATGTCAGCAAGGCGATGGTCACCACCTGGAAGATCGACCGGGTGTATTCGCCGGTGCTCGAGGCCGCCGTGGCGATCGGCAGGAAGCCCGCTGCGGTGATCAGGGTGCCGGTCAGCATCGGGAACGCCGTGCTCGACCAGGCGTAGCTGGCCGCCTTGAGCCGGTCGTACCCTTGCTCCATCTTGATCGCCATCATCTCCACCGCGATGATCGCGTCGTCCACCAGCAAACCCAGCGCCAGCACCAGCGCGCCCAACGAGATCTTGTGCAGGCCGATGCCGAAGTAATGCATGCTGGCGAAGGTCATCGCCAGCACCAGCGGGATTGCCAGGGCGACCACCAGGCCCGTGCGCAGGCCCAGGGAGAAGAAGCTCACCAGCAGGACGATGACCAGGGCCTCGACCAACACCTGGACGAACTCGCCGACACCGGCCTTGACCGCCGCCGGCTGGTCGGAGACCTTGCGCAACTCCATGCCTGCCGGCAGGCCCTGGGCCAGGCGGGCGAACTCGCCTTCCAGCGCCTTGCCCAACACCAGGATATCGCCGCCATCCTTCATCGAGACTGCTAGCCCGATGGCGTCCTCGCCCATGAAGCGCATGCGTGGCGCGGGCGGGTCGTTGAAACCGCGTTGCACCTCGGCGACATCGCCGATGCGGAAGGTGCGATCACCGACACGAATGGGGAACTGGCGGATCTGCTCGACGCTGTCGAAACGCCCGCTGACACGCAGCTGCAAACGCTCGCTCGAGGTTTCGAAGAAGCCTGCGGTACTGACCGCGTTCTGTTCACGCAACGCCTGCTGCACCGCCGCGAGCGGAACGCCCAGGGTGGCGAGCTTGACGTTGGACAGCTCGATCCAGATTTTCTCGTCCTGCAGGCCGATCAACTCGACCTTGCCCACGTCCTTGACGCGCTGCAGCTGGATCTGGATACGGTCGGCGTAATCCTTGAGCACCGCATAGTCGAAGCCGGAGCCGGTCAGGGCGTAGATGTTGCCGAAGGTGGTGCCGAATTCATCGTTGAAGAAGGGCCCCTGGATCTCCGGCGGCAATGTGTGGCGAATGTCCGCGACCTTCTTGCGGATCTGGTACCAGAGCTCGGGGATGTCCTTGGAATGCAGCGAATCGCGGGCCATGAAGGTGACCTGGGACTCGCCAGGGCGGGAGAACGAGACGATCCTCTCGTACTCGCCGGTTTCCATCAGCTTCTTCTCGATACGCTCGGTGACCTGGCGCGAGACCTCCTCGGCGGTCGCACCCGGCCACAAGGTACGGATGACCATGGCCTTGAAGGTGAACGGCGGATCCTCGCTCTGCCCAAGCTTGGTGTAGGACATGGCCCCGATCGCGGCCAGCAGGATCATCAGGAACAGCACGATCTGGCGATTGCGCAGCGCCCAGGCGGAAAGGTTGAAACCCATCGGGACTTACTCCTTGGTCGCCAGGTTCACTTCACGGTTGCTGCGGTCCACCGGGCGCACTTGCTGCCCCTCTCGCAACACATGGCCACCCGCGGCCACCACCCAGTCGCTGGCTTGCAAGCCTTCGAGCACCGGCACGCTGTCGGCCCCATAGGCACCCAGGCGGACCGCGGCACGCTCCAGGCGATTATCCTTGCCGACCCGCCACACATAGGCCTGCCCGGCTTCGGCGGTGACCGCCGACAGCGGCACGGCAAGCGGCGCCTGCTCGGTGTGGGCAATGAACACACGGGCACTCTGGCCCAGTTCGGCGGGTGTGTTGCTGGAGGTGAAGGCGATGCGTGCGGCGAAGGTACGCGACCGCGGATCGGCCGCTGGCGACAGTTCACGGATACGCCCTTCGAAACGCTGGTTGGGGTGCGACCACAGTTCCACGCTCACAGTCTGCCCGACACTGAATCGGGCGAATTGCTGCTCAGGCAAGCCGATCGCCACCTCACGCTCACCATCGGCGGCCAGGGTGAACACGGTCTGACCCGCGGCGACCACCTGCCCCACTTCGACTTGACGCTTGGCGATCACGCCGGCCTGAGGCGCGCGCAACACCGCGTAATCAGCCTGGTTGCCAGCAACCTCGAATTCGGCCTTGGCTTGTTTCAAGCGTGCAAGACCCGCGCGGTAGAGGTTTTCGGCGTTGTCGAACTGCGAACGGCTGACCATCTGCCGCTCCAGCAGCTTCTGGTAACGGTCGCGCTCGGCGCGCACCAGCGCCAGGTTGGCCTCGGCCGCAGCCAGTTGGGCACGGTTAGCCTCCAGCTGAAGACGTACGTCCTGGGGGTCGAGCTCGGCCAGGGCCTGTTCGGCCTTGACCCGCTGCCCCTCTTCCACCAGGCGCTTGTTCACCTTGCCGCCGATGCGGAAGGCCAGTTCGGGCTCAAAACGCGCCCGCACTTCACCGGGGTAGCTGTCGGCCGAAGCGCCAGCGGGTAGGGGCTGCACCACCAGCGCCGGGCGCGGGGCCGAGGGCGGCGCGGCCTGCTGGCCACAGGCGGTGAGCAGCACGAGGGCAGCGGGCAGGACGAGGGACAACGCACGACGCAACATGATGGAGGACCTTTGGCAGAGGGCGCATCGAATATTTATACTGACGGGTATATTAAGTCAGGGAATCGGGTCGGGGAAGCAGGCTACTGACAGAAAAAGCGGAATAACGCGGCGACGCGCGTTGCAGCCGGATGGCCCTCGACCCGGTAAGATGGTTGGTTTCAGAACAGATGCGGATTCCCATGTCCAACGACGCACCCATCGGCCCAGGCCGGCCCAAGGACCTGGCCAAGCGCGAGGCCATCCTCGAAGCCGCCAAGTCGCTGTTTCTCAGCCTTGGCTATGCCAACACCAGCATGGATGCGGTCGCTGCGGCGGCAGGTGTTTCAAAACTCACGGTCTACAGCCATTTCACCGACAAGCAGACCTTGTTCGGCGCTGCAGTCATGGCGACCTGCCAGACCCAACTGCCCGACCTGATCTTCGAGTACCCCGACGGGGTGGCGCTGGAGGACGTGCTGCTGAATATCGCGCGGGGGTTCCAGGCGCTGATCAGTTCGGACGAGTCGGTCAAGCTCAGCCGGCTGATTTTTGCCTTGGGGAGCCAGGACCCGGGGTTCGGGCGGTACTTCTACGAGGCGGGGCCGAAACGGGTGCTGGCCGGGATGGAGGCGCTGCTGCGTTGTGTCGGCCAGCGGGGGCTGTTGCGCATCGACAACCCGCTGCGGGCGGCGGAGCATTTCTTCTGCCTGGTCAAGGGCGCGCCGGATTATCGGTTATTGCTGGGGTGTGCGCCGGCGTTGACGGGGGATGAGGTGGAGGTGCATGTGCGGGAGGTGGTGGGGTTGTTCATTCGGGCTTATGGGGGGTAGGCTCTCAGCTCTCAGCTCTCAGCTCTCAGCTCTCAGCTCTCAGCTCTCAGCTCTCAGCTCTCAGCTCTCAGCTCTCAGCTCTCAGCGTGATGGTCTTCAGTTTTTTGAGCATATCCATTGGCGATGGAGACGCCGATTCACCTTTCCGCCCTTACGGCGGGTTACTTTGGTCTTGGCCAAAGTAACCAAAGCCGTTCGCTCCATCATCCGTCCCGCTCACAGCGGGATCCCCTCATGCCTTTGTTGCTCCCGTGGGTACCGCGCTGAACGCCCCATCCTGGGGCGCAGCGCTCGACGGCCATCCATGCCCGTCGCCCCACTACGCAAGAACTCCGCTCGGCCTCCTGAAGTCGCAATGGGCGGCGTCTGAACTACCGCGCATCAAGATCAAAAGCCGGGCGAGGCGCTACGCGCTCGCAGAAGCAAAGAGCAAAGAGCAAAGAGCAAAGAGCAAAGAGCAAGAAAGTTTGATAGCTATGTAACGCCGTGATGGACGTGTCGCTTGTGCGATTGGTTCGCCGGCTTTGCCGGCGAATGCGTACTCAAGGCCATAAATAAACAACTAGCGACAGCTGCGCCCGTCTAGGCGCCGCCCGTAACTTCGCGACTTCAGGAGGCTGAGCGCAGGCGTCTGGAGGGCCAGGTGCGCAGCACCCTTCGGCGTAGCCGAAGGCGCGAGATGTAGACTTGCGCAGCAAGTCGTAGGCCGCGCGGGCCTGGAAGGCGCCGGAGCGAAGGGACCCGGAGCGCAGCGGAGGGCCGTATGATGGAGCGCACGGCTTTGGTTACTTTGGCCACGACCAAAGTAACCCGCCGTAAGGGCGGAAAGGTGACTCTGCGTCTACATAGCAAACGGATATGCTCACACACGCCAGAACAACCAACTAACCAACTAACAGGAAATCACCGCGCTTCCATATGCGCAATCATCAACTGCACACTCTCATTCCCCCGAAACTCATTTACATCCAGCTTGTAGGCCAACTCAACCCACCGCACAGTTGGATTAGGCCAAACCTCCCGATCCACCCCAAAGGCAATCCCATCCAGCGTCACCGCCCCACACTCGCTCTTGAGCACAACCTTGAGATGCCGCTCCCCCACGACCCGCTGCGAGACCAACTGAAACACCCCATGGAACAACGGTTCAGGGAAGTGCTGCCCCCAAGGCCCCGCATTACGCAAGGCCCGCGCCAGCTCCAGGTGAAACTCCTCGACCGCCAACGAGCCATCCGACAACAACCGCCCCGTCAGGTCCTCTTCACGCAACTGCCGCCGGACCTCCGCATCGAAGGCCTCGGCAAATGCCGGGAAGTTGTCGGCAGGCAGCGACAAACCCGCCGCCATTGCATGCCCGCCAAACTTGCTGATCAACGACGGATATCGTGCCGCCACCGCATCCAGCGCATCGCGAATGTGGAAGCCCGCCACCGACCGCGCCGAGCCCTTGAGCATCCCCTCCCCCGCATCGGCAAAGGCGATGGTCGGGCGGTGGTAACGCTCCTTCAGGCGCGACGCCAGAATCCCGATCACCCCCTGGTGCCAGTCAGCGTCGAACAGGCAAAGCCCATAGGGCATGGACCCCACCGGCAGCTCCTTGAGCTGGGCCAGCGCCTCACGCTGCATGCCCTGCTCGATGGACTTGCGGTCCTGGTTCAGGCCATCCAGCTCCTGAGCCATATCCAGCGCCAGCGCGGCGTCGTCGCACAGCAGGCACTCGATGCCCAGGCTCATGTCGTCCAACCGGCCGGCGGCGTTGAGCCGGGGGCCAAGAATGAACCCCAGGTCGGTGGAGGTGATACGCCGATGGTCACGTCGGGCCACCTCGAGGATGGCCTTGAGCCCAGGCCGCGCACGGCCAGCGCGGATACGCTCGAGCCCCTGGTGCACCAGGATGCGGTTGTTGGCGTCCAGCGGTACCACGTCGGCGACACTGCCCAGGGCGACCAGGTCGAGCAGTTCACCGATATTCGGCTGAGCCTGTGTTTCGTAGCGTCCGAGGCTGCGCAGGCGTGCGCGCAGGGCCATCAGCACATAGAAGATCACCCCGACACCCGCCAGCGACTTGCTCGGAAACTCGCAACCGGGCTGGTTCGGGTTGACGATGGCATCGGCATCCGGCAACTGTTCGCCAGGCAAGTGGTGGTCGGTGACCAGTACCTTCAACCCAGCAGCCTTGGCGGCCGCCACACCATCAACACTGGAAATGCCGTTATCCACGGTGATCAATAGCTGCGGCTGACGCTCCAGCGCAACCTGGACGATCTCGGGCGTCAGACCGTAGCCATACTCGAAACGGTTGGGCACCAGATAGTCGACATGGGCCGCACCCAGCAGACGCAGGCCCAACACGCCGACCGTGCTGGCGGTGGCACCGTCGGCATCGAAGTCGCCGACGATGAGAATCCGCTGGCGCTGGTCGAGGGCCTCGACCAACAGGTCCACCGCCGCTTCGATGCCCTTGAGCCGCTGGAACGGCAACAACCGCGCCAGGCTCTTGTCCAGCTCAGCCTCGGACGCCACCCCACGGGCGGCGTACAGGCGGGTCAGCAAGGGCGGCAGGTTACCCAGGAACGGCAGGGTCGACGGCAGGGGACGAGGTTCGATACGCATGGGGCCTTCGGCAATCAGATAAAGGGCAGGTCAGCCGCGCTCGCCGAGCAGCCACTCGAGCTGCACTTCGTGCTGGCCACGGTCGTCGGTGACGAACACCGTGCCTTCACTGATCATCACATCCCACTTGATGGTCCGCGGCATATCGGTGGCCAGGGTTTCCAGCACCTCCTGCGGTACCGCAGCGATGCTCAGGTTCTTCAGGCCCTTGACCGCATCGACCACCTTGTTCTGCCACACCCGCAGGCTGCCATAAGCCAGCAGGCTGGTGCGCTCGGTGCGACGCGAGCACCAGGTCAGGCGCTCGGCGTCGGGCTGGCCGACTTCGATCCAGTGCAGGATGCGGTCATCCAGGCTCTTTTCCCACAATGCCGCTTCGTCGACGTCCGACAGGCCACGGCCGAACGACAACTGCTCGTTGTACCACAGGGCATAGGCCAGCAGACGCACGGCCATGCGCTCCTCGGTCTCCGAGGGGTGACGGGCGATGGTCTGGCGAACGCTTTCGTACACGCCGCGGTCGAGGTCGGTCAGATTCAGTTCGAACTTGTAGGTGGTGGACGGCTGGGCCATGGGCGATGGGCTTCTTGCGGGGAGAAAAGTCGCACAGTCTAACTGATCCTGGGCGGCAGCGGGATGCGTGACGTTCCTGGCCCGGCTTTGCTGGCGAATGGGCCGGCACAGGCAACACAGAGCCATCGCCCAAGCCTTCCCCTTGCGGCCATCAAACACCGATGGCACAGACACATTTCTTGTATCCCGCGACAGTACCTGCCGCAGCCGAGCTGTGATACAACCTGCCCTCACGCCCATTCGTCAGGATGCCCCATGCCCACGCCCAGCAAACCCCTCGCCGGCCTGAAAGTCATCGAGCTCGGTACCCTGATCGCCGGCCCCTTCGCTTCGCGCATCTGTGCCGAGTTCGGCGCCGAAGTGATCAAGGTGGAGTCGCCGGATGGCGGCGACCCGTTGCGCAAATGGCGCAAGCTGTACGAGGGCACGTCGCTGTGGTGGTTCGTGCAGGCGCGCAACAAGCAATCGCTGACGCTGAACCTCAAACACCCCGAAGGCCTCGAGGTGCTCAAACGCCTGCTGGCCGAGGCCGATATCCTGATCGAGAACTTCCGCCCCGGCGTGCTGGAGAAGCTCGGGCTGGGCTGGGAGGTGTTGCATGCGCTCAACCCGCGCCTGGTGATGGTGCGCCTGTCGGGCTTCGGCCAGACCGGCCCGATGAAAGACCAGCCAGGCTTCGGCGCGGTGGGCGAATCGATGGGCGGGCTGCGCTACATCACCGGCTTCGAGGACCGCCCCCCGGTACGCACCGGGATCTCCATCGGTGACTCGATCGCCGCCCTGTGGGGCGTGATCGGCGCGCTGATGGCCCTGCGTCATCGCGAAGTCAATGGCGGCCAGGGCCAGGTGGTGGACGTGGCGCTGTACGAAGCGATCTTCGCCATGATGGAAAGCATGGTCCCGGAGTTCGACGTGTTCGGTTTCATCCGCGAGCGCACCGGCAACATCATGCCGGGCATCACCCCCTCTTCCATCCACACCACGCTGGACGGCCGCCATGTGCAGATCGGCGCGAATGGCGACGCGATCTTCAAACGCTTCATGCAGGCCATCGGCCGCGACGACCTGGCCAACGACGCCACGCTGGCCAGCAACGATGGCCGCGATGCGCGCCGTGACGAGCTGTACGGGGTGATCGACCGCTGGGCCTGCAGCCTGCCGCTGGCCGACGTGATGCAGGCACTCAATGCGGCCGAAGTGCCGGCCAGCCGCATCTATTCGGCCGAGGACATGTTCAACGACCCGCAGTACCTGGCCCGCGAGATGTTCCTCCAGGCCCGGCTGCCGGATGGCAAGCCATTCAAGATGCCCGGCATCGTACCCAAGCTTTCCGACACGCCCGGTTCCACCGAGTGGGTCGGCCCGGCCCTCGGCGAACACAATGCCGCAGTACTTGCCAGCCTGGGCTACGACGCGGCGGCGATTGCCCGCCTGCGCGAAGCCGGCGCGGTCTGACCGACTGCTGCATGCGCCTCGGTTGCTTGCCCACGCTGTGCTGCCTGGTACTGGCCCTGCTTGCAGGACCAGCGGCTCAGGCCAAGGAACGCCTGCTCTGGCTGGTGCGGGACCTACCGCCATTCACCATTTTCGAAGGGGCTGCCAAAGGCCAGGGTGTGATCGACCAGTTGTTGCCAATGCTGATCGCGCAAATGCCCGAGTACGACCACAGCATTGTCCGGGTCAACCGCGCCCGGGGCCTGCAGATGCTCCAGGAGCCCAGTTTCACCTGCGACCCGACCCTGCTCTGGACACCGGAGCGTGAGAAGTACGTGCATTTCTCACTCGCCTCGCTGGGCGTGCTCAGCAGCGGGCTGGTCGTGCGCCGGCAGGACGAGGCGCTGCTTGCACCCTTCCTGGACGAGCAACAGGTCGACCTGAAACGGTTGCTGAACCAGACCCAGCTCAAGCTCGGCATCGTCGCCGAGCGCAGCTACAGCGTCCAGGTGGACGAAATCCTCCGGCAATTGCCCGACAGCGCCTTCAGCCGCCACTATGGCAACGACGCCACCGCCAGCCTGTTGCAGATGCAACAGTTGGGGCGCCTGCAACTGGTACTGGGCTACTGGCCCGAAATGCGCTACCTGATCCAGCAGCAAGGCGGCTCGCTGGACGACTACCGCTTCCACCCGATCCAGGGGGTGAACCGCTACCAGTTCCTCCATGTGGGTTGCTCGGACACCCCCCTGGGGCGCGAAGCCATCGCCCATGTCGACCAGTTGCTGCCCGAACTGCGCCGCGACACATTGCCCGGGCTGTATGCCCGCTGGCTGGACCCTGAGCTGCAGACGGACTACCTCGAACAGGCCCGGCACTTTTTCGACGATCTACCACCGCGTTAGCCAGGCAAAAAGAAACCCCGGCCGCTGGGGAAGACGACCGGGGTCAAGCGAAAGTCCTCAGGGACTTGCGGCGGTAGCCTGGCAATACCGGAGCAAAGCACCACCAGACCACCCTTGATCATTCTGACGGGACACTCAGGCAAAGGTTCCCTGGCGTTCCTGACGATGTTGCAAGGCAGCGATCACACAAGGCTGCAGGCGGCCCTCGGCGATCTGCAGGTCACGGTGCAGGCCGTCGACCAGATCGACCAGCAGCTGTTGTTCGACCAACTGTCGCGCGCACACCTGACGCCGCACTGTCTCGACACCTTGTTCGTCATAGAGGGTCAGTTGGCGATTACCGCTGGCGTCGAGGGCGCCGAGCGAGGCGCGATAAGGGGTCAGAGCGTCGTTGAGCAGCCTGCAGATTCTTTCCATCCGGATCACTCGCTGGGTGGTGGATATGGAGGAACTGACCATCGGACCTGGCGGAAAGTTCTTCACTTCAGGCCCTTCCCGACGAGCATGCAAGGTGAATATGACAGTTCAGCCAGCCTGCCCCAACCCATCGTCGGGTGAGCCTTGCAGGCGCTTGAGCGCAGCGTCCAGCACGCTGGTCGACAGAGGCCAGGGCAGCTCTGCAATGACTTTCAGTCCCCTCTTGCGGGCCTCGCTGGCCAGATCCGCCCCCCGGTCATCGGCTTGCCCGACGAACAGCAAGGCACCTGGCTCTGGCGCACGCCCAAGATGATCGATCAACGCCTGCCCGGTGCGCCTGGGCATGCCATGGTCAAGTACCAGTACATCCAGAGGGCTTGCCTGGGCGAGGCTGGCCTTGGTGGCGGACAGGCGATCATGCAGGCGTACGTTGAACACCCCAAGAGCATTGAAGGCCTGGTGCAGGAGGATCTGGTGGGAGGGACGGACCTGATGGATGAGGACATGAAGCCTGCGCATGTGCTTCTCCTGTTCGCGGCTGCCAGCTCGGATGGGCGCTCACTCTAGGTAGGCTTCCAGCTCCCAGATATAGGAAAAAACTGAAAAACACTTGGGATTGGTCCCTAAAAAGAAAAACCGCCCAAAGGGCGGTTTTCTCACTGAGCGGATGACGCTTACAGCGGCTTGCCACGATTACCGTGCTGACTGACGAAGGCCTGGACAGTCTTCAGGTCGTTGGCCAGCACTGTGCAGCGCTCCTCGCGGCTGAACAGGTCGCCGAGATGCGCGGGCAGCTCGAGGGCCTTGCCCACGCCGGCCTTTTCCACCGCTTCGGGGAACTTGACCGGGTGCGCCGTGCCGAGCACCACCATGGGCGTGTCCAGGTTGCGACGGCATTCACGGGCAGCCTTGACGCCGATCGCGGTGTGCGGGTCGAGCACTTCACCGGTGCTCTTGAACACTTCGGCGATGGTCTCGCAGGTCTGCTCATCGGTGACGGCCAGCGAGTCGAACAACTTGCGGGCTTCGGTCCAACGGTCTGCCTCGACGCTGAAACCGCCGCCTTGCTTGAAGGTGTCCATCAACGCGGCAACAGCGGTGCCGTTGCGGCCGTGCAGGTCGAACAGCAGGCGCTCGAAGTTCGACGAGACCATGATGTCCATCGACGGCGACAGTGTCGGGTGCAGGGCGTCCTTGACGTACTGGTTGCCGCTCATGAAGCGGTGCAGGATGTCGTTGCGGTTGGTCGCCACCACCAGCTGGCTGATCGGCAGGCCCATGTTGCGCGCCAGGTAACCGGCGAAGATGTCGCCGAAGTTGCCGGTCGGTACCGAGAACGCCACCGAACGGGCCGGGCCACCCAACTGCAGGGCTGCATGGAAGTAGTAGACGATCTGGGCCATGATCCGTGCCCAGTTGATCGAGTTGACCGCCACCAGGCGGGTGCCCTTGAGGAACGACTGGTCGGCGAAGCTGGCCTTGACCATCTCCTGGCAGTCGTCGAAGTTGCCCTCGATGGCAATGTTGTGGATGTTGTCACCGAGGATGGTGGTCATCTGCCGGCGCTGCACCTCCGACACGCGCTGGTGCGGGTGCAGGATGAAGATGTCGACGTTGTCGCAACGGCGGCAACCTTCGATGGCGGCCGAACCGGTATCACCGCTGGTGGCGCCAACGATCACCACGCGTTCGCCACGCTTGACCAGCACATGGTCGAGCAGGCGGCCGAGCAGTTGCAGGGCAAAGTCCTTGAATGCCAGGGTCGGGCCGTGGAACAGTTCCATGACCCACTCGTTGCCGTTCAGTTGGCGCAGCGGCGCCACGGCGGCATGGGCGAAGTTGCCGTAGGTTTCTTCCAGGATTTTCTTGAAGTCGGCGTCGGCGATGCAGCCGTCGACGAACGGGCGCATCACCCGGAAGGCCAGCTCGTGGTACGGCAGGCCGGCCCAGGAGGCAATTTCTTCCTGGGTGAAGCGTGGCAGGTTCTCGGGAACGTACAGGCCGCCATCGCTGGCCAGGCCAGCCAGCAGGACGTCTTCGAAGTTCAGGGCCGGAGCCTGGCCGCGGGTACTGATATAGCGCATATGCAAACCTTCGGTGCTGGGCGCGGGCCACCGTGGCGGCCCGCCGCTGAATTAATTGAGCTGTTCGACGCGGATGCGCACGACCTTGCCGACCACGTCCTGGAGCGCTTCCAGGGCGACGATGGCGTCGTCGATGCGCTGCTCGACCACTCGGTGCGTAAGCAGGATCATCGGCACCAGGCCATCCTGCTCCTCGGCTTCCTTCTGCATGATCGACTCGATGTTGATGCCGCGTTCCGAGAGGATGCTCGCGACCTGGGCGAGCACGCCCGGGTGGTCCTTGGCCTGGATGCGCAGGTAGTAGGCACTTTCGCAGGCTTCGATCGGCAGGATCGGGTGGGCCGACAGCGCGTCCGGCTGGAAGGCCAGGTGCGGCACGCGGTTCTCCGGGTCGGAGGTCATGGCGCGGACCACATCGACCAGGTCGGCGACCACCGACGAAGCGGTCGGCTCCATGCCGGCTCCAGCGCCGTAGTAGAGCGTGGAGCCCGCGGCATCGCCATTGACCATCACAGCGTTCATCACGCCATTGACGTTGGCGATCAGGCGATCGTTGGGGATCAGCGTCGGGTGCACGCGCAGCTCGATGCCGGCGCTGGTGCGACGGGCAACACCCAGGTGCTTGATGCGATAGCCCAGGGCCTCGGCGTAGTTGACATCAGCAGTGGTCAGCTGGGTGATGCCTTCGGTGTAGGCCTTGTCGAACTGCAGCGGGATACCAAAGGCGATGGACGCCAGGATGGTCAGCTTGTGCGCGGCGTCGATGCCTTCGACGTCGAAGGTCGGGTCGGCTTCTGCGTATCCCAACGCCTGGGCTTCGGCCAGCACGTCGGGGAACGCGCGGCCCTTGTCGCGCATCTCGGTGAGGATGAAGTTGCCAGTGCCGTTGATGATCCCGGCCAGCCAGTTGATGCGGTTGGCCGACAGGCCTTCGCGGATCGCCTTGATCACCGGGATGCCACCGGCCACCGCGGCCTCGAAGGCGACGATGACGCCCTTCTCGCGGGCCTTGGCGAAGATCTCGTTGCCGTGCACGGCGATCAGCGCCTTGTTGGCGGTGACCACGTGCTTGCCATTGTCGATGGCCTTGAGCACCAGGTCGCGGGCGATGGTGTAGCCACCGATCAGCTCGATGACGATATCGATCTCGGGGTTGCTCGCCACTTC
The DNA here is from genome assembly GCF_018417595.1 of Pseudomonas entomophila. Taxonomy (NCBI): domain Bacteria; kingdom Pseudomonadati; phylum Pseudomonadota; class Gammaproteobacteria; order Pseudomonadales; family Pseudomonadaceae; genus Pseudomonas; species Pseudomonas entomophila. The sequence continues at coordinate 4,629,842 of NZ_CP070982.1, forward strand.
GAACACGTCAGCGGTAATGGGGGTACCGGTAATCTGGCAATTCGGGTTCTGCGAGCGCATGGCAATCTGTGCCACTTCAATACCGCGCCCGGCACGGCGGGCGATCTCCTCGGCGTTGCGCTGAAGTACATTGAAGGTTCCGCCACCGACGGTCCCCAACCCACAGATGCCTACTTTGACCGGTTTCACTGTGAACTCCCCATTGAACGGCCGGCACCTGCGCCGACCGTGAAACATGCCGTCACCCCATGACGACGGCGTACTGAATGATTTACTTAGTTGCTTGCTGCTGGCCGGCCAGGGCCAGCTTGGCCACCTGCGGCGCCGGCTGGTAGCCCGGGATCACCTGGCCGCTCTCGAGCACGATGGCCGGCGTGCCGTTGACACCGATCGACTGGCCCAGGGCGAATTGCTTGCCCACCGGGTTGGTGCACTTGGCGGCCTTGATCTCTTTGCCGTCGACCATCTTGTCCAGCGCCGCGCGGCGGTCGCTCGAGCACCAGACCGCCTGCAGCTGCTCGTCACCCGGCGAACCCAGGCCCTGGCGCGGGAAGGCGACGTAGCGCACTTCGATGCCACGACGGTTGAGTTCGGGCACTTCGGCGTGCAGCTTGTGGCAGTACGGGCAGGTGGTGTCGGTGAACACGGTGATGTGCGACTTGGTCTCGCCCTTGGCCGGGTAGACGATCATCTCGCCGGCCGGGATGCCGTTGATGAGCTTGGCGATACCCTGGCGCTCGGTCTTCTCGGTGAGGTTGACCGGCTTGCCGTCCTGGATCTGGAACAGGTAGCCCTGCATCACGAACTGGCCGTCGGCGCTGGCGTACAGCACGCGGCCGCCCTGCAGCTTGACTTCGTAGAGGCCGCTTAGCGGGCTGCTGGCGACGCTCTCGACCGGTACTTCCAGTTCGAGGTTCTGCAACGACTTGCGGATCGCCTGCTCGGCGCCGGCAGTCGTCTCGGTGGCCGCGGCGGCGGCAAAGGTGCTGGCCAGCGCCAGGGCGGCGGCGGCGAAAATCTGGGTCACGCGCATGGGAACTCCTGAGGGCGGACGGGGCCGGAGGGGCGTCGCCCGCGCCTTGAACGCGGCGAACGGTCGGCCCTTGCAACAAACCGTCCAAGCCTACCACAACAGACCGGCGCAGTAGGGGTCCTCAGGCACCGGTCGGCGGAACATGAATATCATTCATCCACGCGGGTGGTGCTGGGCGTGCAGCTGCTGCAGACGCGCCTTGGCCACGTGGGTGTAGATCTGCGTGGTGGAGAGGTCGCTGTGCCCCAGCAGCATCTGCACCACGCGCAGGTCGGCGCCGTGGTTGAGCAGGTGGGTGGCGAACGCGTGGCGCAAGGTGTGCGGCGACAGCGGCTTGTCGATGCCCGCCACCCGCGCGTGGTGCTTGATCCGGTGCCAGAAGGTCTGCCGGGTCATCTGCTCGCCGCGCAGGCTGGGGAACAGCACATCGCTGGGCCGGCCGTTGAGCAGGTCGGTTCGGCCATCTCGCAGGTAGCGTTCGAGCCACAGCACAGCCTCCTCGCCCATCGGCACCAGGCGCTCCTTGCTGCCCTTGCCCATCACCCGCAACACGCCCTGGCGCAGGTTGACCTGGTCCAGCGCCAGGCTGACCAGCTCGGTCACCCGCAGCCCGCAGGCGTAGAGTACTTCGAGCATGGCCCGGTCACGCTGGCCGATGGCCTCGCCCAGGTCGGGGGCCTTGAGCAAGGCTTCGACGTCGGCTTCCGACAGGGATTTGGGCAAAGGACGACCAAGTTGCGGCATATCAACCTGCAACGTCGGGTCGACGGCGATCATCCGCTCGCGCAATAGATAGCGGTAGAACCCCCGCACACCGGAGAGAAACCGTGCGGTCGAACGGGGCTTGTAGGCCTGGTCAAAACGCCAGGCCAGATGGTCGAGGATCAACTCGCGACCGGCGTCGGGCAGCGCCACGCCATGCTCCTGAAGCCAGCCATTGAACAGCGCCAGGTCGCTTCGATATGAGGTGCGGGTGTTGTCGGACAGGCCCTTCTCCAACCAAAGGGCATCGAGGAACTGGTCGATCAGGGGGTGGTCTAGGGCTGGCATGCAGACTCGGTGGCAAACGGCGAAATGGCGCTTAGTCTTTCACAACAAGGCATGCAGAGGGAGCCCGCATGAACGAACAACAGATTCTTTTGAGTGTCGGCGGCATAGGCGCGGCCGCGCTGCTCTGCCAATGGCTGGCCTGGCGCCTCAAGCTGCCGGCGATTCTGTTCCTGCTGCTGTGCGGCATTCTCGCCGGGCCCGTATTGGGGTGGCTGCAGCCCCAGGCGTTGTTCGGCCCACTGTTGATGCCATTGGTGTCGCTGGCCGTGGCGCTGATCCTGTTCGAAGGCAGCCTCACCCTGCACCTGTCGCAATGGCGCGAGATCGGCAGCGTGGTTCACCGCCTGGTCACCGTCGGTGCGCTGAGCACCTGGCTGGTGATCGCCCTGGCCACCCATTGGCTACTGGGTTTCGACTGGCCCCTGGCGATCCTGTTCGGCACCCTGACCCTGGTTACCGGCCCCACGGTGATCGTGCCCATGCTGCGGGTGGTGCGGCCCAAGGCGGCCATCGCCAACATCCTGCGCTGGGAAGGCATTGTCATCGACCCGATCGGCGCGCTGCTGGCGGTGGTGGTCTACAGCTTCATCATCGCCAGCGCCGCCGGTGACGGCGTGAGCCAGAGCCTGTTGACCTTCGCCGGGGTGATTGCCTGCGGCAGCGCCTTGGGCGTTGCCGGTGGATGGCTGCTTGGGCAGGTCATGCGTGAGCAGTGGCTGCCGGAATACCTGCACAACCTGGCTTCGCTGGCGGCGGTGCTGGGCATCTTCATCGCCGCCAACCAGATCGTCCATGAATCCGGCCTGCTGGCGGTCACGGTGATGGGCATGTGGCTGGCCAACATGCCCGGCGTGGATGTGCGGCAGATCCTGCACTTCAAGGAGAATCTCAGCGTGCTGCTGATCTCCGGGCTGTTCATCCTCCTGGCCGCGCGGCTCGATCTGCATGCCTTGCTGGGCCTGGGCCCGGCGGTGCTGGCACTGCTGCTGGTGATCCAGCTGCTGGCGCGGCCGCTGAACGTGTGGCTGTCGACCCTGGGCTCGCCATTGCACTGGCGGGAGCGCGCGCTACTGGCCTGGATTGCGCCACGGGGTATCGTCGCCGCGGCGGTGTCGGCCATCTTCGCCATCCGCCTGGACGAGGCCGGCCACGAGGGCGCGCTGCTGCTGGTGCCGCTGACCTTCGCCGTGATCATCGGCACCGTGGTGCTGCAGAGCGCGACGGCCAGGCCCCTGGCGCGCCTGCTCAAGGTGGCGGAGCCAGCGCCGAGCGGGTTCCTCGTCGTGGGTGCCAACCCACCCGCGCGGGCCATCGCCAAAGCCCTGCAACAACTGGGCTGCCGGGTGCTGCTGACCGATTCGAGCTGGGAAAACATCCGTGCCGCGCGCATGGAGAACCTGCCCACCTACTTCGGCAACCCGGCCTCACAACACGCCGACGCCCACTTGGATCTGGTCGGCCTTGGCCACCTGCTCGGTTTGTCACCGGCAGGCGAGCTCAATGCGCTGGCCTGCGCGCGTTTTCGTCATGATTTCGGCCACGGCCGGCTGTTCGTACTGGCCAGTGGTCTTGAGAAGCAACGCAGTGACAAGCACCGGGCCAGCGAGGAGCACCGCGGGCATCTGCTCGGATCCAGCCCGATGACCTATGCGCAACTGGCAAAGCGGCTGCATCAGGGGGCCGAGCTGTACAGCACCACGCTGACCGAGGCATTTACCTGGGCGGACTACCAGCAATTGCATGGTGAACGCGCGACATTGCTGTTCGCCCGCGACAGCCAAGGCTGGGTGCATGTGGCCAGCCCGGAGGATCCGCTCAAGCCGCAACCGGGGTGGACGCTGGTGGCGCTGGTGGAACCAGAACTGACCGAAGTCCGTACGCATTGACCTGTAGGAGCGGCTTTAGCCGCGATGCGGGCATCGCGGTGCCTGGCACCCGCTTTGCAGGTGATCGCGGCTAAAGCCGCTCCCACACAGGTCATTCCAAATCAATGTGGCGACGATCAGCCCTGCGGCAGCACCGGCACCGGGCGTTTGTCCTCGTCGATGGCGACGAAGCTGAATACGCCATGAATGGCCCGCTCTCGGCCATCGAGATACATGTTCTCGACGAACACATCCACCTGCACCTGCAGGCTGGTGTTGCCGACCTTGACCACGCTGCCCACCAGCTCGACGATCGAGCCCGCCGGAATCGGGTGCTTGAAGTCGATGCGGTCGGTGGATACGGTCACCAGCGGCAAGCGGCAGAAACGGGTAGCGGCGATGAACGACACTTCGTCCATCCACGCCAGGGCAGTGCCGCCGAACAGGGTGTTGTGGTGGTTGGTGGTGTTGGGGAACACCGCCTTGGTCACGCGGGTCACCGACAGCTCGGTGCGGCGCTGGATTTCCTGGTCTCGACTGGTCATCTTCGGGTCACATCGCAAGGGCAGATTTCAGAAAGCAAAAAAGCAGCCCGAAGGCTGCTTTTTTCTCGCAAGGCGGCCTAGGCCGCCAGGCAAACTGTACTCAGGACAGTTTTTCCTTGATGCGAGCGGCTTTGCCGGACAGGTCGCGCAGGTAGTACAGCTTGGCTTTACGCACGTCACCACGACGTTTCACGGCCAGGCTGTCGATCTGCGGGCTGTAAGTCTGGAAGGTACGCTCTACGCCAACGCCGCTGGAGATCTTGCGCACGGTGAAGGCGCTGTTCAGACCGCGGTTACGCTTGGCGATGACGACGCCTTCGAACGCCTGCAGACGCGAGCGGTCGCCTTCCTTCACTTTAACCTGGACGACAACGGTGTCGCCTGGTGCAAAGGTCGGGATCTCTTTGCTCATCTGCTCGGCTTCGAGCTGCTGGATGATCTTGTTGGTCATGCTGTGCTCCTAAGATGGATAACTCGATCCACCATCGATACGTTAACTATCGTCCCGCTCGCGGAGGTATTCCTCGAGCAGCTTCTTCTCTTCTCCAGAAAGCGAGCGACTTTCCAGAAGATCGGCGCGTCGTTCGAAGGTCCTACCAAGGGACTGCTTCATCCGCCAACGCCGGATATGTGCATGGTTGCCACTTAGCAACACGTCGGGAACACGCTGATCCGCATACACCTCAGGTCGGGTGTAGTGCGGGCAATCCAGCAGACCGTCGGTGAAAGAGTCTTCCTCCGCCGAGTCCACATGCCCTAAAGCTCCGGGCAGCAGCCGTGTAACCGCATCGATCAGTACCATGGCCGGCAGCTCGCCACCGGAAAGCACATAGTCGCCAATCGACCACTCCTCATCGACATGAGCCTCGATAAAGCGCTCGTCGATGCCTTCATAACGACCGGCGATCAGGATCAACGACTCCTGTTCGGCCAGGCCTTTGACCGCCTGCTGAGTCAGCTTGCGGCCTTGTGGCGAGAGGTAGATCACCTTCGCCGCAGCTCCGGTCGCCTGCCTGGCACTGGCCAGGGCGTCTTCCAGAGGCTTGATCTTCATCACCATGCCCGGACCACCGCCAAACGGCCGATCATCCACCGTGTGGTGACGATCTGTGGTGTAGTCCCGCGGGTTCCAGCAGGTCACTTGCAGCAACCCCTGTTTCACCGCGCGGCTGGTAATGCCGTACTCCGTGATGGCCGAGAACATCTCGGGGAACAACGTGACGACTTCTACGCGAAGGGTATCCATCGTTTAGAAATCCGCGTCCCATTCAACGCGCATCACACCGGCTTCCAGGTCGACTGCCAGCACACATTGCCCGGTATAGGGCAACAGACGCTCGCGATCATCCAGGCTGCCTGCGCAAGGCTTGACCACCAATACATCGTTCGCGCCGGTCTCCAACAGGTGATCGATCTTGCCGAACAGGTGTTCGTCCTGATTGATGACCTTCAGGCCCACCAACTGGTACCAGTAGTACTCGTCGGTTGCCAGGTTGGGCAAAAGGCTTCGCGAAATGCAGATTTCATGACCACTCAGAAGACGGGCTTCATCACGATCATCGAGGCCTTTGAGCTTCACGACCAGGCCCTTCTGGGAGCCACGACCGCTGACCAGCTCGACCTGTTTTACCTTGCCTTCGTGCCGAAGCGTCCAGCGCGGGTAATCCAACAGGTTTTCAATCGGATCGGTAAAGGAATACACCTTCACCTCGCCGCGAACGCCGTGAACCGAAAAAATCTTGCCAACGACGATGAGGTCGTCAGCCTTTTCTGGCGTCGCGTTCATACTGCTCAGGCTGCAGCCTTGGCAGCTTCCTTCAGCAGCTGAGCAACGCGCTCAGACGGCTGTGCGCCCTGGCTCAGCCAGTAGGTGACGCGCTCTTGGTTGACCGACAGCTTGACTTCGGCGCCCGATGCGATCGGGTTGAAGAAGCCAACGCGCTCAACGAAACGGCCGTCACGGGCGTTACGCGAGTTGGTCACGGTCAGGTGGTAGAATGGGCGCTTTTTCGAGCCGCCACGGGCCAGACGAATGGTTACCATGTGAACATCGTTCCTATAGTCGGTGCTGCAAAACTGAATGCCCAATGGGCACACGGGTGCCCAAAAGGCCGCATATTCTCGGGGAATACACGGACATTTGCAAATGCCTTTTTCGGCGAGCACATGCTCGCCCGCTCAGTTCTGCCGGTTTAGCCGCTGTGTTGCGGCCGTTATCCCGCCGAAGCGGGGTCTGGAGAGCTGCCGCGCTTGCTATATAAAGCAGGGCAGCCCGCCGGATTCGATTACATTTTTGGCATGCCACCACCTGGCAGCATCCCGCCAAGGCCACGCATCATCTTGGCCATGCCGCCTTTGGCGGAGAATTTCTTCATCATCTTCTGCATCTGCTTGTGCTGCTTGATCAAGCGGCCGATGTCCTGCACCTGGGTGCCGGAACCGAGGGCGATGCGGCGCTTGCGCGAACCGCTGATCAGGTCGGGGTCGCGACGCTCGGCCGGGGTCATGGAGTTGATGATCGCCTCCATCTGCTTGAACTGTTTCTCCGCCGCGCCCTGGGCGTTGCCCATCTGCGAAAGGTTCACGCCACCGATGCTGGGCAGCTTGTCCATCAGGCCGCCGAGGCCGCCCATGTTTTTCATCTGCTGCAGCTGGTCGCGGAAGTCTTCGAGGTCGAAGCCCTTGCCCTTCTTCAGTTTCTTGGCGAGTTTGTCGGCCTTGGCCTTGTCGATGTTCTGCTCGGCCTGCTCGATCAGGCTGAGCACATCACCCATGCCGAGAATGCGCGAGGCGATACGGTCGGGGTGGAACGGCTCCAGGGCTTCGGTCTTCTCGCCCATGCCGATGAACTTGATCGGTTTGCCGGTGATGGCCCGCACCGACAGGGCGGCACCGCCACGGGCGTCACCGTCGACCTTGGTCAGCACCACGCCGGTCAGCGGCAGGGCATCACCAAAGGCCTTGGCGGTGTTGGCGGCGTCCTGGCCGGTCATGGCGTCGACCACGAACAGCGTTTCGATCGGCTTGACCGCGGCGTGCAGGGCCTTGATCTCGTCCATCATGTCGGCATCGACATGCAGGCGGCCGGCGGTGTCGACGATGACCACGTCGATGAACTTGAGCTTGGCTTCGCGGATCGCCGCCTCGGCGATGGCCACCGGCTTCTGGCTGATGTCGGACGGGAAGAAGGTCACGCCGATGTCGTTGGCGAGGGTTTCGAGCTGCTTGATCGCCGCCGGACGGTAGACGTCGGCCGACACCACCATCACGCTCTTCTTCTTGCGCTCTTTCAGGTGGCGCGCCAGCTTGCCGGCGGTGGTGGTCTTGCCGGCACCTTGCAGGCCAGCCATCAGCACCACGGCGGGGGGCGCGGCGTTGAGCGTCAGCTCTTCGTTGGCCGCGCCCATCAGGCTTTCCAGTTCAGCCTGGACGATCTTGACGAAGGCCTGGCCTGGCGTGAGGCTGCGCGACACTTCGGTGCCGACCGCGCGCTCCTTGATGCTGTTGACGAAATCCTTGACCACCGGCAGGGCGACGTCGGCCTCGAGCAGGGCCATGCGCACTTCGCGCAGCGTGTCCTTGATGTTGTCTTCGGTCAGCTTGGCCTTGCCGGTGACATGGCGCAGCGTCTGTGACAGGCGGTCGGTCAGGTTTTCGAACATGGTGATCCTTTCAGGCCCAGTGAAGCCGAGGTTTTTCAGGCGCCCAGGTGAACAGGTACACGCGCTGGGCACAGCAAGGCGGCGATTATAGCGAAGAGCGACGGCGGCGCACACCTTGGCGCAGACCCTCTGGATATTCGGCGGTCATTCCGGCCCTTTCGCGGGTAAACCCGCTCCCACAGGGGTGCACGGATACTTGTGGGAACGGGTTTACCCGCGAAGAGGCCAGCATGGCCCTTCAGTCTTCCTAGAGCGACGCGTTCTATGCCAAACTCCGTCCCTTTAGGGCTTGCCTGCCAGGACTTATGCTCTCTTCACCCAGCCTCATCCCCAATCTGCTCGCCGCCTTCCTTTATGTGGCCGCGACCGTCTTCCAGGCCACCGGCCTGGCCCGTGGCGCCCGTGCCGACAAACGGCTGCTAGGCCTGCTCGGTACATTGGCAGTGCTCGCCCAGGGCGGCGCGCTGTTCTTCCAGCTGATCACACCACTGGGCCTGAGCCTCGACTTCTTCAGTGCCGCCAGCCTGATCGCCGTGGCGGTGATCGCCCTTACGCTGGTCGCCTGCCTGAGCATTCCGGTGGAAAACCTGCTGGTCCTGCTGTTCCCGCTCGGCGCGGTGACGGCCCTGCTGGCCCAGTTCGCCCCGCCCGGCACGGTACCGCTGATCAACGAGGAACCGGGCATACTGGCGCACATCCTGCTGTCGATCCTGGCCTACGGTCTGTTCACCATCGCCGTGTTCCAGGCCCTCCTGCTGTTGCTGCAGGACCACCAGCTGAAGAACAAGCACCCGTCCGGGCTGATCCGCAACTTCCCACCGCTGCAAACGATGGAGAGCCTGCTGTTCGGTTTCCTCTGGGCCGGCTGGGGCCTGCTTTCGCTGTCGCTGATCTCCGGCTGGTTGTTCCTCGACAACCTGTTCGCCCAGCACCTGGTGCACAAGACCCTGCTGGCCTGCGTGGCCTGGATCGTCTTCAGCGTACTGCTGTGGGGCCGCACCCGCCTGGGCTGGCGCGGCCACAAGGCGATCCGCTGGACCCTCGCCGGTTTCTGCCTGCTGATGCTGGCCTATTTCGGCAGCAAGCTGGTCCGCGAATTCATCCTGCATATCTGACGGCCGCCCATGGACACCCTGCCGTACGCCCCGCTGCTCGGCACACTCGCACTGGCACTGCTGTGGTCGGCGCTGTTCACTGCCGTGGACGCCGCCCGCCAGCAACTCAACGGCCAGGCTGAACCGACGCTGCCGGCCCAGGCCCTGGTGCTTGGCGCCAGCCTCGGCAAACTGCTGGTGCTGGGCCTGGCCTGCCTGATCGGCCAGCGCCACAACGGTGAGCATGGCTTCTGGCTCGCCGGCCTGGGCGCCACGCTCATGCTGCTGGTGCTGGCCGAATACCTGCCGCGGCGCCTGGCCCGGCGCAACCCGCAAGCCTTCCTCAGCCTCGGGGCCAGCCTGCTCAAGCTGCCGCTGGCCACCCTGCAGCCCTTGGGCTGCCTGCTCGACGGCTGCGCCAAGCTGGTTCTGCGCCCGTTTCGCATCCAGCCCACCGCCGTGGCGCTGCACCCCCAGGAGCACGACGACTTCGACGAGGACCCGGCCCACGACCCAGCCCGCAATGGGCTGCTCCAAGGCTTGCAGGCGCTGGACAAGGTCACCGTCAACGACATCCTGGTGCCACGCAACGAAGTGGACGGCATCAACCTCGATGACCCCATCGAGCAGATCATCGAACAACTGATCGTCAGCCGGCATACCCGCCTGCCGGTCTACCACAACGACATAAACCAGGTCGAAGCGGTGCTCAACACCAAGCTGATCAGCCACCTGCTGCCCCGCGCCGAGCTCAGCTTCGAAAAACTCCAGGCCGCCTGCTACGAGCCCTACTTCGTCCCTGAGAGCACCCCGTTGCAGATGCAGTTGCTGAACTTCCACAAGCAGCAGCGGCGCCTGGGCGTGGTGGTGGACGAGTACGGCGAAGTGCTGGGCATCGTCACCCTGGAAGACATCCTCGAGGAAATCGTCGGCGAGTTCGAGGACGAACATGGCCTCGACAACCCCCATGTACACCCTCAGCCCGATGGCACCTTCGTCATCGAAGGCACGGCGTCACTGCGTGAAATCAACCGCACCCTGGGCTGGCACCTGCCTTCCGACGGCGGACCGAAGACCCTCAACGGCCTGGTCACCGAAGCGCTGGAGAGCATTCCGGAAAGCGCTGTATGCCTGAAGATCGGCCGTTATCGGCTGGAGATCCTCGAAACCGAGGACAATTGCGCCAGCAAGGTACTGGTCTGGACCGTGACCCGATAGCTATACTCGGGTCACGCTTACCCAGCCCTGCCGTCCCGCCTGCTACCCGCACCCGGCGCCTTACGGCCAGTCCGCACCACTGACACGCCCCGCGGTCCTGCTTCAACACCCCGAACAGTGCCCGCTCCCCGCCTCTATCCCCTGGGCTATCGTCAGTCGGGCGACCAACAACAATACGCTCCGGCTCCCGTGTGCCCGCCACATGGGCCGTGCCCCATGGAGCATGACTGTCAGGGACCTTCGCATGACTACCAGCAGCACCTACGCCGAACCGGCTTCGGCGACCCCGGCCAACTCCCCGGCCCGGGTGGCCACCGCCAGCTTCATCGGCACCGCCATCGAATTCTACGATTTCTACGTCTACGCCACCGCCGCCGCCCTGGTGATCGGGCCGGTGTTCTTCCCGTCCGGCTCCGGCACCGCGCAGATGCTCGCGGCGTTTCTCACCTTTGGTATCGCCTTCCTCGCCCGGCCACTGGGGTCGGCACTGTTTGGCCACTTCGGCGACCGTATCGGGCGCAAGTCGACGCTGGTCGCCTCGTTGCTGCTGATGGGCGTGTCCACCACGCTGATCGGCGTGCTGCCGGGCTATGACAGCATCGGCGTGTGGGCGCCGATCCTGCTTTGCCTGCTGCGCTTCGGCCAGGGCCTGGGGCTGGGCGGCGAATGGGGTGGCGCGGCGCTGCTGGCCACCGAGAACGCCCCACCGGGCAAGCGCGCCTGGTTCGGCATGTTCCCGCAGCTCGGCCCATCGATCGGCTTCCTGGCCGCCAACGGCCTGTTCCTCACCCTGGCCCTGGTGCTCAGCGACGAACAATTCCGCGAATGGGGCTGGCGCATTCCGTTCCTGCTCAGCGCCGCCCTCGTGCTGGTCGGCCTGTACGTGCGCCTGAAGCTGGAGGAAAGCCCGGTATTCGCCAAGGCCGTCGCCCGCCACGAGCGGGTGAAGATGCCGGTGGTCGACCTGTTCGCTCGCTACTGGCTACCAACCCTGCTCGGGGCCGCGGCGATGGTGGTGTGCTACGCACTGTTCTACATTTCCACGGTGTTCTCGCTCAGCTATGGCGTGACCACGCTGGGCTACAGCCGTGAGACTTTCCTGGGGTTGCTGTGCTTCGCCGTGGTGTTCATGGCCCTGGCCACGCCACTGTCGGCCTGGCTGAGCGACCGCTTCGGGCGCAAGCCGGTGCTGATCGTCGGCGGCCTGCTGGCCATTGCCTCGGGCTTCACCATGGAGCCGCTGCTGACCTCGGGGTCGACCACGGGCGTGGCGCTGTTCCTGGCCATCGAGCTGTTCCTGATGGGGGTGACCTTCGCGCCGATGGGGGCGCTGCTGCCAGAGCTGTTCCCGACCCATGTGCGTTACACCGGTGCTTCGGCGGCGTACAACCTGGGCGGCATCGTCGGTGCCTCGGCGGCACCGTTCTTTGCCCAGAAGCTGGTGAGCATGGGGGGATTGAGCTGGGTGGGGGGGTATGTGTCGGTGGCGGCGGTGATCAGCCTGATGGCCGTTTTGTGCCTGAAAGAGACACGCGATACAGCGCTTTGAACCCTTGGGGCTGCTTTGCAGCCCTTTCGCGGCACAAGGCCGCTCCTACAGGGATTGCGTACCTCCTGTAGGAGCGGCCTGTGCCGCGAAAGGGGCGCAGAGCGCCCCCAGCAATCTCAGATCAAAACTCGACCTTGACCGCCTGCGATGCACGGGTCGCCTTGGCACGAGCGGCCTCGACCGACTCGTCACGCGCCAGGCACACGCCCATGCGGCGGGTGCCATTGATCTCCGGCTTGCCGAACAGGCGGATGGCGGTATCCGGCTCGCTCAAGGCCGCACCGAGGTTGGCGAAACTGGTCTGCTGCGACTGGCCTTCCGGCAGGATCACCGCCGAAGCCGAAGGACCGAACTGGCGCACCACCGGGATCGGCAGGCCGAGAATGGCGCGGGCATGCAGGGCGAACTGCGACAGGTCCTGAGAAATCAGGGTCACCAGGCCGGTGTCGTGCGGGCGAGGCGAAACCTCGCTGAACCACACCTGATCACCCTTGACGAACAACTCCACGCCGAACAGACCACGGCCGCCCAGTGCATCGGTGACCGCCTGGGCCACGCGCTGCGACTCGGCCAGCGCTTTCGCGCTCATGGCCTGGGGCTGCCAGGACTCCTGATAGTCGCCCTTCTCCTGACGGTGGCCAACCGGCTCGAGGAAGGTGGTGCCACCCACATGGCGCACGGTCAGCAGGGTGATTTCATACTCGAAGTCGATGAAGCCCTCGATGATCACCCGGCCCTTGCCGGCACGACCGCCTTCCTGGGCATAATCCCAGGCCTTCTGCAGATCGTCGGCGCTGCGCAGCAGGCTCTGGCCCTTGCCAGAAGAGCTCATCACCGGCTTGACCACGCACGGGTAGCCCAGGTCGGCGACCGCCTTGCTGTAGTCCTCGAAGGTGTCGGCGAAGTGGTAGGGCGAGGTTGGCAGGTCCAGCTCTTCGGCGGCCAGGCGGCGGATGCCTTCGCGGTTCATGGTCAGCTGGGTGGCGCGGGCGGTGGGGACGACGTTGAAACCTTCGTTCTCCAACTCCACCAGGGTGGCGGTGGCGATGGCCTCGATCTCGGGGACGATGTAATGCGGTTTCTCCGCCTCGATCACCGCACGCAGGGCCACGCCGTCGAGCATGTTGATCACGTGGCTGCGGTGTGCGACCTGCATGGCCGGGGCATTGGCATAGCGGTCAACGGCGATCACCTCGACCCCCAGGCGCTGCAACTCGATCACCACTTCCTTGCCCAGCTCGCCGCAGCCGCACAGCAGTACACGGGTCGCGCTCGGCGACAATGGGGTTCCGATACGGGTCATTTCAGGTCCTCGAAGGCGTCCGGGGCCGCGCCACGCTGGCTGCCGCCCGCTGAAAAATGGACCGGTATTCTACATCAGGACGCGGCGATCGCGCGCCGTGCCCGCCAGGCCATGATCAGCCACACCGCTGTCACCCCAGCGAACTTCGAGGCCAGTGCCGTGCCGATCACCGCCGGTGTCAGCGCACCGATCATGCCGAAGAAGATGAAGGTGTCCACCGGGATGCTCAGGGCCGAGCTCAGCCACAAGCGATCACGCAGGGGGCGGCGGGTGACGCTGAACACCAGCCAGTCGATCAGTTCGGAGACGAAGAATGCGGTGGCGCTGGCCAGGGCGATGGCCGGCTCCGACGTGGCATAGGACAGCACCAGCGCCACCAGCATCGCCAGCAACGCGCCATGGCCGTAGCGGGTCTGCACCATGTCGCGCAGGATGAACACCAGGCCGCCCCAGGCGGACCAGATCACGTCCAGGTGTGGCGCGCTGGAGAAGGCGTAGTTGATCAGCACCACGCTGCTGATGTAGGCGATTAGATAGAACATGATCTGCGTGTTTGGTGGGCCAGCCGCACAGAGTACTTGAATTTGGAGTCAGCGCCAGACTCTTCGCGGGTAAACCCGCTCCCACAGGTTCGGCGGTGAACCTGTGGGAGCGGGTTGAACGAAGCCGGAAAGGTTCACAAGCCGATGATCAGCCCAGCAGCGACCGCCCGCTCATGGCAAAGCTTGAGGACCGCGCGGCGCTCCTGATTGTCCATCCGCCCCCAGCGGGTGATTTCGGCCACCGTGCGCTGGCAGCCGGTGCAGATGTCCTGCTCGTCCAGCGCGCAGACGCTGACACAGGGCGAGGCCACTGGTTTTTCGTCACTCATCGTCAACTACCAGGTCGCGGGCATAGCGCTGGGCGTTGTGCACGTAATGGGCGGCGCTGGCCTCGAGCATGCGTTTCTGCTGCTCGCTCAGCTCGCGCACCACCTTGCCTGGCGAGCCCATCACCAGCGAACCGTCGGGGATTTCCTTGCCTTCCGGGATCAGCGCATTGGCGCCGATGATGCAATGCTTGCCGATGCGCGCGCCGTTGAGGATCACCGCATTGATGCCGATCAGGCTGTAATCGCCCACCGTGCACCCATGCAGCATGGCATTGTGGCCGATGGTCACGCCCTTGCCGATGTTCAGCGGCGAGCCCATGTCGGTGTGCATCACCGTGCCATCCTGGACGTTGCTGTCCTCGCCGATGTCGATCAACTCGTTGTCACCGCGCAGCACCGCACCGAACCACACACTGGCACGGGCTTGCAGGCGCACCCTGCCGATCAGGGTGGCGTTGGGCGCGGCCCAGCTGCTGGGATGGGTCTCGACCCGCAGGTCGCCCAGGCGGTATTTCATGTCTCGCTCCTCACGGTTGGACACAGGTGACGGGGTGGGCCCCGTTCAGTTCTGGATGAAACGTTCCGGCGGCTGGTGCAGGCTGATGCCGGCATCGAACAGCACATTGACCAGCTCGACGATCATGATCGCCGACAACCCCCAGATCTTGTAGTCGCCGTAACGGTAGCTGGGCACGTACCAGCTGCGGCCCTGGTAGTCGATGCGATGGGTGTGCTCGCGCGGATCCTGGCGGAAGAATGCCAGCGGCACGCTGAACACGGCGGCGATTTCCGCATCGTTGGCACGGTACTCGACGTAATCGGGGATCAGGCCGACGAACGGTGTCACCTTCAGCCCATGCAACGAGATCAGCGGGCTGAGCGGGCCGAGCACCTCGACCAGGCCGGGGGGCAGGCCGATTTCCTCCTCGGCTTCGCGCAGGGCAGTGAATACCAGGTCCGGGTCTTCCGGATCGCGCCGGCCGCCGGGGAAGGCCACTTCACCACCGTGGGTGGAAAGCCCCT
This sequence comes from Pseudomonas entomophila, assembly GCF_018417595.1. Taxonomy (NCBI): domain Bacteria; kingdom Pseudomonadati; phylum Pseudomonadota; class Gammaproteobacteria; order Pseudomonadales; family Pseudomonadaceae; genus Pseudomonas; species Pseudomonas entomophila. The sequence goes on from NZ_CP070982.1 coordinate 4,645,055, forward strand.
TGGCGCGGAGTGTCAGCACCAGCTCCGGCTCTTCGCCACGGGTGATGGGCAGCAGCACCGCCGCTTCGGGAAAACGGCGGTCCGTCTCCAGTGACGCGGGGGTATGGTTGCTCATTCGGCGAAGAAGCTCGTCCAGCATTACGCACTCTCGATTCCAAGGCCTGCCGTGCATGATGCACCAAAGCCGCGAGGCACCCAAGCCCCGCCCGCGGTCGGCTTGCGGTGGCCAGGTCGGGCGCGCCAAGATAGCCCGACCACACAGGAATGAAAGCATGAAATTCTGCAGCGCGTGCGGCCAGCCGGTCACCCAACGCATCCCCGAAGGCGACAGCCGCCCGCGGTATGTCTGCGACCATTGCCAGACCATCCACTACCAGAACCCCAACATCGTCGCCGGGGTGCTGCCCACCTGGGGCAGCCAGGTGCTGCTGTGCCGGCGCGCCATCGAGCCGCGCCGGGGCTTCTGGACCTTGCCCGCCGGTTTCATGGAGAACGGCGAAACCCTCGACCAGGCCGCTCGTCGCGAAACCATCGAGGAAGCCTGCGCCCGGGTGGGTGAAACCTCCCTGTACCAACTGTTCGACCTGCCGCACATCAACCAGGTGCACGTGTTCTTCCGCGCCGAGCTTACGGACCTGGATTTCGCCGTGGGCGTCGAGAGCCTGGAGGTGCGGTTGTTCGAGGAACATGAGATCCCATGGAGCGAGCTGGCTTTCCGGACCGTCACACGCACACTAGAATGCTACTATCGCGACCGCATCAGGCAGCTCTACCCGATTGGCCATGAATACCTGCCGCCGATGAACGTCTCGTCGTCCACCACCTAAGTCTCAGGGATACGGTTTCATGCGCTGGTTGCTTGCCCTCTTCTGCCTCAGTGTCGCCTCGGTGTCGCAGGCTGCCTTCACCGAAACCATCATTCGCAAGCCGCCGTCGGCCGTACAACCTGCCGCGACCGTCCCCCAGGGCCCCATGATCGACAAGGTGCTGGTGCTCAAGTCCGAGCGCCGTTTGCAACTGATCAGCCGCGGCGAACCGCTCAAGACCTACCGCATCTCACTAGGCAAGCAGCCCAAGGGCGCCAAGGAGCGCGAAGGTGACAAGAAGACTCCCGAAGGCCTGTACTGGCTGGACTGGCGCAAGGTCAGCGACCGCTACAACCTGGCCATGCACATCTCCTATCCGAACATCACCGATGCCGCCAAGGCCCGGCGAGACGGAGTGGCGGCCGGCAGCATGATCATGATCCACGGCACGCCGATCAACGAGGAGTACCCGGAGTGGTACTTCCACACCCTCGACTGGACCGAAGGCTGCATCGCCATGCGCAACGACGACATGCGCGAGGTGTGGAGCATGGTCAAGGACGGCACCATGATCGAGATCCGGCCCTGAGCCCGACGCTCTCCATTGATAGCTTGCCCTCCCTGTGGGAGCGGGTTTACCCGCGAATGCGGTAGTGAATCCAGCGACATATTCGCGGGTAAACCCGCTCCTACAGGTATCGCGCGCGCCTCAAGATCAGCTGCAACTCTGCCCCTACCACCTGACTTCCCGCTGCCCTTGCAACACTTCGGCGCCCAGCCACTGCACACCGCGCAGCACCGGTGTCAGCCCCGCATCGGGCTGCACGTCGATTGTCACCTGGGCCCGCCGCGCCAACAGATCAGCGTCCACTGCCAATCGATGCTGCCCGTCCTCGGCCAGAAGGCCTGAGACGCGCCAGCCATCCGCGCAGTCCATCTCGATACCGCCCTGCCCCAGCCCCAACGACCACGGTTCGACCAGCGCCAGGTCATTCACCTCGATCCGCCCCTGCGCCTCACGACATCGCCCGCCGCTTCCTTGCAGATGCAGCGCGCCTTGCCACTGCCCGGCCAGGCGATACCCTTGAGCGACACTGGGCTGGGCCCCCAAAGCCTCGACCTCGGCTTGCCAGTGCCAGGGCCAGCCACTGGCATGCAAGCGCCATCCCTGCCCCTGGAACCCCATCCATACCTGCGCGTCCCGGCGCCACGGTCGCAGCTCCCAACGCAAGGGGCCAACCGCCCCCAGGCGCATCGCTTGCCCTTGCCACAGGCTCCCCATCACGCCCTCCGCCGGCAGCCCGCTCATCCATGCCAGCCAAGCCGCAGGCAGCTCGACCAGCACGCTCAGGCAGAACACCAGCCCCAGCCAGGCCCCCGCACGCCGGCTCAAGGCTGCACCTGCACATCGAAGTGCAGCCCGTCGCCCTCTCGCGACAACCCCCACTGCACCAACCGAGCGCCCTCCGTGCGAAGCATCTGTAGCCAGTCCTGCAGGGCCTGGGCATCGCCGACCTTGCCCCGCACCTGCCAACCGTCATCCTGCGCCTGGACTTCGAGCAACGCGACTTGCCGGGCCTGGGCCGACTGGCGCAGGCGCTCAAGGCTCAGTGTCGGCCCGCTTCGCATCCCGACCACCGATTCGGCCAAGACGCGCCATTGCGCCAGCTCCCGCCAATAACCGAGCCCTTCACGAAACACCAGGAAGCACGCCAGCAACGCAATCAACAGCCAGGCCAGCAGCATCCGCCGTCGATGCAACCATTCGCCGCTCATGTGGCCACCTCCAGGTCGAACACCACGTGACGGGCGCCCTCCTCGACTTGTACCTGGGCACCTGCGGCCGTCGCCATTTCCTGCCAGGGTGGAATCGCTCCGTCTCCTTCCAGCGCCAGGCGCCAATACCGACCATCGAAACGCACGGCCTGCAACCGCCAGCCAGGGTTCGCCTGCAGCCAGGCCTGCAACTGCGCCTGCAACCCGTCCAGCTGACGCAGACGCAGTTGCTCTTCGCCGTGACTGTCACGCAAGCGCTTGAGCGCCTGGGCCGCCTGACGTGGCGTGGCCTGCGGGCCGGTCACGGCCAGCACCTGCTCACGATAGGCCTGAGCCTGGCGCCATTGCTGGGCCAGCCAGAGCCCCCCCCAGGTGACAACCAATGCCATGCAGGCCAGGGCGAGCCGTCGCTGTACCGGCGCCAGCCGGGGAAACTGGCGTGGGCTTCGCGCCTCGAACAAACCAGGCAGGCCCTCCAATGGCGCCAGCGCCTTGGGCCAGTCTCCCTCCACCAAACACCGCGCACCTGCCGGCCAAACCATGGTGGGCACCTGGCCGAGTGAGTCGGGCCAGGCCAGCCAATGGACACGCCCCTCGGCCCCCTTTCCAAAATGCAACAGCCTTTCGCCGCGCCGCCATTGCCAGCACTCCCCCGTTTCAGGTTCGGGCAGCAACTGGAACTCCCCCCAACAACGCTCGACAGGCAACGACCATTCGACGCACTGCGCACGCCATTCAAGCAACCGCTGCCGGGCCACCACCAAAAGCCGCAGTTGACCCGGGGACCGGCCGATACAGGCACAATCCACTTCGTCCGCCCCCTGCAACAGCCGGTCCTCCAGCAACAGCGGCCACTCCTCGCGCTTGAGCCCAGGCGGCGCGGCCAGCTGGAAGTGACTGCAATGCTCACCCGGAACAATCAAGGCGACCCGCGCCGACAGGCCCGCAGGCGGCATGCCCTGCCCCTGACGCGTGGCGACGCCCTGCTCCACCAGCATCCAGTCCCACACCGGGCCCGGACGCAGCAACAGCCATGGCCGCAGCGGCGTTCGGCGCCGCCACTCACGTTTCACGAGCGCCCCCAGGGCAGCACGAAGGTACAGGCATAAGGCGCTCCATCACGCACGAACTCCAGGCGCACACCCCGCCCGGGGTGCGTCGGTTGATCGGAAGGCCAGGCCAGCCACTGGCCGGACTGGTGGTAAAGCAGGCTCATCGCACTGACCCGCTCCAGCCGTTCGCGCAACACCCAGTGCGGGGCGGCGGCGGCATACAGGTCGGCGGAGGTTTCCACCAGCAACTGCTGCTCACGCGGTGCGAAACGCAGGCGCTGACGTTGCAGGCGCGCACCGCCTTCGGCCTGCGGCCACGCCGCGGCAGCCACCCAGAGCAGTTGCTGGCGATCGGGCTGCCAATCGAGCCAGCGCACCGGCAAGGGCAGACGTTGTTCATATACGCGGCGCAGCACCGGGCTGTCGAAGCGCCGCTCAAGCGCCAGGCAGAAGTCCACCACCTGGGTTTCCCGCTGCGGCTGATCGAGCCGCTCACGCACCCTCAGCCAGCCATTGACCAGCGCCGCCAGCAGCAAGCCCAGCAACGCGGTCAACGCCAAAGCCACCATCAGTTCGATCAGGCTCATGCCCGCCTGCCTTCGCCTCATGGACGCTCCAGGAACACGGTGTACTGCCCCAGTGGCAGGCGCTGATCCCGGTCGGCATACAACAGCAGTTCACCGCGGCGAAGGTCACGCACACCTGTGCGCCGCAACTGCAAGCGCCAATGGCAGACCTGGGCACCCTGTGCCAGCTCGCCAGCGCCCTGATTGGTCGCAGGCCAGTACTGCTCGACGACGAACCGCGCCTGCAACTCACGCGCGCAGAGCACGCCAAGTCGATGCTGCTGCACCGTGTCCTGCACCGCCAGGCGCTGGCGCAGGACCTGGCTGGTGATCACCGCCAACAGGGCGGCGATCGCCAGCGCGACGCTCACTTCAAGCAGCGTGAAACCCTGTTGCCTGCACTTCATTGGGCGCGGCTCACCTGCAGACGGCCGTCACGGCCCCAGTACCAGCCCTGGCTGCCATCGGCCCAATGCCAACGCACACTGCCGGGCCGGGCCCAACCGTCGGGGGTGAACACCAGCACCGGCGCCGGGCTGCTCGGCCAGTCTGGGCGCAGGCCCTTGGGCCACTCGCCCAGGGCGACCGGCTCGACCGTCCAGCGTCCACGCTCCTGGCGCACGAACTCCGGGTGCTGGCCGTTCCAGCGCAGGCCACGCAACTGCCCGGCATGACGCGCCAGCTCGCCCTGGGCCACGGTGGCAGTCGCCAAACGCTCCAGCGCCTGCTCGACACCGGCATTGCCGCTGTCGAGCCAGGCCACGGCCAGGCTGCTCATCAACCCGGCGATGGCCAGCACCACCAGCAGTTCGAGCAGACTGAAACCACCCTGGCGACGCACGTCACAGCGCCCAGTTGCCCAGGTCGGCATCCAGCCCTTCGCCGCCCGGCATGCCATCGGCGCCCAGCGAATACACATCGACCCGGCCATGTTCACCGGGCATGCGGTACTGGTACGGCGTGCCCCACGGATCTTCCGGCAGGCGGCGGATATAGCCATCGCTGCGCCAGCTGCGCGGCAGCGGCTCCTGGGTGGGTTTCTTCGCCAGCGCGGCCAGGCCCTGTTCGTTGCTGGGGAAACGCAGGTTGTCCAGGCGGTACATGTCCAGCGCCTGCTCCAGGGTGGCCAGGTCGGCCATCACCTTCTGCTTCATCGCCTTGTCCTGGTTGCCCAGCACGCTGGGCGCGACCACGGCGATCAGCAGGCCGATGATGAAGATCACCACCATGATCTCCATCAAGGTGAAGCCACCCTGGCGCTTGTGTCGTTGCTGCATCGAAGTTCTCCTTGTCACAGTTGCAATCCCTGGTTGAGCTGCATGATCGGCAGCAGTACCGCCAGCACGATGAACAGCACCACGCCGCCCATCACCAGGATCATCAGCGGCTCGAACAACGCCATCGCGGTGTCCACCTGGCGGGCGAAGCCGCGCTCCTGGTCATCGGCCACCCGTTCGAGCATCTCGGCCAGGGTGCCGCTGGCTTCGCCGCTGCCGACCATGTTCACCAGCAGTGGCGGAAACTGGCCGGTACCGTCCAGCGCCCGGTGCAGGCTGGTGCCGCCCTGCACCTGCAGGCGCGCCTGCGCCATCGCCACGCGGATACGCCGGTTGCCGACCGTCTCGGTGGCCACCTGCAATGCTTCGAGCAGGGCCACGCCGCTGCCGCAGAGGATCGCCAGGCTGCGCGCCAGCCGCGCGCTCTCCAGCACCTGCAGTACCTGGCCGATGCGCGGCAGGCGCAGCAGCAGGTCGTCGCGGCGCAGGCACCAGTGGGGCTTGCGCAGCAGCCAGACGGCGAACAGCGTCAGCGTGAGCGCCAGCACCAACAGGTATGGGCCGGCATGAACCAGCCCCTGGCTGAGGCCGATCAGCAATGAAGTGATGAAGGGCAGGCTCTGCCCGGAATGGGCGAATTGTTCGGTGAGCTTGGGCACCACGAAGGTCATCAGGCCGACCACCACCGCCAGCGACACGCCCATCAGCACCGCCGGGTAGATCAGCGCGGTGCGTGCCTTGTGGCGCTGGCGTTGCACCTGCTCGAGGTGATCGGCCAGGCGCGCCAGCACCTGCCCCAGTCGCCCCGAGCGCTCGCCGGCCTCGACCAGCGCGCAGTAAAGCCCGGTAAAAGGCGCACCCTGGCGCGCCAGGCTGCGGGCCAAGCCGAGTCCTTCGGCAAGCGACCCACGCAGGGCCACCAGCACGGCATGCAAGGCCGGTTGACGCAGTTGCCGTTCCAGGGTGGCCAAGGCATCGACCAAGGGGATACCGGCACCGATCAGGGTCGCCAGCTGGCGAGTCAGCTCGCACAACTGGGCACGGTTCAGGCGCTGGCGCCGTGGCTGGGCCTGGCCGGCTTCATGACGCTGCAGGTGCCGGGCGAACAACCCCCGCTCGCGCAGCAACTGGCGCGCATGGCGCTCGCTGTCGGCCTGTACGCTGGCCTTGTGCGCCTTGCCGGCGAGGTCCACGGCTTGGTAGCGATAAGTCGGCATAGGTCAGCCCTGCACCACGCGCAACACTTCAGCGAGACTGGTCTGCCCCTGCGCCAGGCAGTCGGCGGCCATCGCCACCAGGCTCTGCCGACGGCCAACCAGGTAGGCCTGCATGGCCAGTTCGCTCTGGCCGTCGTAGAGCAGTGCCACCAGCCCGTCGTCCAGCTCGATGAATTCGTACAACCCCAGGCGCCCGACATAGCCGCCGCCCTGGCAATGTTCGCAGCCCACCGGGTGGTAGGTTTCGGTCAGTTCCGGCCACAGCTCGCGCTCCGCGCTGTGCAGCGGCCGCGCCACCGCGCAGGCGCACAGCCGCCGCACCAGGCGCTGGGCCAGCACCCCGCGCAGGCACGAGGCGATCAGGAACGGCTCGACCCCCATGTCGCGCAGGCGGGTCACCGCCCCCACGGCGCTGTTGGTGTGCAGCGTCGACAGCACCAGGTGCCCGGTGAGGCTGGCCTGCACGGCGATCTGCGCGGTCTCCTGGTCGCGGATCTCACCCAGCATGATCACGTCCGGGTCCTGGCGCAGGATGGCCCGCAGGCCACTGGCGAAGGTCAAGCCGGCCCGCGGGTTGATGGCGGTCTGGCCGATGCCGGCGATGGCGTATTCGACCGGGTCCTCGACGGTGAGGATGTTGCGGCTGCCGTCGTTGAGGCTGTTGAGGCTGGCGTACAGGGTGGTGGTCTTGCCCGAGCCGGTGGGGCCGGTGGACAGCACGATGCCGTTGGGCCGCGCCAGGCAGCCGCGCAGGCCGCGCAACACCGCGGCGGGCATGCCCAGGTTGTCCAGCGCCAGCAGGCTGGCCTGCTTGTCGAGCACGCGCATAACCACCCGTTCGCCGTGGATGCCGGGCAGGGTCGAGACGCGCACGTCCACCTCGCGCCCGGCTGCGCGCAGGGTGATGCGGCCGTCCTGGGGCTGGCGCTTTTCAGCGATGTCCAGGCGGGCCATCACCTTGATCCGCGACACCAGCATCGCCGACAGCGCCCGTGGCGGGCGCAGCACTTCGCGCAGATGACCGTCGACCCGCAGGCGCACCACCAGGCTCTGTTCGAAGGTTTCGATATGGATATCCGAAGCGCGCAAGCGCAAGGCCTGGCCGAACAGGCCGTTGATCAGGCGGATCACCGGGGCTTCGTCGTCGCTTTCCAGCAGGTCCTCGATGCGCGGCATCTCGCTCATCAGGCTGTCGAGGTCGACCTGTTCGCCGATGCCCTCGATCAACGCTTCGGTCGTCGCCTCGCCGGCCTGGTAGAGCTGACCGAGGCACTCGTCGAACTGGGCGTCGTCGAGGTGTTCCAGAGCACTTGGCTGGCCATGGGCCCGCAACAGCTCCTGGAGCTGGTCGCTGTCGGCGTCGCTGCGCAGCCACAACTGCCAACCGCCTTCGCAAGGAGCCATGGCCAGGCCTGTCTGGCGCGCCAGGCGATAGGGCAGCATCACCAGTCTCCCCCTTCGAGCCGCGCGCGGCTGGCCGGGAACGCCTGCAACAATGGCATGCCTTCGGCCAGGGCCGGCAGCTTGAGCGATGTGCCCTGTTGCAAGCTCTGGTATTTCTGCTGGCTGAGCCCGGCGAGGCTCTCGCCGTCGCGCAGGATGCGCGGGCGGATGAACACCATCAGGTTCTGCTTGGTGCCCTTGCTGGCGTCGGAACGGAACAGCCGGCCCAGGCCGGGAATATCGCCGAGTAACGGCACACGCTGGTTGCTGGTGCTCCGCTCGTCGCTGATCAGCCCACCGAGGATTACCAGGCCGTTATCCTCGACCATGACCTTGGTCTTGATCTCGCGCTTGTTGGTGATCACATCGCTGGCGGCGCGGGACTCGGCAATCGACGACACCTCCTGGACGATGTCCAGGCGCACGCTGTTGTCGACATTGACCTGCGGCTTGATGCGCAGCTTCACCCCCACTTCCTTGCGCTCGATGGTCTGGTAGGGGTTGGCGTTGTTCTGGGTGACGGAACCGGTGACGAAGGGTACTTCCTGCCCCACCAGGATCGACGCCTCGGCGTTGTCGAGGGTCAGCAGGGTCGGGGTGGACAGCAGGTTGAAGCCGCTCTTGCCCTTGAGCGCGTTGACCAGCATGGCGAAGTTGAAGCCGCCGCCGAAGTGCCCAAAACCGGCCGTGGCGCCGGTGGTCGCCGACAGCAGCTTGCCGAGCTTCTCGTTGTCGCCGCTGCTGGCCGCGCCGGCGATATTGGCGATGTTCACCCCGTTGCTGCCGAAGTTGACGATGCCCGCGCCGAACTTTTCGTCGGCGAACAGCCATTGCACGCCCAGCTCCTGGGCGCTGCTGTCGGACACTTCGGCGATGATCGCCTCGACCACCACCTGCGCCCGACGGATATCCAACTGCTCGACGATGCTGCGGTAGGCGGCCAGCTCGCTGTCGGGGCCGACCATGACCACGGCGTTGGTGCCTTCTTCATATTCGAGGCGGATGCCGGAATCGCTGGCCGCCTGCAACGGCTTGTCCTTGCCCTCGCCCTCGCCGCCCTCGGCCGGCACCGCGCCCGACTGGCCCAGCCCACGCAGCACCTTGACCACCTCGGCGGCATTGGCGTGGCGCAGGTACATCACCTGGGTATTGCTGCTGCGCAGGTTGTCACTGGGCCGGTCCAACTGGGCGAGCAAGGCGCGCACACGCTCGCGGCTGTCGGCACTGCCCCTCACCAGCAAGGCGTTGCTGCGCGGGTCGGCGACCACCTGGGCGCTGTCGGCGCCCTGCTCGCGGGCCAGCAAGCGGGTCACCAGCCCCGCCGTGTCGGCGGCGCTGGCATGTTTGAGCGGCATCACCTGCAACGGCTCGTCACTGACCTGGTCGAGCTGGCGCAGCAGGCTGTCGATGCGCTCGAGGTTGCTACGCCAGTCGGTGACTACCAGCAGGTTGGCGGCTGGGTATGGCGTGATCACCCCAACCCGCGGGTCGATCAGCGGCTTGAGGATGTTGAGCATCTGCTCGCTGGCGGCATTGCGCACGTTGAACACCCGAGTGGCCACGCCATCGCTGCCTTCGGACTTCTTGCCGGGCCGCTCCACCGGCACCGGTTCCAGGCGCGCGGCCTGGTCGGGGACGATCTTCACGCTGCCGTTGGGCAGGTCCACCGTGGCGAAACCCTGGGCGCGCAGCTGTGCCAGGAAGATGTCGTAGATGGCATCGGCATCATGGCGATCGACCGTGCGCACGGTGACCTTGCCCTGCACCCGCGGGTCGACGATGAAGGTGGTGCCGGTGATACGCGACACACTGTCGATGAACTCGCCCAGCTCGGTGTCGACGAAGTTCACCTCATACAGCGGCGTGCCGTCGTCGGCGAACACTTCCGGCTCTTCGGCCCAGGACAGGGACAGGGACAGGGTCAGCAACCCGGCCAGGCAGTACCGTACGATCATCATTCATCCTTGGCGCTTGAAGCCGGTCACGGCGGGGCGTGGCGGCCAGGGCAGGCGCTCGCGCCGCCCGTGGTTGTCGAAAATCAGGCCTTGCGCGTCGATATCCTGCAGCACGATGCCCGGCGCCAGGCGCTGGCCGCGGCCCAGGGTGCGCACCTGCTCACCGTGGCGCAGCACCACCACGCTGGCCGACAGAGGCTGGGCCTTGAGCCCCCCCAGGTAATACAGGGGCAAGCGAGTCAGCGGAATCACGCCATCATCGACCGGTGCCTGCCAATGTCCCACCAGCAAGCCTGGCAGCGGCATCTCGATCTGCTGCACGGCCTGGACCGGTTGCGGTTGCTGGCTGAGCAGCAGCACGCATTGCGCCGCCAACCAGCCGGCGAGGGTCAGCAACAGGCCGGTGACGATGCGCTGCGTACCGATCACACCGCCTCCTGACGCGGGTGCCAGCCGGGGTGGCCCTGCACGTAGCGCACGTCAGGCAGTTGCAACGGTGCCAGTTGCCAGCCCGGCGCCCGCCGCGCCAACCAAGCCTCGACGGTTTGCCACAACGGCACGCCCGCCTGGGCATCGACGTGCAGACCGAAGGTCCGGCACAGCCCCTGCACGGGTTCGAACCCGGCGACTCGCTTGCCGGTCGGGCTGTAGTTCACTTGCCAGGCGTGGTTCTGCCAGCGGGGCAGGTCCTGGCTGTTGTCCAGCAGCAGCGGGTCGCCGAACAGCTGCTCGGCGGCGTTTTCCAGGACCTGCTCGACAGGTTGCGCCGGCACCTCGAGCACCGGCGCGGGGTAACCGCCGGTCAGGCTGATCAGGTGTTCGCGGGTGATGGACTCACCGGCCTGCACAGGAAAGTCGTAGCGCAGGCCGGGCAGCAGCACCGGCATGCTCGAACCGTCGGCCAGGGCCTGGTGCAACAGGTTGTCCCAGCTACCGCCACGGGTATCGCGACGCCACAGCGCTTGCGGCGCCCGGGCCAGTGGTTGGTCGAGCCAGGCAGCATGGCCGCTGCGCTGTTGCTGCAACACGCCCCGCAACTGAGCCGCCCGGGCCAGGGTGCCAGACGGGAGGCTTTGCTCGAACGCAGGGAAGAACCGGGCGTCGAACTGCCATTGCCCACCCGCCTGCCGGCAACGCAGGCGAAACGCGCCACTGGCCCGGCACCCGGCGAACAGCACCGGCACCCGCCGCCCACTGGCCTGGGTGGCCTGCACCGGCGCAGGCCACAGATCCTGACCCCGGGCGCACAGCAGCACGTCGATTTCCGGGATTCGCTCAGCCAGCCACAGGCCCGGCCCACTGCCGACATCGGCCAGGGCCACCACCAGGTCGCCTTCGCGACGGGCCTGCTGGAAGCTGGGCAACAACGACTGGTACCACTGTTTGAGGGAGGCCTTCTGGTCCTGGGCGTAGGGGTCGGTGACGCCGACCACCGCCACGCGCACGCCGCCGCGCGGGAACACGTGCACACCTGAGACACCCAGCGCCTTGGCCTGCTCGCTGGCCAGGCCCGCGCCCAGGGTAATAGCGGAAGACTGCCGATACAGCGCCGCACTGCGCTGGGGCCAGAGCACCCGCTCGTCACTGCTGACACGCGCCTCGCTACCCAGCAGCTGGCTGCCCTGCACGCCACTCTCGCCCTGGGTGAGGTAGGCCAGGCCACTACCATTCCAACACTGACCGTTCTCCAGGGTCAGGCAGTGTTCGGCACCGGCTTCGCCACGCAACTGTTCAAGCAGCGCCGCCAGCACTGCATAGCCCCCCAAACGAGCTTGCGCGGCCTGGCTGGCATCGAGCAACGGCGCCAGCTCCGGCTGTGCGGCACGGGCATTCGGGCCGCTCATCCACGGCGCGCGCCCCAAATGGCTCACCGGGCCCAGGCGGGTCGCCGGGACCACAGCCTGGCCCGGCAGGCGGGCATCCAGCGTGTCGGCTACGTACAGCAGGTCCACTGACCGCTCACCGCCAGCACCGGGCAGCGGCAGCGCGGAACAGGCGCCGAGCAGCGGTGCCAGCGCACCGATGCCCATCCAGCCGATCACCTCACGCCTGCCCATGTTGCTTGCCATCGACCCCGCCATCCTTATCCGAGTACACGTTGGGTCCCGGATAGTGCGGCGTTCTCGTGACAGTTTAATGGCAGAAAAGCGCTGTTAATTCCAAAGCATTATTTATTCAACGCTATTTAAGAACCGTCCGTTTTAACGGCACGTAACATTTCTGCAAATCAATCATCATACTTACGCCCTAAAGTCGCTGTTTCCTCCCACTCAGCCAACATAAGGACACCCTGATGAGTCGAGAATCCGGCGACAACCTGGACCGTAACCCGAGCGACAACCTGCCGATGGCCAGCGTCATGGACGCCTACCTGAGCCGTCGGAGCGTGGTGCGCGGCAGCCTCGGTGCGGCCATTGCGATGATCGCCGGCGCAGGCCTCGGCGGCTGCTTCGACAGCGGCGGCGGCTCCAGCCATGACGACCCGGTCAGCGAACCACCGGTGACCACCCCGGATCCGAAGCCGGAAAAACCCAAGCTCAAGCTCGGCTTCAATTCCATCGCAGGTTCGCGCACCGACGCCTGCGTGGTCGCCGCTGGCTACAGCGCCTATGTGCTGGCGCCCTGGGGCACGCCGATCAACAGCAACGGCAACCCGTGGAAGTCCGACGGCAGCAACACCTCCACCGACCAGGCCAACGCCATGGGCATGCACCATGACGGCATGCACTTCTTCCCCATCAACGGCAGCTCCGACGACGGCTTGCTGGCGATCAACTTCGAATACATCGACACCGCGGCGCTGCACCCGGCCGGCCCGACCACCGACGCCAGCGGCAAGCGCCCGGCCGAGGAAGTGCGCAAGGAGATCAATGCCCACGGTGCCGGCGTGGTGCGCCTGACCAAGGTCAACGGCCGCTGGCAGGTGATCCAGAACGACCCGCTCAACCGCCGCTTCACCACCGCCTCGCTGATGAACATCGCCGGCCCCCTGCGTGGCACCGACCACGTCAAGACCAAGTTCTCGCCCACCGGCACCCAGTGCCGCGGCACCAACAACAACTGCGGCAACGGCTACACCCCATGGGGCACCTACCTGACCTGCGAGGAGAACTGGCCCGGTATCTTCGTCAACAAGGGCACCCGCCCGGCCAATCAGACCCGCATCGGCGTGGGCAGCTCCAGCGGCCAGTACAAGTGGGAGAGCGCGGCGGGCGACGCCAGTGAAGTGGCCGACGAGTTCGCCCGCTTCAACATCACCCCGACCGGCGCCGGCGCCACCAGCGACTACCGCAACGAAGCCAGCACCTACGGCTACATCGTCGAGATCGACCCCTACAACAGTGCCACACTGGCAGTGAAGCGCACCGCCCTCGGCCGCTTCCGCCACGAAGGCTGCTGCCCCGGCCTGCCGGTGGCGGGCAAGCCGCTGGTCTGGTACACCGGCGACGACTCCAACAACGAATACCTCTACAAGTTCGTCTCCGACGCGGTCTGGGACCCGGCCGACGCCAGCCCCGCCGACCGCCTGGCCACCGGCGCCAAGTACATGGACAAGGGCAAGCTCTACGTGGCGCGTTTCAACGCCGACGGCAAGGGCGTTTGGCTGCTGCTAGACGTCGCCACCGCGACCACCAACGGCAGCACCCTGGGCGCCCTGTTCGGCGACCTGCCGGGGATCATCCTCAACACCCGTGGCGCCGCCGACGCCGTGGGCGCGACGCCCATGGACCGCCCCGAGTGGACCGCCGTCAACCCGCTCAACGGCGATGTCTACCTCACCCTCACCAACAACAGCGCGCGCACCGCCGCCAAGGTCGATGCCGCCAACCCGCGCGGCCCGAACCGCCACGGCCATATCATCCGCTGGCACGACAGCGACGATCACAAGAGCTTCACCTGGGACATCTTCGTGTTCGGCGCCAACGCCGCCGGCGCTCCGGACATCAACCGCTCCGGCCTGACCGAACTGAACCAGTTCGCCAGCCCCGACGGCATGAGCTTCGATAGCCGTGGCGTACTGTGGTTCGAGACCGACAACGGCGAAACCACCCTGACCAACTACACCAACGACCAGCTGCTGGCGGTGATCCCCACCGACCTGCTCGACGCCACGGGCAAGCAGGTCCCGATCAACGCCACCAACCAGGCCGACCTGCGGCGCTTCTTCGTCGGCCCCAACGGCTGCGAAGTGACCGGTATCACCTTCACCCCGGACAACAAGACGTTGTTCATCAACATCCAGCACCCGGACAACTGGCCCTACACCGACAAGGCCACCGACACCACCCCAGCCGGCAGCACGGTGCGCCCTCGGGCCGCGACCGTGGTGATCCAGCGCAACGACGGCGGCGAGATCGGCACCGCCTGACCACGTTGATCGAGGGGCGCCCCGCGCCCCTTTCAGCCACATGACCCGCCCATTACAGATCGGTTATCTGCGCGGATTCGCTCGCCACATGTCGTAACATCGCAGCCCTTGACCCTGATGCAGCTACAGGGTTGAGAATCGCCGCCTTTCTTCCGACCGAGCCCGACCATGCGCCTACTGATCATCGAGGACGAACCCCGTACCGCCGACTACCTGCAGCAAGGGCTGCGCGAAAACGGCTACGTGGTCGACTGCGCCCACACCGGCACCGACGGCCTGCACCTGGCCCGCCAGCAGCCCTACGACCTGGTGATCCTCGACGTCAACCTGCCCGAACTCGACGGCTGGGGCGTGCTGCAGCGCCTGCGCGCCGAATCGTCCACACGGATCATGATGCTCACCGCCCACGGCCGCCTGGCCGACCGGGTCAAGGGCCTGGACCTGGGCGCCGACGACTACCTGCTCAAGCCTTTCGAATTCCCCGAACTGCTGGCACGCATCCGCAGCCTGCTGCGACGCAACGACCAGCACCTGCAACCCAGCACCCTGAAAGTCGCCGACCTGGAACTCGACCCCGGCCGCCATCGCGCCTGGCGCGGTGGCCAGCGCATCGACCTGACCGCCAAGGAGTTCGCCCTGCTGCACCTGCTGATGCGCCAGAGCGGCGAGGTGCTGTCGCGCACCCAGATCATCTCGCTGGTGTGGGACATGAACTTCGATTGCGACACCAACGTGGTCGAGGTGTCGATCCGTCGTCTGCGGGCGAAGATCGATGACCCCTTCGAGGACAAGCTGATCCACACCCTGCGCGGTGTCGGCTATGTGCTCGAGGCCCGGCCTTGAAACGCGCCAGCCTGTCCCTGCGCCTGGGCCTGACCGTCACTCTGCTGGGCGCGGCGCTGGTCCTGCTGCTGGCCTGCCTGGCGGTGTTCGCCCTCGACCACGAACTGGACAGCCGCGCGCGCAAGGACCTGGCGCGCAAGATGCTGCAGGTCGAGCACAACCTGCGGGTCGACCTGCGCAGCGACGACCTGGGCAGCCGCGCCCACCCGCTGCTCGACCTGGTCATGGGGCATGACAACCTCAGCCTCAGCGTGATGGCCGTCGATGCGCGCCACCCGGCCCTGATCAGCCTCGGCCCGGCTTTGCAGTCACAGCATCTGCTGGCGCTGGACGCCGACGCCCGGCTGACCTTCCATGAATGGCGAAATGACGACGGCAACCAGATGCTCACCGCCAGCAGCTTGATGCGACTGCGCGATGACACCCCGGTCAAGGTGCTGATGTCGCTCAACCGCGACGACGACAATGCGCTACTGCAGGCCTACCTCAATTCCACCCTGCTGGCCCTGCCCTTGCTGCTGCTGTTGATCGGCATCGCCGCCTGGAAGCTGGTGCAACGAGGCTTGCGCCCCCTGCGGCACTTCCGTCGCATCGCCGGCCAGGTCTCGGCCCAGGACTTGGGTCATCGCCTGCCCGATAGTGACCTGCCCGTGGAACTGGCCGACCTGGCCCGGGCGATCAATGTCATGCTCGACCGCCTCGACCAGGGGGTGCGCCAGTTATCACAGTTTTCCGACGACCTGGCCCATGAACTGCGCACCCCGATCGGCAACCTGATGGGCAAGGCCCAGGTGACACTGGCCCGCGAGCGCGATGGCGAGCGCTACCGCGAGGCGCTGGAAGACAGCGTCGAGGAGCTCACCCGGCTCAACCGCATCATCAACGACATGCTGTTCCTCGCCCAGGTCAGCCAGCCGCAGACGCAGGTAGCGCTGCTGCCCGTGGCGCTGGCCGACGAAGTGTTGCGGGTGAGCGAGTTGTTTGCATTCAGTGCCGAGCTCAAGGGCATCACCCTGGAACGCCAGGGTTGGGGCACGGCCCTGGTCGACCGCCTGATGTTCCAGCGGGCACTGTCAAACCTGCTGAGCAATGCCCTGCGCCACAGCCCGGACGGTCAGCCGGTGGTCGTGGGCATCGAGCGGCGGGGGAATGAAGTGGCGGTCTGGGTGGAGAACCAGGGGCTGGGGATCGCCGAGGCGCATCAGCCGCATCTGTTCGAGCGCTTCTACAGGGTGGGGGCCGGTCGTTCGCGGCTGGAAGGCGGGACCGGGCTGGGGCTGGCTATCGTCAAATCGATCATGCAGTTGCATGGGGGGCGAGTTGAAGTGTGCAGCCAGGCCGAAGGGCCGACCCGCTTCACCTTGGTATTCCAGGCAGAGTGATGCACAGGCAGTGCTGGCCTCTTCGCGGGTATTGCACATGCCCTAAGGGCGGCAAGATCCCTGTGGGAGCGGGTTTACCCGCGAAGAGGCTGGCCTGGGCAAGCAATTATTAACGCGAAGCCGCGACGATCAGCGCCTTCATCTCCGCCACCGCCGCCTTGAAACCGACGAACAGCGCGTGAGCCACCAGCGCATGGCCGATGTTCAGCTCGTTGATACCCTTGATCGCAGCTACCGCCTCGACGTTGTGATAATGCAGGCCATGCCCGGCATTGACGATCAAGCCCTGCCCCACGCCAAACGCAACGCCATCGACAATACGCTGAAGTTCTTCGGCCACCTCGGTCGGGGCCTCGGCATCGGCATAACGCCCGGTGTGCAACTCGACGGCCGGGGCACCGACACGATGCGAAGCCTCGATCTGCCGTTCGTCGGCATCGATGAACAGCGACACTTCAGCGCCGGTGCGCGACAGGCGCTCGACCGCCGCCTTGATCCGCGCCTCCTGGCCAGCCACGTCCAGGCCACCCTCGGTGGTCAGCTCCTGGCGGGTTTCCGGCACCAGGCAGATATGCGCCGGGCGAATCTTCTCGGCGAAGAGCATCATCTCTTCGGTGACGCCCATCTCGAAGTTCATGCGGGTCTGCAGCACGTCCTTGAGCAGCAGCACATCACGCTCCTGGATGTGTCGACGGTCCTCGCGCAGGTGCACGGTGATGCCGTCGGCACCCGCTTCCTCGGCGTCCAGCGCGGCTTTGACCGGGTCCGGATAGCGGGTGCCCCGGGCCTGGCGCAGGGTCGCCACGTGGTCGATGTTGACACCGAGAAGCATGCGGTTGCTGTGAGTCACGAAAGGGCTCTCCTGAAGATTGAGGCCCACAGCATACGTCGTGCTCAGCGCTTGCGAAACAGCTCCCGGCTGACCAACGGCTTTGTGCCCAGGTGCACCGCCAACGCCTGGCGCATCAGGCGCTTGGCCGCCAGCAAGGCGCCCGGCGCGTCCCAGTCGGCCTCGGCCAGCGCCAGCAGCTCGCTACCCTTGAACAATCCGGGCTGGAACAGCTCGACCCGCTCCAGGCCGGCGTCCACCCGCAGGCGGTAGAGGCCGTCGGCAACCACCGCCGCGTCGTTGACGTCCCGGCTCAGGGAGAAGGCGTACCCCAGCTCATCCAGCAGGCGCCATTCGAACGAGCGCAGCAACGGCTCCAGCGGCCGCCCGGCCGCCAGGGCCTGCAAGGTCAGGGTGTAGTGTTCGAACAGCGCGGGATACGGCGCTTCCGCCGGCAGCAGACGCATCAGCAGCTCGTTGAGGTACAGCCCGCTGAACAGCGCGTCGCCATGCAGCCAGGCGGCGATACCGGTGCTGTCGAGGCGCCCGACGTTTTTCAGCTCGCCACGCCCGCGCAGTTCGACTTCAAGCGGCACGAATGGCCTGACCAGGCTGCCGCCCTTGCCCCGCGCCCGACGCAGCACCGCCCGCACCCGGCCTTGCGGAGTGATGAAGTCCACCAGCGCGCTGGTTTCCTTGTAGGCGCGGCTGTGCAGTACGAAGGCGGGTTGCGGGGCTGGTTGTTCCATGACGATCTCTGAACCCAGGATTGACGCAGCCACTGTAGGAGCGGCCTTCAGCCGCGAAAGGGCTGCCCGGCAGCCCCAGGATCTCGACTGCTACGTGGATCCTGGGGCCGCTTCGCGCCCCTATCGCGGCTGAAGGCCGCTCCTACAGAGAAAGTGCGTGGGCTTACAGGTCGCCGTAACCCAGCGAACGCAGGGCACGTTCGTCGTCGGACCAGCCGCCTTTGACCTTGACCCAGAGGTTGAGCATCACCTTGGAGTCGAACAGCACTTCCATGTCCTTGCGCGCCTCGGAACCGATGCGCTTGATGCGCTCGCCCTTGTCGCCAATGATGATCTTCTTCTGGCCGTCGCGTTCGACGAGGATCAGCGCATGGATGTGCAGCACATGGCCCTGCTGCTTGAACTCTTCGATTTCCACGGTGATCTGGTACGGCAGCTCCGCCCCCAGCTGGCGCATGATCTTTTCGCGTACCAGCTCCGCCGCGAGGAAGCGGCTGCTGCGGTCGGTGATCTGGTCTTCAGGGAAGAAGTGATCGTTTTCCGGCAGGTGCTTGGCGATCTGCGCTTCCAGCGCATCGAGGTTGTGCCCCTGCTGCGCGGAAATCGGCATCACTTCAGCATTCGGCAGTTGTTCCTGCAGCCACTGAAGGTGCGGGATCAGCTCGGCTTTCTCTTCCATGCGGTCGGTCTTGTTGACCGCGATGATCAGCGGGCCGGTCACGTACTGCACCCTCTCCAGCACAAGCTGGTCCTCATCGGTCCAGCGGGTGCGGTCGACCACGAAGATCACCACGTCGACGTCTTTCAGCGCCGCCGAGGCGTTGCGGTTCATGTAGCGGTTGAGCGCCTTGTCATTCGCTTTGTGCATGCCGGGGGTGTCGACGTAGATCGCCTGCACGTCACCCTCGGTCTTGATACCGAGCATGTTGTGACGGGTGGTCTGCGGCTTGCGCGAGGTGATCGCCAGCTTCTGTCCGAGGATGTGGTTGAGCAGCGTCGACTTGCCGACGTTGGGGCGGCCGACAATGGCGACGTAGCCGCAACGGGTCGAAGTGTTCTCAGTCATTGCCATTCTCCACGCCCAGGGCGATCAGTGCGGCGGCGGCGGCGACTTGCTCGGCGATACGCCGGCTCACGCCCTGCCCACGGCTTTTCTTGTTCAGCAGAACCACTTCGCATTCGACGAAGAAGGTCCGGCAGTGCGGTTCGCCCTGGATGTCCACCACTTCGTAACGCGGCAGCTCGCAGGCACGCGACTGCAGGAACTCCTGCAGGCGGGTCTTGGGGTCTTTGTTGGTGTCGACCAGGGTGAGGCCGTCGAACTCGTCGGTCAGCCAGGCCAGGATGCGCTCGCGCGCAGTCTGCATGTCGGCATCCTGGTAGATCGCACCGATCAGGGCTTCCAGGGCGTCGGCCAGGATCGACTCGCGGCGGAAACCGCCACTCTTGAGCTCACCCGAGCCCAGGCGCAGGTAGTCGCCCAGGTCGAAGCCGCGAGCCAGGCGCGCCAGCGTCTCGCCTTTGACCAGGCGTGCGCGCAGGCGCGACAGCTGGCCCTCACGGGCTTGGGGGAAGCGCTCGAACAGCGCCTCGCCGACCACGAAGTTGAGGATGGCATCGCCGAGGAATTCCAGGCGCTCGTTGTTGCGCCCGGCATAGCTGCGATGGGTCAGGGCCAGCAGCATCTGGTCCTGGTTCTTGAAGGTATAGCCGAGCTTGCGCTCCAGGCGGTCAAGGGAAGCGCTCATGGGGCCACCCCTGCAATGTTCAACGCGTTGTTCAAATCAACATCCTGAAAGACGGTGTGGCTGTGATCTGACGCCGGAAACGGCGAAATCTCTCGCTCCCTGAGAACACAGCCTATGTCAGAAATGCAATCGGCGCCGTCCATGGACAGCGCCGTCGATGCTCAATGGATCAGGCCGGCCCGCGACAGGTTCGGGAGATGGCTCAGTTTCGGTTCCGGCCAGCTCATCCAGACCGCGAACGCCTTGCCGACGATGTTCCGATCCGGAACCATGCCAAGCAGTTCCTTTGGAATGTTCGGGTCATCCCAGTAACGGCTGTCGTTGGAGTTGTCGCGGTTGTCACCCATCATGAAGTAGTGACCGGCCGGCACGGTCCATTGCTGGTCCGCAGGCATGCGGTAACGGGTCATTTCCTTGCGGATCAGGTGCTCGGCTTCACCGAGTTTCTCCTTGTACAGCTCGGCGCTGCCCAGGGTGCCCGGCTCGCTGCCGACCAGCTGTTCGGCGATCGGCTGGCCGTTGACGAACAGGCGCTTGTCGCTGGTGTAGCGAATCTGATCGCCCGGCAAGCCGACCACACGCTTGATGTAGTTGACGTTCGGGTCGGTCGGGTAGCGGAACACCATCACATCCCCGCGCTGCGGATCCCCCACTTCGATGACCTTCTTGTCGATCACCGGCAGGCGAATGCCGTAGGAGAACTTGTTCACCAGGATGAAGTCGCCCACTTCCAGCGTCGGTTTCATCGAACCCGACGGGATCTGGAACGGCTCGACCAGGAACGAGCGCAACACCAGCACGATGAACAGCACCGGGAAGAACGACTTGCCGTATTCAACCAGCAAGGGCTCCTTGTTCAGGCGTTCGACCACGGCCAGCTCGGGCTGGCTGACGCTGCCCTGGTAGTTGGTGATCGCCGCCCGCCGGCGCGGGGCCAGGAACAGCAGGTCGATCAGACCCAACAGGCCACAGACGGCGACGGCGATGACAAGCAACAGCGGGAAATTTAGCGACATAGGACCTAGCTATCCAACCTGAGCACGGCGAGGAAGGCTTCCTGTGGAATCTCCACGTTACCCACCTGTTTCATGCGTTTCTTACCGGCCTTCTGCTTCTCCAGCAGCTTCTTCTTACGGCTGACGTCGCCACCGTAGCACTTGGCCAGTACGTTCTTTCTGAGCGCCTTGACGGTTGTCCGCGCGATGATCTGGCCGCCAATGGCTGCCTGGATCGCCACATCGAACATCTGCCGAGGGATCAGTTCCTTCATCTTTTCGGTCAACGCACGGCCTTTGTAGGCGGCGTTGTCGCGGTGCACGATCAGGGCCAGGGCATCGACCTTGTCACCGTTGATCAGCACGTCCAGCTTGACCAGGTTGGCCGACTGGTAGCGATCGAAATGATAGTCCAGCGAAGCGTAGCCGCGGCTGGTCGATTTCAGGCGGTCGAAGAAGTCCAGGACCACTTCGTTCATGGGTAGGTCGTAGCGCACCTGCACCTGGCTGCCGAGGAACTGCATGTCGCGCTGCACGCCACGCTTCTCGATGCACAGGGTGATGACGTTGCCCAGGTGCTCCTGCGGCACCAGGATGGTCGCAGTGACGATCGGCTCGCGGAAATCGTTGACCGCCGAGACGTCCGGCAGCTTCGACGGGTTGTCGACGGTGATGGTCTCGCCGGTCTTGAGCTCGAGCTCGTAGATCACGCTCGGGGCGGTGGTGATCAGGTCCAGGTCGTATTCGCGCTCCAGGCGCTCCTGGATGATCTCCATGTGCAGCATGCCGAGGAAGCCGCAGCGGAAGCCGAAGCCCAGGGCGTCGGAGCTCTCCGGCATGTATTGCAGCGACGAGTCGTTCAGCGTGAGTTTCTGCAGGGCGTCGCGGAAATCTTCGAAGTCGTCGGAGCTGACCGGGAACAGGCCGGCATAGACCTGCGGCTGGATCTTCTTGAAGCCTGGCAGCACTTCGACTTCGGGCGTGCTCGACAGGGTCAGGGTGTCACCCACTGGCGCGCCGTGAATATCCTTGATGCTGGCGATGATGAAGCCTACTTCGCCGGCTTTCAGATCAGCGGTTTGCGTGTGTTTCGGGGTGAACACACCGACGCTGTCGACCAGGTGCACCTTGCCGGTGGACTTGACCAGGATCTTGTCACCCTTCTTGACGCGGCCCTGGCGCACGCGCACCAGCGAGACCACGCCCAGGTAGTTGTCGAACCAGGAGTCGATGATCAGCGCCTGCAACGGCGCGTCGATCTCACCTTCTGGCGCGGGAATGGTCTGTACCAGGCGCTCGAGCACCTCGTCGACGCCCATGCCGCTCTTGGCGCTGCAGGCCACGGCGTCGGTGGCGTCGATGCCGATGATTTTCTCGATCTCGTCCTTGACGCGGTCCGGGTCGGCCTGGGGCAGGTCCATCTTGTTCAGCACGGGCATGACTTCCAGGCCCTGCTCGATGGCGGTGTAGCAGTTGGCGACCGACTGGGCCTCGACGCCTTGACCGGCGTCCACCACCAGCAGCGCGCCCTCGCAGGCGGCCAGCGAACGCGAGACTTCGTAGGTGAAGTCGACGTGGCCGGGGGTGTCGATGAAGTTCAGCTGGTAAGTCTTACCATCCTGCGCCTTGTAGTGCAGCGTGACACTGTGGGCCTTGATGGTGATCCCGCGTTCGCGCTCCAGGTCCATGGAATCGAGGACCTGGGCTTCCATTTCGCGCGCCGTCAGGCCACCGCACATCTGGATGAAACGGTCGGCCAGCGTCGACTTGCCATGGTCGATGTGGGCGATGATGGAGAAATTGCGGATATGACTCAAATCACTCACGGGTCAACACTCGAAAAGGCTGCGAGCCGGACGCCCGCCGAAAAATAGCCGGGAATTGTACCTCAAGCTGCGGGGATATGGGAGATTCCTGATCGGCTGCCATCCCTGTCGTGCAATCCACTGTGGGAGCGGGCTTGCCCGCTAAAGCGCCAGCAGGCGCGACGCGACCTGCCGGTAGAACGCCTTCGCGGGCAAGCCCGCTCCGACAGGGAATTGTGAAATATTATGAAAAAGGGCAGCCGAAGCTGCCCTTTTCCTACTTCAGAACCCGCTTATTCAGCCAGTTTGAAGGTAATGAAGCTCGCACGCCCCTGGCGCAGCACGCGCATGGACACCGAACGGTTCTTCGGCAGTTCCTTGGCGATCTCGGTGAACTGCTTGGCCGAGGCGATGGCCTGGTTGTTCAGGTGGCTGATGACATCGCCCGGACGCAGGCCGATCAGTGCCGCCGGGCCATCCTGGACTTCCTTGATGACCACGCCGCCCTTGAGCTCCAGCGCCTTCTTCTGCTCGGCGCTCAGGTCGGCCACGGACACCCCCAGACGGTTGCTGCTGCGCTCGGCGCTGCCGTCGGCACCCAGGCCCGCACCGATGTCGGCGTCATCTTCCGGCAACGCGCCGATGGTGATGTCGAGGTTCTGGCGCTTGCCGTTGCGGATGATCTCAAGCTTGGCCTTCTCGCCATCCTTGAGGCTGCCGACCAGGTGCGGCAGGTCGGCGGACATGACGATCGGCTGGCCGTTCATGCTCAGGATCACATCACCCACCTGCAGGCCGCCCTTGGCTGCCGGGCCGTTTTCCAGGACCTGGGCCACCAGGGCGCCGGCCGGCTTGTCCAGGCCGAACGATTCGGCGAGATCCTTGTTGACCTCCTGGATCACCACGCCCAGCCAGCCGCGGCTGACCTTGCCGTCTTTCTTCAGCTGGTTCGACACGTCGATCGCCACATCGATCGGGATGGCGAACGACAGGCCCATGAAGCCACCGGAACGGGTGAAGATCTGCGAGTTGATACCCACCACCTCGCCCTTCATGTTGAACAGCGGGCCACCGGAGTTGCCCGGGTTGATGGCCACGTCGGTCTGGATGAACGGTACGTAGGTGTCGTTGGGCAGGGTACGGCCCTTGGCGCTGACGATACCCTTGGTCACCGAGTGGTCGAAGCCGAACGGCGAACCGATGGCCAGCACCCACTCACCCACTTTCAGCTTCTCGGAGTCACCCAGCTTGACGGTCGGCAGGTTCTTGCCCTCGACCTTGAGCAAGGCCACGTCGGTGCGCGGGTCGGTGCCGACCAGTTTGGCTTGCAACTCACTGCGGTCGGACAGGCGGACAATGATTTCGTCGGCGTCGGCGACCACGTGGTTGTTGGTCAGCACGTAGCCGTCGTCGGAGATGATGAAGCCCGAGCCCAGCGACTGCGCCTCGCGCTGGCGGTCGCCACGGGGCGAGCGCGGTTGCTGCGGCATGTTGCGCTCGAAGAACTCGCGGAACATCGGCGGCAGCCCTTCGAGGTCGGGCATCTGCCCGGCGGCGACGCGGCGGTCCGGCAGCTTCTGCTTGGTACTGATGTTGACCACCGCCGGTGAGGCCTGCTCGACCAGGGTGGTGAAGTCCGGCAGGGACTCCTCGGCCTGGGCGCAGAGCACCTGGCCGAGCATGAGCACGGCGGCGAACATCGAGAGATAGGTTTTCAAGCGTGGTATTGACATACGGCTCCCGTCACAACGAGCGTAGTTAGCAGTAAGGTCCCTGCAGAAGCAGGAAAGGCCAGACTCCGAGAAGCCTGACCTATAGAAAATTTGCGCCTGGATTGCAAATGACAATGCTTTAATTTCATGTCAGCTCTGTGTAACAAGAGCTGTCAGAAGGCGCGCCGTCATTGACGCGCCTGGGCATCCTGGGCCCGCATCGACAAGGCGACACGCTCGGCGGTGCCCAGAGGGATCTCGCCGACCACGGTGACCATCACCTTGCCCTTGGGCGTGGTCAGCCGACGTGATACCGCCACGGTCGGCCCGAGCTGCGTACGGATATCGTTACCGCCACTTTCGCTGATCGGTTCGAGGAACACCGAGAAGCGTGCCAGCCCATCGTCATACATCAAGCTGCTGACCGTACTCTTGTTTTGCGGATCGCGACGCACGGCACTGCTGATCAGTTCAAAACCTGGTGGCAGCCAGTCGGAACGCCAGCCGGCAACCGCCTCTGATGCAGTGGTCGCAACACGCTCCACAGGCTTGCACGCCGCGCTGGCGCTGAGGTCGGCATCGGTTGGTTGATCGTCGGTATCCAGGCGGGTCATCTGGAAGCGCTCGAGCAACTGGCCCTTGTCGCTGAGCATCAACGAACGCAGGGGCAGGCCGGTGCGTCGGTCCAGGTGCAGCTCGAAGGCGTATCGGTGCTGGTCGCGCGGAGTGAGCGTCACGATCACCGCGTCGCGGCCGGCGACGCGGGACTTGCCGGCCACGCTCAGGTCATACCAGCCCATCAGTTTCAAAGGATCGAGTACACGCGGCGCGGAGTCGGGCGGTGAACCCACTCCGCTGGCCAAAGCGCCGCTGACACATTGCACCTTGCCATCGACCCGAACGATTTCCTGGGCAGCGCCATCGAGCTGCAACAACCGCTC
Source organism: Pseudomonas entomophila (assembly GCF_018417595.1). NCBI lineage: Bacteria > Pseudomonadati > Pseudomonadota > Gammaproteobacteria > Pseudomonadales > Pseudomonadaceae > Pseudomonas > Pseudomonas entomophila. Next base: position 4,670,520 of record NZ_CP070982.1, read on the forward strand.
ACTGACCTTGCCGTCGCGGACGCGATGCCAGATATCGTGGGTGGAGAAGCTGCCATTGCGTTCGTAGACGAAGGCGCCCTGGTAACTCTGCTCTTGTTCAGCTCGTGCCAGCCTGTTCAACCACTCGCTCGCCTCAGGCGAAGAGTTGGCCGCCAGGGCCTGTACCGTGAGACTGCTGCCGAGCAGCAGCGACAGGAGAGGTAGCGCGCGCATGATCCTCCTTACTTAACGGTTTTCCAGGCTGGCGGCGCGGGCGTAAGGGAGTGCGGTTTCATTACCCTTGAGTGCCGATTCCTGGGCATGCTGGCGCAGATAGCCTGGCAGGCGCTGATCCCAGCCGGCCTGGTTCTGCAGGACACCGTTGGCCATCGGGCCGGTCGGTTGTTCGCTGCTTTCACTATAGCCTGCCAGAACAGCCGGGCCTTGCGTCTGAGGCATGCTCAGGCCTTGCTGTACAGGCTGCTGTGCAGCCAGTTCGGCACCGGTGATCTCGTCCTGGTTGTAGAAGCGTACGCCTGCCAGCACCGCGACGGTTACCGAAGCGGCCACGGCCAGGCGGCCGATGCTGCGCCACGGGCCTTGCTTGACCTTCACTGGCACGGCCTCGTCGGCCAGCGCCGCGGACACTGCCGAGGCGATATCCAGCTTGGGCAGCAGCAGTTCCTTGTGCATCGCCGCGCGAGCGACTTGATAACGCGACCAGGTGGCGCGGGTTTCGGCATCGTCCGCGGCGTTCAGCACGCGACGCAGTTCAAGCTCGTCCGCTTCGTTATCCATCACCGCGGACAGCGATTCCTGCAAAGCTTCACGACTCATGGCGGTTCCTCTCTTGGCTGTCGCCGCTGTCTCAGGATTCCTGCAACAACGGTTGCAGGGCTTTATCTATGGCCTCCCGAGCGCGAAAAATTCGAGAGCGCACGGTACCCACCGGACATTGCATGACACTGGCAATGTCTTCGTAACTCAGACCATCGAACTCGCGCAGTGTCAGTGCCGTGCGCAAATCTTCCGGCAGTTGCTGGATGGTGCGATGGACAGTGCCTTCGATTTCATCCCGCAACAACGAGCGCTCTGGGGACTCGAGATCCTTGAGACCATGATCGCCGTCGTAAAACTCCGCATCCTCGGAGCTCACATCGCTGTCAGGTGGCCGTCTTCCACGGGACACCAGATAGTTCTTCGCCGTGTTGATGGCGATGCGGTACAGCCAGGTATAGAACGCACTGTCACCGCGAAAATTACCGAGCGCCCGGTATGCCTTGATGAAGGCTTCCTGCGCCACGTCTTGCGCTTCATGGGTGTCGTGGACGAAACGCACGATCAACCCGAGAATCTTGTGCTGGTACTTCAACACCAACAGATCGAACGCTCGCCTGTCGCCGCGCTGCACGCGCTCGACAAGCTGCTGATCCTCTTCCTGGGTTAGCATGAACACTCCTCAATGAACTCGAAGGAGCGTTGCAACAGCCATCGTTCAGGCTTGCATACATAGACTCGGGCTTTGCGCAAAAGTTCTCCCCTCCAAGCAAGTTTCCTGCGGCCCTCGGTCGGCTCGCACGAAAGACGCGGCGCGGTCACGGCCGGCTGCGTCGATAATCTGGTTTCATACACGCAGGTGTCAGCCCGGGATAGAGCTGCCGCCGTGCGTCGCCGCGACAAAATGTGGCGTGCGGGCAGCCTTCATAGGATTTGCGGCACCGCCGGAAAGTTCCCCAGAACGTCGCCATTGCTCCGCAAGCGCCATTGGAAATCAGGCACCCGGGGCTGCTATAAAGGCATCCCCGGCCAGGTTTCACGATAGTTTCACAATGCCATCTGCGCTCGACTATTGTGCCGTGCCCCCTCCAAAGATTACTAGTGTCCCGACATGAGCAAACAATTCCAACATGATGTCCTGGTGATCGGTAGTGGTGCCGCCGGTCTCAGCCTGGCACTGAACCTCCCTGGCCACCTGCGCATCGCCGTGCTGAGCAAGGGCGACCTGGCCAACGGTTCGACCTTCTGGGCTCAGGGCGGTGTCGCCGCAGTGCTCGACGACACCGACACCGTGCAATCCCATGTCGAAGACACCCTCAACGCCGGGGGCGGCCTGTGCCACGAGGACGCGGTGCGCTTCACCGTCGAGCACAGCCGCGAAGCCATTCAATGGTTGATCGAGCAAGGCGTGCCGTTCACCCGCGACGAACACTACAGCGTCGACGACGGTGGATTCGAGTTCCACCTGACCCGCGAGGGCGGCCACAGTCACCGGCGCATCATCCATGCCGCCGACGCCACCGGCGCGGCCATTTTCACCACCCTGCTGGAACAGGCGCGCCAGCGCTCGAACATCGACCTGCTCGAACAACGCGTGGCCGTCGACTTGATCACCGAGCGTCGCCTGGGCCTGGAAGGCGAACGTTGCCTGGGCGCTTATGTACTGGACCGCAACACTGGCGAAGTCGACACCTTCGGTGCGCGCTTCACCGTGCTGGCCACAGGCGGCGCGGCCAAGGTCTACCTCTATACCAGCAACCCCGACGGCGCTTGCGGCGATGGCATCGCCATGGCCTGGCGCGCTGGCTGCCGGGTGGCGAACCTGGAGTTCAACCAGTTCCACCCGACCTGCCTGTACCACCCGCAGGCCAAGAGCTTCCTGATCACCGAAGCCCTGCGCGGCGAAGGCGCCCTGCTGCGCCTGCCCAACGGCGAGCGGTTCATGCCGCGCTTCGACCCCCGTGAAGAACTGGCGCCCCGGGATATCGTCGCCCGCGCCATCGACCATGAAATGAAACGCCTGGGTGTGGACTGCGTGTACCTGGACATCAGCCACAAGCCTGCCGACTTCATCAAGAGCCACTTCCCCACCGTCTACGAGCGCTGCCTCACCTTCGGTATCGACATCACCCGCCAACCAATCCCGGTGGTGCCTGCGGCGCACTACACCTGCGGCGGAGTCATGGTCGATGACCGTGGCCACACTGATGTACCTGGCCTGTACGCCATCGGCGAGACCAGTTTCACCGGCCTGCACGGCGCCAACCGCATGGCCAGCAACTCGCTGCTCGAGTGTTTCGTCTACGGTCGCGCCGCCGCCACCGACATCGTGGCCCACCTGGAACAGGTCGCCATGCCCCGCGCCCTGCCCTGCTGGGATGCCAGCCAGGTCACTGACTCGGATGAAGACGTGATCATCGCGCACAACTGGGACGAGCTGCGGCGCTTCATGTGGGACTACGTGGGGATCGTGCGCACCAGCAAGCGCCTGCAGCGCGCCGAGCACCGGGTACGCATGCTGCTGGACGAGATCGACGAGTTCTACAGCAACTACAAGGTCAGCCGCGACCTGATCGAGCTGCGCAACCTGGCACAGGTGGCCGAGCTGATGATTCGTTCGGCGATGCAGCGCAAGGAGAGCCGTGGGCTGCATTACACGCTGGATTATCCGGGAATGCTGCCTGAGGCCAGGGACACGATCCTCAGCCCGGCCGCGGGCTGAGGCGTTGCCGGTGAGACCACCTGCGCCGGCTGAACTTCAGGCGCACTCTCAGGCGGCGATGCTCGTCAGGGGCAAGCGCGTCCTTGGCAACACACTGGCCTTGCCCCAACCATCGCCCCTGGCGCACAAAACGCAACACCACCAATCCCGGTAACGCCACGCTATCGCGACATAGCCGCACCGGCTGCCAGCCTCGGGCCCGGCAATACAGCCGCCAGCCTTGTGCGTCGCGGCGCAGGCCGGTGATGGCTTCAGGATGAGTAAGCAGGATCCGGCGGGGAATGACCCAGAATGCGTGGGCCAGCAAGGCAATCAGCAAAAGGCCGCAAAGCCAGGCGGGTATCGCAACAACGGCAAGCGTGATGATCGCCAGCGCCAGGCTGGCGAGGTAGGCCGTCAGCAGGCGACCAGAGCCCTGCCAACGGCACTCGAAGCTGTCACTTGGGCTGGACACGGTCCAGGATGATGCGGACCATGCGCTGCAGCTCCGGGTCTTCCGACTCGCTGCGCTCCATGAACCAGCCGAACATGTCCTGGTCTTCGCAGGTCAGCAGCCGACGGTACAGTGCGCGGTCATCTTCGCTCAGGCTTGAATAGACTTCCTGGGTGAAGGGGACCAGCAGCACGTCCAGTTCCAGCATGCCGCGGCGGCTGTGCCAGAAAAGCCGGTTGAGTTCAGTTTGTTCGACCATGGGGCCCTCCTCGAATGGTCGCGCAGTATACCGCGCAGCGGACGAAGCGACACAGGGCGTTGGTCTAGTCACCTACCTATTTTGTTACTGGCGTTCTATGATGGCCGCCAGTCTTTAGCTACCGCGATGACCATGGCCGATTCCGTTTTCTTCTGTACGCTCACTCACGAAGGCATCCTCGCAGTCCGCGGCTCCGACGCCGGCAAGTTCCTGCAAGGCCAACTGACCTGCAACCTCAACTACCTCAGCGATGACCACGCGGGCCTCGGCGCGCGGTGCATGGTCAAGGGTCGCATGCAGTCGAGCTTCCGCATTCTTCCCGAAGGCAATGGCTACCTGCTGGCCATGGCCAGCGAACTGCTCGACATGCAATTGGCCGACCTGAAGAAGTACGCGGTATTCTCCAAGGCCACCCTGACCGACGAAAGCGCGGCCTGGGTGCGCTTTGGCCTGCAGCAGGGTAGCAGCGCACTTCAGGCGCTGGGGCTGGCGGTTTCAGGTGAAGCCGGCGCGACCGTTCGCCATGAAGGCCTGATCGCCGTGACCGCCTCCAACGATCGTGTGGAGCTGTGGGTGCCCGCCGACCAGGCCGCCAACGTTCGCGAGAAACTCGCGGCGCTGCTGCCCGAGGGCAATCTCAACGACTGGCTGCTGGGCCAGGTCCGCGCCGGTATCGGCCAGGTCATGGGCCCCACCCGCGAACTGTTCATCCCACAGATGATCAACCTGCAGGCGGTCGATGGCGTGAGCTTCAAGAAAGGCTGCTACACCGGCCAGGAAATCGTCGCGCGCATGCAATACCTGGGCAAGCTCAAGCGTCGCCAGTACCGCCTTGCGCTCGACGAGACAGCGGTACCCGCGCCGGGCGCCGAGATCTTCTCGCCCACCCACGGCTCGTCGGTCGGCGAGGTGGTGTTCGGTGCCAGCACCGGCAACGCCGTCGAACTGCTGGCTGTGCTCAGCGCCGACGCGGTGGCCGATGACAACCTGCACCTGGGCAGCCTGGAAGGCCCGCGCCTGACGTTGCTCGACCTGCCTTACGAACTGGACCGCGACCGGGAAATCCAGCGCTGACCAGCCCGCCCCGCCGACCGGGCGGGGCCGCACCACCTTTGCAGTAGAGAAGTCCATGAACAAGCTGGCCGAGATGGTCCAAGCGCAATTGCTCGCAGCCATCGACAACGACGACCTGGTCCTGCCGACGCTTCCGGAAGTCGCCCTGAGCATCCGCGAAGCCGCCGAAGACAGCGAGATCAGCGTGTCCGCCCTGAGCAAGGTGATCGGCCGCGACGCTGCGCTGTCGGCGCGCCTGATCAAGGTGGTCAACAGCCCGCTGCTGCGCGCCGCCGTCGAAGTCACCGACCTGCACACCGCGATCACCCGTTTGGGTATCAACTACAGCTGCAACCTGGCCATCGGCCTGGTGATCGAGCAGATCTTCCATGCCCGTTCGCCGGCGGTCGAGCAGAAGCTGCGGGATATCTGGGCCAACAGCCTGGAAGTGGCAGGCATCAGCTATGAACTGTGCCGGCGATACACGCAACTGAAGCCCGACCAGGCCACCCTCGGCGGCCTGGTGCACCAGATCGGCGCGCTGCCCGTGCTGATCTATGCCGAAGAGCATAACGAACTGATTTCCGACCCGGTGTGCCTGCATTACGTGATCGAACAGATCCAGCCGGCGCTGGGCGACAAGATCCTCAGTGCCTGGGAGTTTCCCGAACAACTGGTCAAGCTGCCCAGCGAGATCCAGGACCTGGACCGGCGCACCGACACCCTGGACTACATCGATGTGGTGCAGATCGCTCGCTGCATCAGCCAGCGTGGGCGTATCCGACCGCTGGCGGCCCTGCCCGCCTACCGGCACCTGGGGCTGCCGTTCGGTACCGAGCTGGATATGGAAGAGTTGCTGGACGCGCGCAGCATGCTGCGTTGACCCGGCTCGCCTGTAGGAGCAGCTTTGGCCGCGATGCTGGCGCCGCGGGATTTGGCACCCGCTTCGCGGGTGATCGCGGCTGAAGCTGCTCCTACAGAGATCGCAGCGTCAATCGGCGATGAAACTTACCCGCACTTTCAAACCGCCTCGCTCGCCGTCATGCAGGCTGATCTGCGCCAAGTGCGCACGGCAGATCTCGCCGACGATGGCCAGCCCCAGGCCACTGCCCTGGGCACTGCGCCGATAGAAGCGCTCGAACACCCGCTCACGCTCCCCCTCGGGAATCCCCGGCCCATCGTCCTCGACTTCAAGCACGGCCGGCGCCAGCACCCGCAGGATCACGTCGCCGCCCGGCGGCGTGTGGGCCAGGGCATTGTCCACCAGGTTGCTGAGCAGCTCGTTGAGCAAGGTCGGCTCGCCCTTGAGCCACACCGGCGCCTCGGCCTCCAGCGCCAGGGACACGCCTCGGGCGTGGGCCAACGGCGCCATGGCCATGCCCAGCTCCCGGGCCAGCTGGCTCAGGTCCAGACGCTGGGCGCCACCCTCGGCGATCGCCCGCGCGCCGTTTTCCACCCGCGCCAACGACAGCAGCTGGTTGGCCAGGTGGGTCAGGCGATCGGTACCCTGGGCTGCGGCCTCCAGCGTCTTGCGCCATTCGTCGGGCTCTTTTGATCGCAAGCCCAGTTCGACCCGAGCCTTGAGCGCCGCCAACGGTGTGCGCAACTCATGGGCGGCGTCGGCGATGAACTGCGCCTGGCGCTCGAACTGCCCACGCAGGCGCTCGGTGAAATGGTTGAGCGCGCGCACCAGTGGCCCCAGTTCACGCTGCACCTGCACCACCGGCAGCGCGCGCAGATCATCCGGCTGGCGCTCCTCCACCGCGCCCCGCAGCCGCTCCAGCGGGCGCAACGCCGCGCTGACCGCGAACCACACCATCACCAGCGCGCCCAGCGCCAGCATTCCCAGGCGCAGCAAGGTATCGGCCATCAGGCCACGGGCCATGCGCACCCGCGCCTCTTCGGTCTCGGCCACGCGGATCTCGGCCATGCCGTTCATGTTCGGCTCGCTCACCGGCTTGAGCAGGCTGACCACGCGCACGTCCTGGCCGAGGTAGGTGGCATTGTAGAAACGCGCCAGGGCCGGGTAGTCGTCGGTGCGGGGGGTGCCCGAAGGTGGTGCGGGCAGGTTCTCGTAGCCGGAGATCAGCTTCTGGTGGATATCCAGTACCTGGTAGTAGATGCGCCCGGCGCTGTCGTAGGCGAAGGTGTCCAGGGCCACATAGGGCACATCGGCGCTGAGGGTGCCGTCGCGCTGCGAAAGGCCGGCGGCGATGGTTCGCGCCGAGGCCAGCAAGGTGCGGTCGTAGGCGGTGTCGGCAGCCTCGCGACCGTTCCAGTAGGCGCTCAGGCCGCTGGCCAGCATCAGCACCACCAGCAGCAGCGCCAGGTTGCCCAGCAGGCGCCCGCGCAGGCTGACGTTGTCACGCATCGCGATGCTCGAGCAGGTAGCCCAGGCCGCGGAAGGTGACAATGGCCACCGGATGGCCGTCGAGTTTCTTGCGCAGGCGGTGGATGTAGATCTCGATAGCGTCGGGGCTGGCTTCTTCGTCCAGGCCGAACACCTGGGCGGCCAGCTGCTCCTTGCTCATCACCCGGCCGGGCCGGGCGATCAACGCCTCGAGCACGCTTTGTTCGCGTTGAGTCAAAGTCAGCGGCTCATCGCCCAGGGTGAAACGGCGGGTGTCGAGGTCGTAGACCAGCGGCCCGCAGCGCTGCTGGCGCTCGCCGCCGAGCACGCTACGGCGCAGCAGCGCCTTGACCCGTGCCTCCAGCTCGGTCAGTTCGAACGGTTTGGCCAGGTAGTCGTCGGCGCCCAGGTTCAGGCCGTGGACCCGGTCCTTCACATCACTGCGCGCGGTGAGCATCAGCACCGGCAGGGTCTTGCCGCGCCCGCGCAGGCGCGCCAGCACCTCGAAACCGTCCAGGCGCGGCAGGCCGACATCGAGCACGGCCACGGCATAGTCCTCGCTGGCCAAGGCCAGGTCGGCGGCCACGCCGTCGTGCAGCACATCCACGGTCAGGCCCTGGCTCTTCAGAGCCTGGGCCACGCTTTCAGCCAGTTGCAGGTGGTCTTCGACCAGCAGCACACGCATCGGATTCTCCCAGCTCGGGTGGGTCGTTTGGCGCGGAGTGTACCGCCGTGAGGGGGCCTGTGAAGCCCTCGCAAGAAACCTTTCACGCTGAAAGGTTAGCGAAAGGTTGGTTACCTAGCATCGCACCACGGTCGCCCCGCGCGCCGCAAAAAGCACCAGCAAGGTGCAACACATAAGAACAATAAATGGAGTCACCGACGATGCTGTCCATGCAGCCGCAGGCGTTCGCGCCTACCCGTTCGCTCGCCGCCCGCCCGTCCGCCCTCGCCAGCGCCTTCGCCCTTGCCGGGGTCGCGCCCCTGAGCCAGGCCGCCTTCTTCGAAGACAGCACGGCCACCTTCGAAACCCGCAACATGTACTTCAACCGCGATTTCCGCGACGGCACCAGCGCGCAGCAATCCAAGCGCGACGAATGGGCCCAGGGCTTCATGCTCAACTTCGAGTCCGGCTACACCGAAGGCACGGTGGGCTTCGGCCTGGACGCGCTGGGCATGGTCGGGGTCAAGCTCGACTCCAGCAAGGACCGCACGGGCACCGGCCTGCTGCCCACCCATGACGACGGCAAGGCGGCCGACGAGTACGCCAAGCTGGGGCTCACCGGCAAGGTGAAAGTGTCGAAGACCGAACTGAAGATCGGCACCCTGATCCCCGAACTGCCCACGCTGCAGCCCAACGACGGGCGCATCCTGCCGCAAACCTTCGAAGGCGGCCTGCTCACGTCGAACGAGATCAAGGGCCTGACCTTCACTGGCGGGCGCGTGGACAAGGCCAAGGACCGCGACGACACCAACTGGGAAGACCTGGCGCTGAACAACAAGAACGGCCGCTTCGGCGGCAGCTTCAGCGCCGACAACCTCGACCTGGGCGGCGTCGACTACAAGTTCACCGACCGCATCACCGGCAGCTACCACTTCGCCCAGCTCGAAGACATCTACCGCCAGCACTTCATCGGCATGGTCGCCACCCAGCCCTGGGGCCCGGGCACCTTCGGCGCCGACCTGCGCCTGGCTGTCAGCGACGACGCCGGCGCCGCCAAGGCCGGGCGCATCGACAACACTACCTTCAACGGCATGCTCAGCTATGGACTTGGCGGGCACAAGGTCAGCGCCGCCTGGCAGCAGCTGTCCGGCGACAGCGCCTTCCCCTATGTCGATGGCGCCGACCCCTACCTGGTCAACTTCGTCCAGATCAACGACTTCGCCGGTGCCGACGAACGCTCCTGGCAAGTGCGCTACGACTACAACTTCGCCGCCCTCGGTATCCCCGGGCTGACCTTCATGACCCGCTACATCAACGGCGACAACGTCAGCCGCGCCGATGGCAGCGAGGGCAAGGAGTGGGAGCGCAACACCGAATTCAAGTACGTGGTACAAAGCGGCCCGTTGAAAAACGTCGCCGTGCGCCTGCGCAACGCCACCTTCCGCTCCAACTTCACCCGCGACGCGGACGAAGTGCGGCTGCTGGTGAGCTACAGCGTGGCGCTGTGGTAAGTGGTAAGCGGTAACCCATAACAACAATGCTCATGGAGTTAGACGATGACTTTTTCACTGCGCCGCCTCGTCCTCGCCACCGGTTGCCTGCTGCTCGCCGGCAACGCCCTGGCAGGTGAACCGAAACGCCCCGAATGCATCGCCCCGGCCTCGCCCGGTGGCGGTTTCGACCTGACCTGCAAGCTGGTGCAAAGCGCCCTGGTCAACGAGAAGATCCTCAGCAAACCCATGCGCGTGACCTACATGCCCGGTGGTGTCGGCGCGGTGGCCTACAACGCCGTGGTCGCCCAGCGCCCGGCCGACGCCGGCACGCTGGTGGCCTGGTCCAGCGGCTCGCTGCTGAACCTGGCCCAGGGCAAGTTCGGCCGCTTCGACGAGAACGCGGTGAAATGGCTGGCAGCGGTGGGTACCAGCTACGGTGCCATCGCGGTGAAGAGCGATTCGCCCTACAAGACCCTCGACGACCTGGTCGCGGCCTTGAAGAAGGACCCGAGCAAAGTGGTGATCGGCTCCGGCGGCACCGTGGGCAGCCAGGACTGGATGCAGACCGCGCTGATCGCCAAGGCCGCCGGCATCAACCCGCGCGACCTGCGCTACGTGGCCCTGGAAGGCGGCGGCGAGATCGCCACCGCGCTGCTGGGCGGGCATATCCAGGTGGGTTCCACCGACATCTCCGACTCCATGCCGCATATCCAGAGCGGCAACATGCGCATCCTCGCGGTGTTCTCCGAAAAGCGCCTGGACGAGCCGGAGATGAAAGACATCCCCACCGCCAAGGAGCAGGGCTACGACATCGTCTGGCCGGTGGTGCGCGGTTTCTACCTGGGGCCGAAGGTCAGCGACGAGGACTACGCCTGGTGGAAGGCCTCGTTCGACAAGCTGCTGGCCTCGGACGACTTCGCCAAGCTGCGTGACCAGCGCGAGCTGTTCCCGTTCGCCATGACCGGCGAAGAGCTGGACGGCTATGTGAAGAAGCAAGTGGCGGACTACAAGGCGCTGGCCCGTGAGTTCGGGCTGATCCAGTAACCCAGGCCGCCACCCGATCCTTGTAGGAGCGGATTCATCCGCGATACAGGCACCCCGGTACATGGCCAGGGCCGCGCCCTGGATCGCGGGTAAACCCGCTCCTACAGGTTTCGCGTCGTTATCTCGACAGAGGATTCCCCGATGATCCTGCAACGCCTCTTCGCCCTGGCCCTGCTGGCGCTGTGCGCCGTGCTGGCCGTGATGGCCTGGCCCTACCAGGCCGCCTTCTCCTACGAACCGGTGGGCCCGCGCGCCTACCCGCTGCTGATGCTCGGCCTGATGAGCCTGGGCCTTTTGTACCTGGCCATCCGCCCCACGCCCATCGTGCGCAAGGACGACGAACCCGAACTGGACCGCGAAACGCTGATCAAGATCAGCGCCTGCGTCGGCCTGCTGATCGTCTTCGCCAGCACCTTCGAAGCCCTGGGCTTCATCCTCAGCGCCATCCTCGTCGGCGTGCCCATGGCCCGCCTGTACGGCGGCCGCTGGCGGCACAGCGCCCTCGTCGTCGTCGGCATGAGCCTGTTCCTCTACTGGCTGTTCGACCGCGTAATGGACGTGCCCCTGCCCCTCGGCCTGCTCGACGTACTGGAGAACTGACACATGGATACCTTGAGCTACCTGGGCCAGGGCTTCGGCGTCGCCCTGAGCCCGTACAACCTGGTCACCGCCCTCACCGGCACCCTGATCGGTACCGTGGTCGGCCTGCTGCCGGGCCTGGGCCCGATCAACGGTGTGGCGCTGCTGATCCCCATCGCCTTTGCCCTGGGTTTGCCGCCGGAGTCGGCGCTGATCCTGCTGGCCGCCGTGTACCTGGGCTGCGAATACGGCGGGCGCATCAGCTCGATCCTGCTGAACATCCCCGGCGAAGCCTCCACCGTGATGACCACCCTCGACGGCTACCCCATGGCCCGCCAGGGCCTGGCCGGCGTGGCCCTGTCGCTGTCGGCCTGGAGTTCGTTCATCGGCGCCTTCATCGCCACCTGCGGCATGGTGCTGTTCGCCCCGCTGCTGGCGAAATGGGCGATCGCCTTCGGCCCGGCGGAATACTTCGTGCTGATGGTGTTCGCCATCGTCGCCCTGGGCGGCATGGCCGGTGACAAGCCGCTGAAGACCTTCATCGCCGCGCTGATCGGCCTGTTCCTGTCGGCGGTGGGTATCGACGCCAACAGCGGCGTGTACCGCTTCACCGGCGACAGCGTGCACCTGGCCGACGGCATTCAGTTCGTGGTGCTGGTGCTGGGCCTGTTCTCCATCAGCGAAATCCTGTTGCTGCTGGAGAAGACCCACCACGGCCACATCGCGGTCAAGGCCACCGGGCGCATGCTGTTCAACTTCAAGGAAGCGGCCTCGGTGTTCTTCGTCAACATCCGCTGCGGCTTGCTGGGCTTCTTCATGGGCGTGCTGCCCGGTGCCGGCGCGACCCTGGCCAGTGCCGTGGCCTACATGACCGAAAAACGCCTGGCCGGTGACAAAGGCAAGTTCGGCAAGGGCGACGCCCGTGGCCTGGCCGCGCCGGAAACCGCCATCGGCGCCTCCTGCTGCGGCGCCCTGGTGCCGATGCTGACCCTTGGCGTACCCGGCTCGGGCACCACTGCGGTGATGATCGGCGCGCTGACGTTGTACAACATCACCCCGGGCCCACTGCTGTTCGAACAGCAGCCGGACATCGTCTGGGGCCTGATCGCCTCGCTGTTCATCGCCAACCTGATGCTGATCATCCTCAACGTGCCGATGATTCGCGTGTTCACCCGCATCCTCGCCGTGCCGAACTGGGCGCTGGTGCCGGTGATCGCGATCATTACCGCGATTGGCGTGTACGCCGTGCATGCCACCACTTTCGACCTGTTCCTGATGGTCGGCATCGGCATCATGGGCTACATCCTGCGCAAGCTGGACTTCCCGCTGTCGCCGATCCTGCTCGGGTTCATCCTTGGCGGGTTGATGGAGCAGAACCTGCGCCGCGCGCTGTCGATCTCCAACGGCGAGCTGGGCATCCTCTGGTCGAGCCCGATCAGCATGGGCGTGTGGGTGCTGGTGGTGTGCATGCTGAGCCTGCCGCTGCTGCGCATCTGGCGCAAACGTGCCCTGCAACGCCGGGCCATGGCCGATGCCTGACCGGTCGTTGCCGCTGTTCTGGGCCACGGGGTTGGTCGGCCTTGCGGGCGGGTTTCTCGCCAGCCAGGTCGGCTGGCCCTTGCCGTGGATGGTCGGCTCGCTGCTGGCGATCATCCTGGTGCGCTGCCTGACGCCCTGGCAGCTCAGCGAAATCCCCAACGGCCGCAAGTGCGGCCAGTGGATCATCGGTATCGGCATCGGCCTGCACTTCACCCCGGCGGTGATCGAGCAGGTCGCCGATCACTTTGCGCTGATCTTCTTCGGCGCGCTGTTCACCACGCTGTCCAGCGTGATCAGCGTGTGGTTGCTGCGGCGCACCGGCGAGGACCGCGCCACGGCGTTCTTCGCCAGCATGCCGGGTGGTTCGGGGGAGATGGTCAACCTCGGTGCGCGCAACGGGGCGGTGCTCAGCCAGGTGGCGGCGGCGCAGAGCCTGCGGGTGCTGGCGGTGGTGCTGTGCGTGCCGGCGCTGTTCAAGTTCCTGCTGGGCGATGGCGTGCCGCTGAATCATGCCGGTAGTGTCAGCTGGGGCTGGCTGGCGTTGATCGCGCCGCTGGGCGTGGTCGTGGCGCTGATCTGGCAACGCCTGCGCCAACCCAATCCGTGGCTGTTCGGGCCGTTACTGGTGGCCGCCACGGTGAGCCTTGCCGGCAATCTACAGATTGGCTTGCCCAACGGCGCCAGCCAGATCGGCCAATGGCTGATCGGCAGCGGCCTGGCCTGCCACTTCAACCGGGCGTTCTTCCGCCGCGCGCCGTCGTTCCTCGGGCGCACCTTGCTGGCCACGGGGTTGTGCATGCTGATCGCCGCAGGCGCGGCGTGGGCGTTGAGCCTGCTGACGCACCTGGACCTGCGTTCGCTGACCTTGGGGATGATGCCGGGCGGCATCGCGGAGATGAGCCTGACGGCGGAGACGTTGCAACTGTCGGTGCCGTTGGTGACCGCGTTGCAGGTGATGCGGCTGTTGTTCGTGCTGTTTCTGGCGGAGCCGTTGTTTCGGCGTTGGAATGCGGGTAGCGACTGAGCAAATTGAACAACTGGTATTTTTGCTAGTTTCACTGTTCAGAACCGAGGCGTTGAATGGGAGCTCCTCTGGCGCGTAGGAGTGCACTTAATGGCCATGGTTCCGTTGACCGACCTGGAAGCCCTCATTTCACTGGTAATACAGAGTCACCAGCCCAAGCCGTGCATGGTGCTGATCCACTCCGACCAATGCCCACCCTGCATGGCGCTTCATCCGAAGCTATCAGAATTGGCCAGTGACATGGAGGAATACGCGTTCTACGCATTCAACGTGGATACTTGCGCCCCCCCCTGGATGGACTACGTGCTGACCTTACTGTTCAAGGAGTGGGACGTGAAGTACCTGCCTACACAGGTACTTCTCGCCACCGGCAGAGCGCGCAAGGTCATCTTCACCACGAATCTGGACACCATCAAGAACGAGCTTGTTGCTCTCGATGGCATGTGTGCACAGACCCCGCTTCAGAAGTTGTAACGCATACCCACACTGATACTGTAAGGCAGTTCGATGTTCTTGCCGTTGCTGTACTCCACATCGGCATGCACACGGAACTGCCTGGACAGCGCCAGCGACACCCCGGCACCCAGCTCGGCACGCGAACCGGACAGGTCATTGTTGAACACGTTGTTGTTGACCTGTACCTGGTTGCGCTGGGCGAACTCGTGGGCGAAGGCACCTTTCACGTAAGGCTGGACCATGGCCCCGCCATCGAGCGGGATGGTCTTGCCGACGGTGGTACCCACCTTGCCCAGCAACGACTTGGCCATGTCGCCTTCGGCGCGCAGGCCGTTGTCGAAGGTGTAGTCCTTGCCAGCGACGGCGGCGGTGGCCACCTGGACGAAGGGCTCGATGAAGTAACCGTCGTTGAGCTTGATGTGCTTGCCCGCTTCCACCGACGCGCTCACACCGTGGGTGTCGTAGTCGCCCTTGCTGCGGGTGTGGTCGCTCATGCCGACCTTAGCGTTGTTCTGGTAGCGGTTGTACTTGAGCACGGTGTCGACGTAAAAGCCGGTCTCGCGGTCCAGCCAGGTGGCGTAGCCGCCCACGTAGTAGCTGTCGACGGAACCGGAAGTGCCGTAGTCGAGGTTCAGGTCCGAACGGCTGCTACCCGCCAGCACGCCCACCAGCCAGTCGCTGTCGGACAACTGCATATCGGCGCCCAGGCTCAGGCCGCGCTGGTTTTGCTGGTAACCCGCGCCCAGGGAAGCGCCGCTGACGTTGTACTGGTTGCCGTAGGCACGCATCCACACACCAGCGTTGCGCCCTTCGCTGTAGCGCAGTTCGCCCATGCGGCTGCGCAGCGAGCTGAGTTCGCCATAAGCCACGGTGATCGGGGTGTTGAACAGCGCCATGGCGGCCATGGTGATCGGCGCGACGGTGCGAGTTTCGCGGTTCAGCACCCAGTCGTTGCCGTCCTGCGACAGTTCGTAGGAGTAGGCGCCCACATCGACCGGTCGGTCTTCGTACAGGCGAAACTGCGCGCCGCCGTCGGCGGTCTGGACCAGGCGCAACGATTCAACGCTCGCTTCCTGACCACTGCTGGCCACCTGCAGCTTGTGCGTGCCCTCGGATGTGCCGGTGATGATCAGCTGGTCGCCGTTGCCGGTGACAAAATCGCTGTCCATGACGAAGGTGCCATTGCCGGAAAGGTTAGCCACCGTCAGGTTGTGGAAGCGGCCTGGGTCGCCAAAGGTGACCTGCCCTCCGTGCATAACCAGATCACCGACAGTGCTGTCGTCATTCAGCGTCCAGTGGCTACGGTCACCGAGCGTGGCACTGTTCACATTGTGCAAGGCTCCCAGCAACTGCGCGCCGTTCTGCAGATCCAGGGTGGCACTTCCCCCCTGCATCACAACCACGTCGCCTGTCATCTGTCCTTGTTCCAGCAACAGATCGAAGGTACCGGTAGACCCGACGTCGACGTTGCCGGTCAGCGAGGAGCGAGTGAAGTTCGCGTGGGTGGTACCAGCGGACTGGATGTTGCCGGTCATGGCCGAATCGGTGAACGTTAGGTCGAGCGTGCCGTTGTGCGCAGTCGTGGCATTGCCGTGCAAGGTCGAGCCAGCGAAGGTCACCGTCGAAGTACCCGAGCTATCGATATCACCTTTCAACGAAGAACGGGTGAAGTTGACCAGGGTCTCGCCTGCGGACTGGATGTTGCCGGTCATTTCCGAGTCGACAAGCGTAAGGTCGAGCGTGCCGTTCTGCGCAGTCGTGGCATTGCCGTTCAAGGTCGAGACATTGAGGGTGACCGTCGAAGTACCTGTGCTTTCGATATCGCCATTCAACGAAGAACGGACCAGGTTTGCCTGGGTGATGCCCGCAGACTTGATGCTGCCGGTCATCGTCGAGTCCTGAAACGCCAGGTCGAGTTTGCCGGTAGCGCTGGTAACAGCATCACCGTTCAGGGTCGAGTTGCTGAAGTCGATGGTCGAAGTACCGGCATTGTCGATCCCGCCAGTGAGGGTGGAGGCATCGACGCGTACATTTGCCGTGCCCTGCTGGCGTACCTGCAAGGCAGTGCCGTTGCCGCCCGTCAGGCTGGAGCCATTGAGCACCTCCAGCGTCGCGACGCTCCCTTGACCGATCACGATGGCCGGGCCGGCGACTCCGGACACGTGGCTGCTGTCCAAGGTCAACTGGGGCGCATTGTTGGTGGTGCTTTCGGCCAGCATCTGCACGCCTGCGGTCTGCCCGGTGATGCGGCTACCACCCTCGACCCGCGCCGTGCCGCCCAGCAGCCGCAAGCCTGGGCCGACCCTGCCGGTCACCTGGGTGTTGCGCAACAAAAGTTGACTGCCAGCCGTGGCCTGGGCACCGATACCTGCGCTGATCTGGCTGTCACTCACGCTGGCGGTCGATTGGCCGAAGCTGCGCGCCAGCAACAGGCCCATGCCATTACCGGAGTTGACGATGTTCGCGTTGGCAATGGTGGCTGTGCCGTCGAGCAAGCCGATGGCATTGCCAGAGGTCACTGAAACGACGCCGCTGGTCATGTTCAGTGTCGACTGGTTCATCTGCAGGGCCTGGGTCTGCGCACCGTTGACGTTCAAGGTGGAGTTGGCGCTGGCGTTGTAGAAAGTGATGGGGGTAGTGGCGTCGATGGTCAACGTTTCGCCCACCAGATTGCGGGCGGTGGCGTGGCCGGAGTAGGCCGCGAGTGTCAACAGGGCGATGACGCCCGTAAGCGAAAATGTAAGACGATTACAGGTACTGACGTTCGGCATTCTGGACCTCTCGGTTCAATCGCAATGGATGCGCAGAAAGCTGGGTACTGCCCGCCAGCCTCACTGCAAGGTCAAGAAGGCTAATGGGGAGAGAAACTTTGCCGTATAGGAAAACTCAACAACGCAATACAGACTTTTCAACAACCAGGGCGGTCAGCGCCCGCCCTGGTTGCCTTGCCTCATACCCGCCGAGGGCGACCGGTGCCCCAAAAGGCGCAGTAGCCTTCATTGCTGCCATTGACCGCGTAACGCACCATGACCGCGTTCGACATGTCGACCACACCGGTTTCACGCTGGACCGTGAAGCTACTGAGGAACGAACCTGTCAGCGGCCCACGAGGCACAGGGCTGCCTGCGGGGAAAATGATGTCGCTGAAAGGCACCACCAAGGTGATCGTGCCTGAGCTTGTGACACTGCCGCTGACTTCGACAGGCGCCTGGTACGGAGCGGTGCCCGTTGCGTTGGCGGCATACTGCAACTGGACGGTGACACGCTCGCCGATGTTCAGTGTCGGTTCGTTGATCAACAGTTGAATGCCGTTCCAGGGTTGGGAGTTGCAGTTGAGGATGTTGGTGGTGGCAACAGGCGAGCCCGCAGGCCGGTTTTCCCTTGCACCATGGCCGGTGACTGGGTTGACCGCGTCCGGCCTGTCGACGTTCAAGTAACGCACGAAGGACGTCAGCGTGACGACTGCGGCGACGGTGACGGGTGTTACCGGGGAAAGTAAGGCGTTGTCTTCGAACTCGGAGCCAGCTGGCGGATAGACCTCGAAGTAGGCATCCTTCAGTCCATTCCCGTGGCGCGCGATCGTTGCCCATGGCAGCTCGACATTGATGGTCGATCCTTCAACGGGTGGATTCGGAAGCTCGATCGGAGGCACCGCGATGACCTCCTCGGCAGTCTCTCCGGATCGATAGAAGATTCGGACCCTGCTACCCGCCTCCGCACCCGGGTAGGTGGTAAAGACAATGGTCGCTGGCAGATTGAAATCTTCTGGTCGAATCCTGTTATCCACCGGATTGGCACCACCACCCCGCACCACGAGCTGGCCCAGCAGAGGGTTAGGACTGCCATCGTCCGGAACCGGAATCGGCTCCACGGTCCGCAGGTCCACCGCCACGACTGCGGGGGGGGATTGTAGCGGGGTCACTTCACCTCGGGACCATTCATAGGTCACCGACAAGTCATAGTTGGCCTGCCCATTTGGCTGGGCCAGGTTGCTCCACGTCGCGACCACCGTCCGAGGCGCCGTGCCATAGGTGATGGGAGACAGCCTTTGCGGACCAGAAGGCGTTTGCAGGATCACCACCAGACGATCATTGGGCTGCGCAGAGACGATGTCCGGAATCTGGATGGTCAGCCCAGCTCTCGCCACATCGCGATTGACCCGCGCGGCCTGCAGGATCGGGGCAGGCAAGACCGTGGGCACATCCTCCAGCTGAATATTCACCACAAGGCTGCCAGACTCCGCCGACTCCCACCCCGTACGATCGCGCAGCTTGAACCTGACTTGCTTGGTGCCCGCTCCCCAACCTTCGACGATGGTGTTGCTCAAGTCGATCGTCTGCACCAGGTCGCCGCCGACCGGATAGATGTCGATGGGCGCCAGCTCAACGCCATTGACGTTGATCACGATCTGGTCAGCAGGCCATTTCCCTGAATAATCCGAAAGTGGGAAGGAGATGATCGAGTACCTCCGCAGGTAGTCAAGATCGATCACCGCACCTTCCGGAAGATTGGCCGGCCGACCCAGGGCACGGGGCTGAACGCCGCGGGAAGGGGGAAACTGGTCAACATAGAGGCGTTTAGGTGCAGAAAATATTTCGTTACCAATTTCGCTGTGACCCAGCGAATAGAGCCAATCAACGGGACCCTCTGGCAACTGAGGCAAAAACAAGGGGTCGAGTGATACACTGATAGGGCCTCCCCCTCCACCTCCCACATCGAAAGGCAACGCCAGCGCCTCTATACTGACCTTTACAGGAGTGGCAATTGTATTGCCAAACTGATCTTGTCGATATTCCATTCGCCATAGATAGATCAGGTCGTATGTATCAGGGTAATCGGCAGGATTATGAGGTGCGGGCAGCGTGGACGGCCACGCCGGGATTAGCAAGCTCACATAATTATTGCGGTCGTCCGTAACTTCAAAGTTTTCACGTTTAACCGTGATTCCGCGCCCATCTCCATTGTCATCCAGAACTCTGTCAGGATCAAAAGTGAAGTCCGCACTGCTCGCAATAGAGCTGTCATTGGAAGAAGTCATGACGCCATCGGGCGCTGACTCTTCCGCTTTCTTTTTGGACTCTTCCGCTTTCTTTTTGGACTCTTCCGCTTTCTTTTTGTAAGCAGCCAGCGCCTGGTCATTTTTTTTTGAAAGTTCCAGAAGCTCTTCTTTCGTTCTTACTGGACTCGGTGTCGTAGCCCCAGGCGCGAAAGTTTCTCCAGACACCGTGCTGTTTTTTTCAAAGCTGGTCATAGCATTCTCCTGAAAATTGAAAAATCAACTACAAACGGCTTCACTGCAGCCGGAATACCTGCGCATCACCTATTGACGCTCCCTGAACTCGCACCCCATGGTGCTGGCGAAGATAAAGTCGACGGATACTTTGAGCGGGTGCGAAAAGCCCACGCCACCGTCGTTCTTCTCGACGTCGTACCAAACCCTCACCAGGCCTTCTTTCCTGAAGTTTCCAAACTGATCGTGAAGTGCCTGCCGCACAGGCCCCAGGAACAAGCGCAGGGCTTGGTTTGCTCGGGTAACTGGCACGGGGGCGGCAAACTGCTCCTCACCAACCGCAACAAACTCTGGAGGCTCTGGAGGCTCTTTTTCTATTTTTCGATACAACTGCCAACGCAAGCGAACTTGTTCCCCTACATTCAGCCCGGCACTCGGGGGCACATCGAACGGTATGTCAGCAGCCTGGGGAATAGGCTTGGAGATGGCTTTGTACAAAGAGGCGCAACTGAGGTTGCCAAAGAAGTTGACATAGGGCTCGACATACGCCGGCTGCGGATACGTCGCTACCCACGCCACCGTGACCGTGGTGACCGGAGAGCGCTGCCGGTTGACGCCGTTGCTGGTCCAGTAATGCACCGGAACCCGGCCACTGCTGTCCTTGACCTGATCGTAGGGAATGAGCGGAAAAGTGATCGTCCGGTTTCCTTGCTCACCCGCCTGTACCACATAGGTCGAAACGGGAAGCTGCGAGCCATTCCAATGCAATTCCAACTGTTGTCCCGACTCAGGCTGCGCGTAGAGCAGCACTTCCACCCTCACGCCCTGATTGATATCCGGAGTCCCCAGGTGATTGTCTCCCGTGCGCCCCTTGACCACGACGGGCGCCAGCAGCGGGTTCTCAGGCCCGGGGCCCTCCGGGTCGGGGCCTGCGACGCGCAAGTCGACCCTGACCTGGATACCAGTCGTTTCCTGCGAACCGCCATGGCGGCTGCTGGTGTAGTACACGCTTGCCAGAACAGACCCGACAAAGCCCTGAGCCGTGATATCCGCCCAGGGTACCTCCACAGGCACGGGCCATTGCTGGACGTCCCCCACCGTGACGGCCCGCAATGGCCGGGTGTTCCAGTACCCCTGCAGCACATCGCCACGCTGCGCCTCTTCGATCCTGGGGATCTCCACCCACACAGGAGTACGGGCGTCCTGCAGGTCCAGCAGCCCATCGTTGGCCAGCGGCACCTGGGGAAGCGGAAGCACGACGGGCACGGGCAACAGCACTGTTACATCGAGTGAAGGTGAAGGAACCCCCACATTGCCACAGCGGTCCAACAACCTGCAGACCACCCGAAACTTGCCATTGCTCAATTTCGCAGCGGGCACTTCGACCAAGAATGGATTTTGCTGTTTGTTATCAGCATTGACGGTAACTTCGAACAAGGGATTAAATGGCAGGTTCGTTGTGCCCGGCGTACTCGAATCGAGCATGAACAGCTGCACTTTGTCTTCAAGATGGATGTCGGGCCAGCGGTCAAGCTTGAAGATCGCCTTGTTTCCATTCTGGTCCAGATACGCCTGATCGATGAGCGTTACATTGTCTCCGCGCAACGGGCAAGGGCGGCCAATGTTGGGAGCCACCTGGTCTATCCGGATCCTGGTCTCAGGAGATGGCTCTCGGTTGAAGATCTCCTCGACCCAAACTTCAAACTTGAGCGTGCCCTCACCAGGGACAAGTTTTGACGCCGGCACACTCAGATCGACCGGGAAAAACCGTTCACCGTTTTCATCTTCTTCAACACTGGGCGTCATATCCCAGTGAACGACTTCGCCTACCGCTCTGTCGTTCCAGAACGGCTGGAACCCCAGCCGAGGGCTCTCATAACCGTCCGCGATCAACTGCCGGTACTCGCTTTCGTAGTCAGCCCAGACCTTTACCCGAAAAGGCAACGCAATGATCTGCCTTTCAAGGGGCAGTGTGAGGGCACCCTCCTCGTCATCGAGCAACCGCAGCACACCCACCGGCACAGGGGCAGCGAGAAAGACTTCGCCGGGCTCTGGAGAGAGGATGGAGCCCTTGCCTTTAGCCTTCACCAGTCTCGACATTTTCAAACCCCTGAAATTTGCAGCCCCTGCACTGCAAGGGCTGTATGGCTTCTATGGGGCTGAATCTAGCGCTGACGGAAACTCCGCGAAACTGGCAAAAATACTAGGTGCGACAGTACTACAACGGTGGCAACGACCAATCGATCGGCGCCATCCCATGCTGCTGCAAGAAGCCATTGGCCCGGCTGAAATGCCCACAGCCGAAGAACCCGCGATACGCCGACAACGGTGACGGATGCACCGACTTGAGCACCAGGTGGCGGGTGCCGTCGATCAGCTTCTGCTTGCTCTGGGCATGGGCGCCCCACAACAGGAACACCACGTTCGGGCACTGCTCGCTGACCACCTGGATGATCCGGTCGGTGAAGAATTCCCAGCCCTTTTTCGCGTGGGACGCGGCGTTGGCGCGCTGCACGGTCATGGTGGTGTTGAGCAGCAGCACGCCCTGCTCGGCCCAGCTCTGCAGGTAGCCGTGGTTGGGGATGGGCAGGTTGAGGTCGCGCTGCAGCTCCTTGTAGATATTCACCAGCGAGGGCGGCGTCGGGATGCCGGGCTGCACCGAGAAGCACAGGCCATGGGCCTGGCCCGGCCCGTGGTAGGGGTCCTGGCCGAGGATCACCACCTTGACCTGGTCCAGCGGCGTGGAGTTCAGCGCGTTGAAGATCAGTGGCCCGGGCGGGTAGATCTCCTTGCCGGCGGCGTACTCCTGGCGCAAGAACTCGCGCAGCTGGTGCATGTAGGGCTGGTCGAACTCGGCGCGCAGCGCGGCTTTCCAGCTGGGCTCGAGCTTGATGCGATCGTCGTCGGTCATGGGGGCATCCAATAGCAAAGTGGCGCGACACTAGGAAAGCCGCGCCGGCTTGTCAATCGATCCGACCGGCGACCGGCAGCCACGGCGCGACGGGCCATACTGAGGGGATGACTTGCGCGAGGTTGCCCATGGCCATTCACTGCGAGGTACTCACCGGCGCCGACGGCGCCCGCATCGGCATCGCCACGCTCGATGCGCCCAAGGCGCTCAATGCCCTGACCCTGCCGATGATCGAGGTGCTCGACGAGCACTTGCAGGAATGGGCACAGGACCCGGGCATCGTTTGCGTCGTACTACGCGGTAACGGGCCCAAGGCCTTCTGCGCCGGTGGCGATGTGCGCGCGCTGGCCCAGGCCTGCCGCGAGCATCCCGGCAGCGTGCCGCCGCTGGCGGCCACCTTCTTCGCCCACGAATACCGCCTGGACCATCGCCTGCACACCTACCCCAAGCCGCTGCTGTGCTGGGGCCATGGCCATGTGCTGGGCGGCGGCATGGGGTTGTTGCAGGGCGCAGGCGTGCGCATCGTCACCCCCAGCAGCCGCCTGGCCATGCCGGAAATCAGCATTGGGTTGTATCCGGATGTCGGCGCCAGCTGGTTCCTTGCCAGGCTGCCGGGCAAGCTGGGGTTGTTCCTGGGTTTGACCGGCGCGCCGATCAATGCCCGCGATGCCCTGGACCTGGGGCTGGCCGACCGCTTCTTTGGCGAGCATCAGCAGGACGCGTTGATCGAAGAGCTGCTGCAACTGAACTGGCAGGAGCAGACCGCATTGCAGCTGAACAGCCTGCTCAAGGCCGAACAGCACCGCGCCTGCGCCGAATTGCCCGAGGGGCAGTGGTTGGCGCGGCGGGCGGTGATCGATGAAGTACTCGACGTGGCCGACCCGGTGGCGGCCTGGCGTGCGCTCAGTGGCCTGGCCCGGCATGCCGACCCGCTGCTGGCGGCGGCGGGCCAGCGCCTGCACGAAGGTTGCCCGCTGACCGCGCACCTGGTGTGGGAACAGATTCGCCGCGCGCGTTACCTGTCGTTGGCCCAGGTGTTCCAGATGGAATACACCCTGAGCCTGAACTGCTGCCGTCATCCGGAGTTCAGCGAGGGGGTGCGGGCGCGGTTGCTGGACAAGGACAACACGCCGCACTGGCATTGGCCGGATGTGGCGCAGGTGCCGGCGGCGGTGGTCGAGGCGCACTTCACCAAGGTGTGGGAGGGGCGCCATCCGTTGGCGGACCTGGGGTGAACGGTACCGGCCCCATGACAAGGTAGGAGCTTCAGCCGCGAACACCCGCGCAGAGGGTGCCGAACACCATGTTGCCTGCATCGCGGCTAAAGCCGCTCCTACAGCGATCCCCCGTGCAGCGGGTGCCGGACACCACGTTGCCTGCATCGCGGCTGAAGCCGCTCCTACAGAGGACCCAACTCCCGGTACCAGAATCAACGATCACCGCTGCCAACTGCGATCCCCTCCCCGCCCGCCATCCGGGCGCCGGTCATGGTCCCCGCGCCCATTGGAATGCCAACGGTCCCCCTGGCCCCCACGGTTGTCATTGCGGTAATCGTTGCGCTCACGATCCCGCCCATAGTCATAGCGCTGGCGGTTGCCATAGTCGTACCGCGGGTTGCCCTGCCAGCGCGGCTGCATGCCGGGCGGCGGATATGGGCGGTACTGCGGCACCGGCGCCGGGCGGTAGTAACGCGGTGCGGGCTGGTAGTAGTAACGCGGTTGCGGTGCCACGTAGTAGCGGTCTTGACGGTAATAGCCCGGGTACACGTAGCGATCGGTGGTGTAGTAGTCGCTGCGGTAATAGCCGTCGCGCTCGTAGTAAGGCGCGCAGGCGGATGTCAGCAGTCCCAACAGGACAACGAGCAGGATGCGTGGGTACATGGCGGCCTCCTGGACCGCGAAAGGGCCCGGCACAGCGGCGCTGGCGGGCGTCGACGACAATGCGTCGGTCGACACTGCATCAGACAGCGGCGCCGGGGTTCAGTGCCATTTCAGCAACAATTTGAAACAGGCCGTATACCCCTTAAAAACATGCAGTCATTTTTCGGTCATCTCACTAGAATGTGGCCACCGGCACACCTCTCGGGAAGATCATGCCTTCACCGTCCGCCCTGTTCTCGCAACGCTCGCTGATCCTCACCCTGCTGCTGTTGCTGGCCTGCGGCTTCCTGGCCACCTCGCTGCTGAGCTACTACGCCTCGCGCGGGGCAATCCGCGATGGCATCGTCAATACCGAGCTGCCGCTGACCTCCGACACCGTCTACTCGGAAATCCAGAAAGACCTGATCCGCCCGGTGCTGATCTCGTCGATGATGGCCCAGGACACCTTCCTGCGTGACTGGGCACTGGGCGGCGAGCAGGATACCCGGCGCATCACCCGCTTCCTCGGCGAGGTGATGGGCACCCAGGACACCTGCACCAGCTTCTTCGTCTCCGACCGCAGCCTCACCTACTACCAGGCCAAGGGCGTGCTCAAGCAGGTCAGGCCCGACAGCTGGCGCGACGCCTGGTACTTCCGCCTGCGCCAAACCAGCAAACCCTACGAGATCAACGTCGACCTGGACATGGCCAACCAGGACAAGCTCACGGTGTTCATCAACCACCGGGTGCTCGACTATCAGCAGCGCTTCATCGGCGCCGTCGGCGTGGGGCTGAGCGTGGAGTCGGTGGTGCGCCTGATCGACGACTATCAACGCCGTTACCAGCGCGCGGTGCTGTTCGCCGATGGCCAGGGCAAGGTGCTGCTGACCGGCTCCGACGGTGGCCCCCATGGCCTGCGCGCCGGCCAGCAACTGAGCGACAGCAACCAGTGGCAAGACCTGCTCGCGCACCTGCCGGCACCCGCCGAAGGCAGCCACGAGTACCACGACAACGATGGGCACAGCCACTTCCTCAATGTGCGCCTGCTGCCGGAGCTGGGCTGGTACCTACTGGTGGACAAGCGCGAGAGCGGCGCCCTGGACCGCATTCGCCAGTCGCTGTACCTGAACCTGGCGATCTGCGCGATGATCACCCTGGTGGTGCTGTCGTTGCTCAACGCCATGATCAAGCGCCACCAGGACAACGCCGCCGCGCTGGCCACCCTCGACAGCCTCACCGGCCTGCCCAACCGCCGCAGCTTCGACCTGCTGGCTGGCCAGGCGCTGGTCGAGGCCCAGCGCGACAGCGCGCCGCTGGTCGCCCTCTTGATTGACCTTGACCACTTCAAGGCGCTCAACGACACCCACGGCCACCTGGCCGGCGACGAAGTGCTGCGCCAGTTCGCCACTGTGCTGCAGGGCAGCCTGCGCCAGTCCGATATACTCTGCCGCTGGGGCGGCGAGGAGTTCGTCGTGCTGCTGCGTGAAGCCCACGGGCGCCAGGCTATCGAGGTGGCGGAGAAGATCCGCCGGCGCACCGAGCAACTGATCTTCAGCTACAACGAACAACCGCTGCGCCTGACCGCCAGCATCGGCTTGTCCAGCCTGCTGCGCGAAGACACCCTGCACAGCCTGCTGACCCGCGCCGACCATGCCCTTTATCGTGCCAAGCAGAGCGGCCGCAACCGCGTCTGCAGCGAACTGCCCGGAACCGACCATGACTGACCCCCAGCGCTGCCCCGCCTGCGGCGCCACCAACCAATGCGGCCTGGCCGACCCGCGCAGCGCGACACAGGGATGCTGGTGCTTCAACGTGAGCATCGACCCGGCCATCCTCGAGGCGCTGCCGGCCGAGCTGCGCGACAAAGCCTGCCTGTGCCCGCGCTGCGCGGCAGTGGACGAACAACTCAAGGCAGCGCGAACACCTGTGATCCGCTAGACTGCGCGCCGATTTCCCACGACCTTCCTGCCATGCGCCTCGACCGATTCCTCGGCAACCTGCCCTGCTACAACCGCCAGCAAGTGCGCCTGCTGCTGGCGAGCAAGCGCGTGCGCGTTGACGGCGAGGTGGCAAGCGATCCGTTGCATGAAGTGC
This sequence comes from Pseudomonas entomophila, assembly GCF_018417595.1. Taxonomy (NCBI): domain Bacteria; kingdom Pseudomonadati; phylum Pseudomonadota; class Gammaproteobacteria; order Pseudomonadales; family Pseudomonadaceae; genus Pseudomonas; species Pseudomonas entomophila. Next base: position 4,696,986 of record NZ_CP070982.1, read on the forward strand.
GCGAGTTCAGTCGTGTCGAGGTGGATGACCAAGTCGTGCAGGCCGGGTGCCCCGCCCGCTACCTGATGCTGCACAAACCTGCCGGCTGTGTCAGCGCCACCAGCGACCCGCTGCACCCCACGGTGCTCGACCTGCTGCCGGCCGAATTGCGTGACGACCTGCATATCGCCGGGCGCCTGGACTACAACACCACCGGCCTGATGATCCTGACCAACGACGGGCAGTGGTCGCGGCGCCTGACCCAGCCGCAGACCAAGCTGCCAAAGGTGTACCTCGTGCAGACAGAGGACGAGATCGGCGCGCATTATGTCGACAAGTTCCACGAAGGGTTCTACTTCGCCTTCGAAGACCTCACCACCCTGCCCGCCCAACTGGACATCCTCGGGCCCCGCGAGGCCAGGCTGACAATCGTCGAAGGGCGATATCACCAGGTAAAGCGGATGTTCGGGTATTTCCAGAACAAGGTGGTGGGGTTGCATCGGGAGCGTATGGGCGCTATCGCGCTGGACCTGCGGCTGGCACCGGGTGAGTACAGGGAACTCTCGCCCGAAGAGATCAGTACAGTCTGTAGGAGCGGCTTCAGCCGCGATGAAGACACCTCGGATGGCACCCGCTTCGCGGGTGATCGCGGTTAAAACCGCTCCTACAGAGGTCGTATCAGGCAAATGGGTCAAGTCTTGCCCGTGAAGCAGGCGGCACCGCCACACGACCGCCGAGCCCCCCCGAGTCACATTTTTCCCCGAACGGCACTTGCGCGATCCGCGCCCCGCTGCTTGAATCGAATCGTCAGTCTGCAAGTGACCAGCAAGTCACACCGCAGGTCGGACGCCCTTTGCCGGCCACCCAGTGCCTCGATGCCCTGGGGCACGGCAAATCGCCCGCTACAACAATACCGTCGACACACGCGTCAAGGATCGACACAAGGGCCTACCGGTTTCTCTTCCAGGCAAATGCCTACCTGTCATAAAGAACGTGCACCCTAGGTGACGCGAATACCCTTTTTGCGCCAGGAGTCGATGACATGAGGCCAGAAATCGCTGTACTTGATATCCAAGGGCAGTACCGGGTTTACACGGAGTTCCATCGCGCGCAAGGCGCCGAGAAGACGATCATCCTGATCAATGGCTCGCTGGCCACCACGGCATCCTTCGCCCAGACGGTGCGCAACCTGCACCCGCAGTTCAACGTGGTGCTCTACGACCAGCCCTACGCGGGCAAATCAAAGCCCCACAACCGCCAGGAGCGCCTGATCACCAAGGAGACCGAGGCGCACATCCTCCTCGAACTGATCGAGCACTTCCAGGCCGACCATGTGCTGTCGTTCTCCTGGGGCGGCGCCTGCACGCTGCTGGCGCTGGCGCACCAGCCGCGGCGGGTGAGGAAGGCCATCGTCAGTTCGTTCTCGCCGGTGATCAACGCACCGATGCGTGACTACCTGGATCGCGGTTGCCAGTACCTGGCCGCCTGCGACCGCTACCAGGTGGGCAACCTGGTCAACGACACCATCGGCAAGTACCTGCCGTCGCTGTTCAAGCGTTTCAACTATCGGCATGTCAGCAGCCTGGACAGCCACGAGTACGCGCAGATGCACTTCCACATCAACCAGGTGCTCGACCACGACCTGGAGCGGGCGCTGAAGGCGGCGCGCAACATCGACATCCCGGTGCTGTTCATCAACGGTGACCGCGACGAGTACACCACGGTCGAGGATGCCCGCCAGTTCGCCCGGCATGTGGGGCAGAGCCACTTCAGCGTGATCCGCGAGGCCGGCCACTTCCTCGACATGGAGCACAAGGGCGCCTGCGAGGATACCCGCTCGGCCATGCTCGGTTTCCTCAAGCCGACCGTGCGCGAGGCCCGTCATCGCCACACACCGGTGCACGCACAGCATGCACTGGCCATCTGAGCGCATCGGCGTCCTGTGGGCCCTACTACCCGCGGGCTACAGGTCGCCGACAGGCTTTTTTATAACCATGGGCTTCTAATACGGAGGGAGTTATGGTAAAAACTCAGGCGCAAACGCGGGTATAGTTTAGTGGCAAAACGAAAGCTTCCCAAGCTTTAGTTGAGGGTTCGATTCCCTCTACCCGCTCCACATCGCATTCCCCGCATGGCGTTCCGGTAACGTCATCGCTGTCAAAAGGAGCCTCGGCTCCTTTTTTCGTTTCTGCGGCTTTCCTTGATCTGGCCCATGGCCAAACCCGTGTCGATTGGCTTGAATGCGCAACGGCTTCAGGTGCATAACCGCCTAAGCTTGTTGAAACATATCGAAGGGACCGCGCATGTTTCTCTCCCGCTGGCTACCGGGCCTGGCCAACCTGTTGCACTACCGCCGCGAGTGGCTCCATGCCGACCTGCAGGCCGGCCTTTCCGTGGCCGCGATCCAGATCCCCATCGCCATCGCCTATGCGCAGATCGTCGGCCTGCCGCCGCAGTACGGCTTGTACGCCTGCGTGCTGCCGATGATCGTCTATGCCCTGATCGGCAGCTCGCGCCAGCTGATGGTCGGCCCCGACGCGGCCACCTGCGCCATGATCGGCGGCGCGGTGGCGCCCCTGGCCATGGGTGACCCGCATCGCATCGCCGAGTTGTCGGTGATCGTCACCGTGCTGGTGGGGGCGATGCTGATCGCCGCCGGGGTAGCGCGGGCCGGGTTCATCGCCAGTTTCTTCTCGCGGCCGATCCTGATCGGCTACCTCAACGGCATCGGCCTGAGCCTGATTGCCGGGCAGCTGTCGAAAGTGGTGGGGTTCAAGATCGAAGGCGACGGGTTCATCCTCAGCTTGCTCAACCTGCTCCAGCGCCTGGGCGAGATCCACTGGCCGAGCCTGGCCATCGGCCTCGCCGGGCTGGGCCTGCTGATCGGGCTACCACGCCGCTTCCCACGCCTGCCGGCCGCGCTGGTGACTGTGGTGGTGTTCACCGCGCTGGCCGGCCTGTTCGGCCTGGACCGCCTGGGCGTGGCGATCCTCGGCCCGGTACCGGCGGGCATCCCGGAGCTCGCCTGGCCACAGAGCAACCTGGCGGAAACCAAGAGCCTGCTGCGCGATGCCCTGGGTATCGCCACCATCAGTTTCTGCAGCGCCATGCTCACCGCCCGCAGCTTCGCCGCCCGGCACGGCTATGCCATCAACGCCAACCATGAGTTCGTCGCCCTGGGGGTGAGCAACCTGGCCGCAGGTGTGTCCCAGGGCTTCGCCATCAGTGGCGCCGACTCGCGCACTGCAGTCAATGACATGGTTGGCGGCAAGAGCCAGCTGGTGGGGATCATCGCCGCGCTGGTGATCGCCCTGATCCTGCTGTTCTTCACCGCGCCCATGGCCTGGATCCCCCAGCCCGCGCTGGGCGCCGTGCTGTTGATGGCCGGCTGGGGGCTGATCGACGTGAGGTCGCTCAAGAGCATCCGCCGGCTCAGCCGCTTCGAGTTCTGGTTGTGCCTGCTGACCACGGTCGGCGTGCTCGGTCTGGGGGTGCTGCCGGGCATCGTGTTCGCCGTGACCCTGGCCATCCTGCGCCTGCTCTACAGCATCTACCAGCCCACCGACGCCGTGCTCGGCTGGTTGCCCGGCGTCGACGGCCAGGTCGACGTGCGCCAGCACAAGGACGCCCGCACCCTGCCGGGTTTGGTGGTGTATCGCTTCGACGACGCAATCCTGTTCTTCAACGCCGACTACTTCAAGATGCGCCTGCTCGAGGCCGTGCAAGGCGAACAAAGTGTGCAAGTGGTGCTGTTCGACGCCGAGGCGGTGACCAGCATCGATGTCAGCGGCATCGCCGCCCTGCGCGAAGTGCGCGACACCCTCGCCGCCCAGGGTATTCACTTCGCCATTGCCCGCGCACGCGGCGCCTTCCTGCGCATGCTGGTGCGCTCGGGCATGGCACGGGAGATGGAGGACAAGCTGCTGTTCGGTTCGGTGCGGGCGGGGATCAGGGCGTATCGGGTGTGGCGAAACAGGAATCGGCAGGTGCCGTCCAAAGATTGAGGGAAAGGGACTACGGCATTGCCAGAGGTGAATGATGTCGTCGCAGCAGTGCCTTCGATAGCCTTGCTATCCCGTGCTCTTGCCACGGTCCACCTTTTCTCCAGTAGCGTTGTTACAACATCGACTACGCCAATGGCGCACCACCTGCTATGCTCTTCAGCGAAACGGTCATCTTCACCAAACGCGTAAAGGAACTGCTCGACGATGAGACTTACCGGCTGCTGCAGGTTCGTCTCTTGATTGCCCCGGATGCAGGTGACCTCATCGAGGGCACCGGTGGCTTGCGAAAGCTCCGTATCGCAGCGAACGGGCATGGAAAACGAGGTGGCGCCCGGGTCATCTACTACCACTTCAACGCTGCAGCGCAAATCGCCATGCTCTACATCTACCCCAAGAACGAGCAACAGGACTTGTCCACCGAACAGCGCAAGGCACTGAAAGCCGTCATCGAACACTGGAGACACCCATGAGCCGATTTTTCGAAGAGCTGATGCAAAGCGTTGAACAGATGGATGAAATCATCCAGGGGCAACGCCAGCCTTCCCGCCAGTTCGAAATCGATGCGCTTCAGGTCCGCAACATTCGCAAGCGCACCGGCCTGTCCCAAGTACGCTTCGCCGAGATGATCGACGTGCAGGTCGCCACGTTACGCAACTGGGAACAGGGGCGTCGTGAGCCCACCGGCCCCGCCAAGGCATTGCTTCGGGCACTGCACAATGACCCCGAGCATGTGCTCAAGGCTCTTGCTCACTGAAGGCCCGGGCGTTCCGGGCCTGCAATTTACTTCCCGCCTCAGGCCTGCGGGTAGCTGCAACCGACGTACAGGTCGCGATCCTTGTCTTCCGTCGAAACCACGCGCAACGTGCCCTTGCTCTCCAGCACTCGCTGGTAGTCGACATAACCGTCGGTATCGAGCGTCTTCTTCAGCTTGAGCGCACTGGCCAGCTTGGCGGCATCGGCCAGGGGCGCGGTGCTGCTGCTCTGCAGGTAGAAGCTGAAGCGGTCGGTCATCACCAGGGTGGCGGACGACACACCATTGATGCTCAAGGCCGGCGTAACCTGCCAGGCGGCGCCGCCCCAGGGGCTGTGCGCCTCATCCTTGGTGAAGGTCAGTTGCTCGGCATCGACCAACTGGTTGAAGGCCTCCACCTGCTGCGCGCTGGCCTCGCACTTGGCCAGCGCCGTGAACAGGGCGACCTGGGCCGAATCGGCAGCCGAGGCGGAAAACGCGGCCAGGCAGCCGGCCAGGGTGAGGTAACGAAGCGATCCTTTCATGAGAACTTCCTTGCTCAGTTGAACGTGCATTGGTTGAACGACAGGTAATCACTGCCGGAGGTGAATTGCAGTACGCATTCGGCGTCGAACTTCTGGCCCGGGTGCAGCGCTTTCATCTGCTCGTCCTGGGCACTGTCGGCCCCGCGCAGGCGGGCCAGTTCGTAGCCATCGTCATCGCCGGCGGCGAGTATCGGCGCGCCCTTGAGATTGGTCGACACACCCAGTGCCACCGCGGTGATCTGCACCGGCTGGTTCAGCTCCTCCATGCTCAGCGTGGAGTAGCCCTTCTGCTCATAGCTCTGGTACAGCGTGGCAATATCCTGGGCATCGGCGCCCGGGGCAAACAACAGGCTGCAGGCTAGCACAGCCAAGATCCTGGATTTCACACTAGCTCCTTGTGACGGGTCTCCAGCGTGGGCCGCTGGAGACCGGCACTTTGCCATTAGTGAAGACCGGGCACCATCAGGGTCTCCCTGATCCAGCTACTTCGGCACGCAGGCCCGGGGCTGCGCCCGGGTACCGCGGCCGATCAAGCTGATCAAGCCGCAGGGCAGGCTGCCGCGCCACTGCAGGTAGTCGTGCCCCGCCGGATACTCCGCCTGCTCCACCGCATACCCCTTGGCCAGCAGCACATCGCGCAGGTGGCGATTGGTGTCGAGGATCCTCGGGCCTTCGAACAACCCGGCCTGGAGGTAGAAGCGCAGCGCCTTGCGCGGTGCCTTGACGTACTCGCGGGTCAACCAACCCGGCTCCTCGCCCTCCTGCGCCCACCAGTACGAACCTGACATGCTCAGCACATTGCCGAACCACTGCGGATGCTTCAAGCCCATGTACGCCGAAGCCAGGCCACCGTAGCTGGAGCCGGCGACCACGGTGCGCGAGGACGATGCCGACAGGCCCTGCTGGCGCGCCCAAGGCATCAGTTCCTCGGCCATGAAACGGGCGAACAACGGGTTCGGTGGCAGTTCCTGCTGGCGACTGAGGTCGCTGGGGTTGGCGACGATGATCGCGGCCGTCGGCGGGATCAGGCCGTCGGCGATCAAGTTGTCGAGGATCGTCGGCGTCGGTACCTGGCGGGTGTAGGCGTGGGCGTCGAACAGCACCAACAGGCCCTGGTCGGCCTTGCCAGGACGCCAGCCGGCCGGTCGGTACAGGTAGATATCCCGTTCGTTGCCCAGCAATCGGCTGGCCAGGCGCTTGCGCTCCAGGCTGCCTCGCGTCACGCCCTCGCGAACCGCGACCCAGGGTTGTGGCGCGGCGTCCGGCAGTTCCAGGCTGGAGCGCGACAACCACGGATCACCGCTGCCATCAGCAAAAGTGTTCGGGTTGAGCGGGTCGCGTCGGGTGGTGGCGAGAATCACCCGGCGATCATCCGAAGCTGGCACATCGGCAGCCATCTGGTAGCTCAGGCGGGCGCTGGCCGGCACCTCGAAGCTGCGGTACCAGACATCACTCTGGCCCAGGCGTAGAAGCGACTCATGGTTGCCCGTGGGTGCGCCGAACATCCGCACGTTGTCGCGCGCGCCGCGCCACAGGAAGGTGACCAGGCGCTGGCCGGGGTGGTCGGGGATCGCTTCGACAAGTGGCGTGCCTTCAACGCTTCGGGCCTTCCAGAACGCATCGGTGGTCTCGCCTTTTGCCAATTCTTCCGACAGCGTGCGCAAGATCGGGCTGGCCAGTATTACAGGGCTTTTCCGTTGCTCGGCGACCGGCAGCACCTGATCCAGGCGCAGGCTGAAACGTTCGTCGGGGCGGATCGCCAGCGCTTCGCCACGCACCCGGTAATGGCCATCCTGCCCGGCCACGAAGATGAACTCACGCGGCTGGTCCAGGCCATCGACCAACAGACGCAAGGGTTTCCCCTGGGTATCGAGCAGGCGCAGGCTGACATCGCCGTCGAGGCGCCCTCTCACCAGGTCGCCGGCCTTCAGCGACAACTGCCAGGCCGGCGAGCTCGTCGCACCGGCCTGCCCGTTCACGGCCTTGCCGGGTTCCAGGCGCGGTTCATCGGCGGCCATGGCCGCCCCGGACCAGGCGGCCAGCAGCACCAGGCCACGGGTCAATCGCAGCATGCCCACCTCAGAAGTCGACGCTGGCGGAGAGCTTGAGGGTGCGCGGCTCGCTGACGGTGGCGTAACCGTCGTTGAACACGCCGGCCCAGTAGGCGCGGTTCTCGACGTTCTCCAGGCTGGCGCGCAGGGTCACGTCCTTGCTCAGCACCTTGGTGGCATAGCGCGCACCGAGGTCGTAGCGGGTCCACTGTGGGATCTTGAGTTGGTTGGCGCTGTCGAGGTACTGCGAGCTGCTGTGGATGCCCAGGGCAGTCAGGGTCAGGCCATCGACCCAGGGCAGGTCCCACTCGGCGCCCAGGTTGGCCGACCAGGCCGGCACGCCGCGGGCGGTGTTGCCGTCCATGGCGCCGTTGGCCGTCTTGGTCAGCACGGCACGGGTATAGGTCACGCCGCCCAGCAGGCGCACTTCGGGCGTGACTTCGCCGAACATCGTCCACTCCACGCCGCGGTTGCGCTGCTCGCCGTCGTCATTGTAACGGTTGCTGGTCTTGTCGTAGATCATGCTCGGCTTTTCGATCTGGAACAGCGCCAGGGTGTGGGTGAAGTCGCCCAGGTCCCACTTCACGCCCGCCTCCATCTGCTTGGCGACATACGGGGCGAACTGTTCGTTGTAGTTGGCGGCCTTCACGTCGGTGACCATGCCACCCTGGGTCAGGCCCTCGATATAGTTGGCGTACAGCGACACCGGCGCATCCCAGGGCTTGAGCACGATACCCACGGCGGGGGTCACCTTGCGCTCGTCGTAGGATGGGGTGCTCATTTTCTGTCGCACGCGCTGGGCGCGGGCACCCAGGGTGAGCAGCACGCGATCATCGACGAAGCCCAGGGTGTCGGCCACGGCGAAGCTGGAGAGCGTGTTGTCGCCGGTCTTGACGCTGCTGCCGTGATCACCGGCGATGATCGCCTTGCCGGGGTGGTAGATGTTGGTGGTATAGCCCTTGCCGGTGACGGTCGGCGCGCGGCCGATGTCCTGGTGCAGCAGCGTGGTGCTGAGTACCAGTTGGTGGCTGACCGGCCCGGTCATGAAATTGCCGCGCAGGCCGGCCTCGGTGGACAGGCTGTGGGTGTAGCCCGCCTGGTTGTAAGTCTCGCCCGTGGCGGTGCCATCCGGCTTGGTGACGATCACCCGGGTGCCGTTGAGGAAACCGTCGTAGCGGGTGCGTGCGCCACCCACGCTGGCGTAGGCCGTCCAGCTGTCGTCGAACTGGTACTCGCCATGCAGCGTCACCGCCTTGCTGACCTGCTTGGCATTGATGCCTTCGAGGATGTTGGTGTCGGGCTTGGGCGCCTTGGTCACGGAACCCAGCTTGCTGAAGCCGGCCATCATCGGGCTGCCGTTGTCCATTTTCTCGTGGCTTTCGTAGGCGTCCAGCGCCAGCTTGAAGTCATCCCCCCGGTAGTCCAGGGCAAGCGCTGCCAAGGTGCGGTCCTTGGACTGCTCATCGACGCCGGTGTCGCCGCTGCCGTACACACCGTTGAAGCGGACACCGAAACGGTTGTCGGCGAAACGGCGGCTGACATCGATGTGTTCGGCCAGGTAGCCATCGGAGACATAGCTGGTGGTCAGGCGGGTCAGCGCTGCGTCACCGGCACGCTTGGGCACCAGATTGACCACCCCGCCCACACCGCCATTGGGCGCCATGCCGCTGAGCAACGCGCCTGGCCCTTTGAGCACTTCGACCCGTTCGAGAAATTCGGTTGGCACATGGCCATCCGGCGCCAGGCCGTACAGGCCATTCATCGCCAGTTCCGTGGAGTCCAGCGCATAGCCACGAATCATGAAGTTCTCGTAGGTATGCCCTTCACCGGTGCTGAAGCGGATCGACGGGTCGTTGCGCAGTACCGCGCCGACCGTGCCGCTCTGCTGGTTCTCGATGGTCTTGGCGGTGTAGGCGCTGACGCTGAACGGGGTGTCCATGATGTCGCGGTTGCCCAGCAAGCCGATGCGCGCGCCTCGGGCGACCTGGCCACCGCTGTAGCTCTCCGGCAGGTCGCTGTTGAACCCACTGGCATTGACCGTGGTGGCGCCCAGCGTCAGCGCGCCATCCTCGCCACCGCTGCCCAGGATGATCACGCCGTTCTCTTCCACCGCCACCAGGTCGCTGCCCGCCAGCACCTGGCGCAGGGCCTGCAACACCGTGTAGCGCCCTTGCAGCGCCGGGGCGCCACGCCCGGTCAGCAAACGGCTGTCAGCGGCAATCGCCACGCCAGACTCATGGGCCAGTGCATGCACCGTGGCTTCCAGCGACTGGCTCGGCAGGTCCAGCGTCAGCGGCAGGCTGTCGGCCTGGGCCGCATGGGCCGCCAGCAGGCCGGCGCACGCCAGGGCCAGGCGCCGCAGGGTGCCGGGGAAGCGGGTGGAGGGAAGCGACATGATCGGTCCTTGCAGAAGGTGGGTTCACAGCTGATGACGCGACAGCCGCGCATTACCCCTCAAAGAAAATTCGGCACATGAAAACGGGGATCAACGCTGCACGATCAGGCGTTGCCCGCCCTGCTCCACCAACCGTACCGGCAGCACACGTGGCAGTGCTTCGAGCAACACCTCGGGCTGGTCGCTGGGGAAACTGCCGGTCAGGCGCAAGACGCTGGCGCCGGGGTCGAGGGCCACCGGGCGCGTCACATAGGCATTGAGCTCGCCGATCACTTCGCTCAAGGGCTGGTCGGTGAACGACCACCAGCCACGCTGCCAATGCGCCAGGTCGGGACCGAACGCGCCACCGGCGCGCAATGTGCCCAATTGGCCCTGGCCATCCAGGCAGATGCGCTCGCCGGCCTGAAGGGTCTGCTCGCCACCCTTCAGGCCACGCACCTGTACCCGCCCCCTGGCGACGGCCACTTGCACCCGGTCGCCCCGGTCACTGACGGTGAAGGCCGTACCCAGCACCTGCACCAGCCCGAGCCGGGTACTGACCAGGAACGGTCGCCACAACTCATGGGCGACATCGAAGAAGGCATTGCCATGCAGCAGCATGACCTGGCGCTCACCATGGTCGAAACGCACCCGCAGGTTGCTTTCGGCGGCCACCAGCAACTGGCTGCCATCGGGCAAGGTCAGTGAACGTGGTGCTTCGGCGTGTGCGGTCAGCAGGTCGTATTGGAAGGGTGCGGTGCGCTTGAACATCCAGCCCAACCAGCCACCGGCGCCGAGCACCAATGCCAAGGCGCCCCCCTGGCGCAACAGCCGTCGACGACCGGCATCGCATGTTTGCGGCTGGACCGCCGCACGCAGCTGCGGGGTCAAGCGATGGACCATCTGCCAGCGCTGCTCGGCCTCCCGCCAGGCGCGTTCGTGTTCGTCACTCCTGCCGCGCCAACGTTGCGCCTGGTCGCCCAACTGGCGCACCCGCTCGGGGTCGTCGCCCTGCAAGGCGGCCAGGTAGACCAGGGCCTGCTGGACCTTGCGCGCAGAGGCCGGCTCAAGCATCACGCACGCTCATACGCAGTTCGGAAAGGTCGAACACCGCCCTTGCGATATGCAGCTCCACCGATTTCGCCGACAGCCCAAGCGCCTCGCACACCTCCCGGTGGCTGTGGCCATGCAGGCGCACGCGCACGAACACCTCGCGGCGCAGGCGCGGCATGCGCTCGATCCGCGCTATCAGCTGTTGCAACTGCTCGCGGGCGATCATGATGTCTTCCACGCTGGGCGTCAGCAGCGGCGCCCTCGCCAGCCAGTCCTCCAGCGCGGCCAGTTCAGTGCTGCGCCGCCGATATTGATCGATGCACAGATTGCGCGCGGCCTGGAACAGCAAGGCACGGGCATTGACCACCGGGGCGTTGAGCGCATGGGCATAGGCCTGGGCGAAACTGGACTGGGCAATGTCGGCGGCATCGTCGGGATTGCGCAGACGCCCGCAGAGGTAGCGGCGCAGGTCGCTGTAGTGGGCGAGCAGGTCGTCGACGACGGCCTGGAGGGCCGGATGGGTGTTCCAAGGCGCGGAAAGGGAGGTCATTGCACGGGACTGTGACAAGGCTCGTTAATAGGAATTCCTATCATTCTCACACATGTCATTCAGCCATCGCCAGTCTCGCACGGCACGGCTCGCCTTGTAGGAGCCAGCCTTGCTGGCTCCTACGGAAGGGACCGCCAACAGTGCGGTCCACTTCAGATCAATAGCCCAACGTGCCCAGCAACTGATCTTCCTTGCCGACCGATCGGCCATAGAAACGCATCAGCTCACCCGCACGGTTGGTGAAGATACCGTCCACCCCCGCCTTCATGGCCTTCTCGAAGTCCACTTTTTCGTCGAGGGTGTAGACGTGCACCAGCATGCCGCGCTCATGGGTTGCCTGGTTCATCCACGGCTGGATCAGGTCGGAATAGCTCTGCTCACCCAGATGCGTGCGCACCGCCGAAGGGCCGGTGCCGATGGCGCCACCTTCCTTGGCATAACCGAGCCAGCGCTCGAACTCGGCGCGGTCCTTGGGCTGCTGGCGTGCGTAGAAGGCCGACTTGTCCTGTTCACCCGACTCGGCGAAATCCTGCCCCGAGGCCGGCTCGACACTGCCCTTGGCCACCCACAACAGGAGGATCTTCGGCACTTGCGGCATGGCCTCGTGCAGCAGCTTGAGGCTGTTGCGGTCGAAGGTCTGCAGCACCACCTTGCCCGGCTTGTCCAGCCAGCCTCGCGCCTCGAGGCGCTTCTTCAGGTCCTGTTCGATCCCTGGGAACTGGGCCGGCTCCTTGGTCTCGATGTACAGGCCTGGGTGGCGCTTGGGATCCGCCTCGGCGATATCGATCACTTCATCCAGGGTGAGGATGCGCTGTTGCTTGAAGTGCTCCCGGGCACGCTCGGGGTAGGCCTTGTTGAACCAGCTGCCGGCATCCAGCGACTTGAGTTCCGCGAGGGTGAAGGCGCTCACCGGGCTGTTCTTGCGCTCGGGGAAGCGCTCGGCGACGTCACTGGTGCGCAGCAGCACATCATCGTGGACCACTACCAGCACGCCATCGCGGGTGCGCTGAAGGTCCATTTCCAGGTAGTCGGCACCCAGTTCACGGGCCAGTTGGTAGGCGGGCGTGGTGGATTCGGGGGCGTCGAACGAGGCGCCGCGGTGGGCGATCACCGCTGGTTGCGGGATACCCTGGGCACGGGCAAGCGCCTGGCCATCGACGGCCTGGGCAGCCCCCGTGGCCAGCAGGGTGGTCAGGCCAAGGGCCTGGATGAGGGTCTTGTGCATTGAAGTAGTCCTTTGTCTGTCTGTACCGACCCCTTACGGGCAAGCCCGCTGTCTACAGGTGGTTGCAGGGGCCGGTGGATTCCTGCAGGCCGCAAGCCTCGCACACTCTGCATGACATGCTAAAGTCCCCGCGTTTTCCGCCACACCCAACGGACCGCCCATGCCCGCACTCGACGCCCACCTGCCCGCCTGGGCCGACCTCAACCAACGCCATCCGTGCAGCGCCCTGCTGCTGGGCAACGGCGCCAGCCGCGCACTGTGGAAGCCGTTTGGCTATTTCTCGCTGTTCGAGGAGGCCCAGCGCGTGCGGCACAAAGCATTGGGGGTGAGTGACCAGGCGCTGTTCAAGGCCCTGGGCAGCGAACTGTTCGAGCCGCTGCTCAGTGCCCTGAACACCACGGTGCGGGCCAACGCCGCGCTGGCGATCAGTTCCACCGCGCCGCTGAACCGCTACTACTCGATCAAGGAAGCATTGATCCACGCGGTGCGTGCCGTGCATCTGCCCTGGCCGTTGCTCGGCGCGGCGACCCGCAAGGCGATCAACCAGGCCCTGCGCCAATACCAGAGCGTCTACACCAGCAACTACGACCTGATCCTGCCGTGGGCCATCGCCGAAGCCCCGGAAGGCTTCGCCGATCTGTTCGACGAACAAGGCTTCTTCGATGTGCGTCGCACCGGTGGCGAAGGCATCCGTGTGATGCACCTGCACGGCGGCATGCACTTGCTCAAGCTCCCCGACGGCAGCACCCGCCGGCGCAGCGCCGAACAAGCCGAACTGCTCGAAGGTTTCGCCGTCAACATTCCCGGTGAAGTGCCGCTGTTCGTCAACGAAAGCCGTAGCGACGACAAGCTGCGAGCGATCCGCAACTCCGACTACCTGGCCTGGTGCCTGGGCCAGTTAGCCCGCGAGCACGAAGGGGTGTGCCTGTTCGGACAGCACCTGGACAGCAGTGACCAGCACCTGCTCGATGCGCTGCGCCACGCCAGGCCGAAGCACCTGGCGATTGCCATTCGCCCCTTGAGCGAAGCGTCGATCATCAACCAGAAGCAGCATTTCATCGATCGTTTCGCCGACCTTGACGATGTTTCACTGCATTTCTTCGACGCTTCCACCCACCCGTTGGGCCTTGCCGAGCTGGCCATCAGCGTGCCGGACAGCCACAACCGTCGGCGCTGAAATCAGCGCTTGGGCAACATTTTGCAAATGTAAATAATTATCGATAAGATCCACGCCTTTCCCACGCCAGCCTCGGAAAGCGTGCATGCAGCACCCCAAGCCCGACCCCGCCGCCCAGGAAACCTGCCGTGGTTTCTACGCTGACATCCTGCACTTCCTGCGCAAGCGCATGGACAATGCCAGCGATGCCGCGGACATGACCCAGGATGTGTTCGCCCAGTGGCTGGGCTACCGCGACCGTGCCAAGGTGCAGCAGCCACGGGCCTTCCTGTTCCAGGTCGCGCGCAATCTGCTCAGCGACCACTGGCGCCGGCAGAAAGTCCGCCACGCGGTGCTGGAGGATGACGCCCCCACCGATGAGCTGGCCACCCCCGGCAACGAGCCGCTTGACCATGCCCAGCAGCAACAGCGGCTGAATCAATTGCGCCAAGTGCTCGCGCAACTCTCGCCGCGACGTCGAGAAGCCCTTATGCTGCACCGCTTCGAAGGCCTGACCCAGGCCCAGATCGCCGAACGCATGAACATTTCCGTCAGCATGGTCGAGAAGCACATCGCCGCCGCCCTGCTGCAGTGCAAGCAACGCCTGGACAGTGACACCGGCACGGAGCAGCTTCCATGACCCCCCTCGACGAACTCGACCCGCGCCCCATCGACGCCCAGGCGGCCAGCTGGTTCAGCCGCAACCGCAACGCCCCATCGCGGGATCAGCGCAAGGCGTTCGCCCAGTGGATGCAGACCCCCGAGCACGCCCGCGCCTACCGTCAATTCGAGCAACTGTGGGACGACCTCGCCGCCCTCAAGCACGCCAGCCGGCCAGTGCCCCTGCCAGTGCGTCGCGTCCCTCGCTGGCGCCCGGCACTGGCGGCGGCGGCCGCTGTGTTGGCCACGGTGCTGGTGGGCAACCTGGGCGCCGGCAGCGAAACCTACAGCGAGCGCTTGGCTGCCAGCCCCGAGATGCGCAGCCTGCGCCTACCGGACGGCAGCCAGTTGTATGTCAATGCCCAGACCCGCCTGCGCCTGGAGTTCACCGCCGAACGCCGGCTGATCCACCTCGACCATGGCCAGCTGTACATCGAGGTGGCGCCCGACAAGGAGCGCCCGCTGTTCGTCGATGCCGGCAGCGCCCGCGTGCGCGTCGTGGGCACCGGCTTCGACCTGCGCCGTGGCGACCGGGAACTGGTGGTCGGCGTCGCCCATGGCCAGGTGGCCTTCGAGACCCCAGGCGAGCGCCAACCGCCGCTGCTGCTCGGCGCCCACCAGGGCGCTACCTACGATCAGGCACGGGGCACCCTGGTACGCCATGAACTGGGCGAACAGCCGGTGGCCGACTGGCGCGAGGGCCATGTGAGCTTTCGCAACCGCGAGCTGGCCAGCCTGATCGACGAGCTTGGCCTGTACCGCCAGCAGCCGGTGTTGCTCGCCGACCCGGCACTGGGCCGCTACAAGGTGTCCGGCAACCTCGACGTGCATGATCCGGATGCCCTGCTCAATGCGCTCCCGGCATTGCTGCCAGTCAAGACCACCCTGTTGGCGGACGGTCGCCTGCGCATCGAACGACGCTGAAAACCATAATTTGAGAATTTTTATCATTCGCAGGTGAGGAAGTTTCGCAACGCCACGTCTTCCTCCTCGCCTGCCGCGTGACGGCGGGCCTTTTTCCGGCCTTTTGCCGTTTGGGGGAATCCATGTTGTCCGCGTTGCGTCCGTTGCACTGCCTGCCTGCCCGACCCACCCTGCTCGCCCTGTGCCTGGCCATGAGCCTGGCCGCCGAGGCGGCCCCGGTGGCCTTCGACCTGCCTGCCCAGCCACTGGCCCATTCGCTGAGCCAGCTGGCGCAGCAGGCCAAGGTCCAGCTGCTGTTCGACGAGGCCTTGCTCGGCAAGGCCCAGGCCCCGGCACTGAAAGGCGACTTCGAAGCCGAGGCGGCCATCAGCCGCCTGCTCGTGGGCAGCCGTTTCAGCGTGGTGCGCATGGGCAGCACCTACGTCGTGCGCCTGCGCGAGGATGACCCGAGCGCCGACAACAGCATCCAGCTGGGCGCCTTGAGCATCGTCGGCGATGGCCAGCAGGTCGACCCAGGCAACGTCGGGCGCTCGACCCTGGACCAGGAGCAGATCGACCGTTACCAACCAAGCAACATCCCCAGCGTCCTGGCCACCCTGCCCGGGGTGAACATGGGCGGATCGGCCAAGCCCGGTGGCCAGACCATCAACATCTGGGGCCTGGGCGACGCCGAGGACGTACCAATGACCGTCGATGGCGCACCCAAGAGCGGCTTCGAGCGCTACCAGCAGGGCACGATTTTCATCGAGCCGGAGCTGATCAAGCACATCGAGGTGGAGAAAGGCCCGCACTCGGTCAAGACCGGCAATGGCGGCTTCGGTGGCAGCGTCAACATGGAAACCAAGGATGCCGGCGACCTGTTGCAGGAAGGCCGCAACAGCGGCGCGATGCTCAAGTACGGCTATGCCAGCAACGATCACCAGCAAATCTACAGCTCGGCGTTGTTCGGCCGCACCGATGACGGGCGCATCGACGGCCTGGTCTATTACACCAAGCGCGACGGCGGCAACCTGAAGATGGCCGACAGCCTGCCGGACCCGACCAACCAGTGGCCGGTCAACCCCCAGCGCGTGCCCTACAGCGCCCTGGACCTGGACGGCGCGCTGCTCAAGACCAACATCCACTTCACCGACGAACACAGCCTGGGGCTGTCCTGGTCGCGTTCCGAGAGCGAACGCTGGACCACCTTCGCCTCCACCGCCTTCCCGGCGCCGCCAAACGCGGCGGACATCAAGAAGTATGGCTACGACGGCGCGCTCAAGCGCTTCCTGGCCAACCGCACGACCATCGACACCACCTGGTCGGCCACCTACAAGTACCAGCCCATCGAGAACCCTTGGGTCGACTTGCAGGTGAAGTACTCCGAATCCGATACCCGGCAGACCGACGAGCGTGACGCCACCGCGTTCTTCCAGCCAGCCACGGGCGGGCGCAAGATGGACACCGAGTACAAGGACCGCATGCTCGATGTGAAGAACACCAGCACCTTCCTCACCGGCCCCCTGGAGCACGCGCTCACGGCCGGCGTGCAGGTGCGCCGCCACGACCGCGACACGCAGATGTGGATGCCCGGCAAGACCTATGAAGTGCCCAAGTACAACTACGGCAACTTCCAGCCCTACTTCATGCCCAGCGGCCAGGTCGACAGCCAGGGCTATTACCTGCAGGACGCCATCACCCTGGGCGACCTGACCATCACCCCGTCGCTGCGCTATGACCATGTCACCAACGAGGGCAAGCCCAACGACGCCCCTTACTACAACAACCCTGCGGCCGGCCACGACTACAGCGACAAGACCTACAGCGGCTGGTCGCCACGCCTGTCGCTGTTCTGGAAGGTGACTGAACAGACCGCACTGTTCGCCGACTACAGCAAGACCTGGCGCGCCCCGGTGCTCGACGAGCAGTACGAGGTACAAGGCCTGGGCAGCCGTACCTCGACCAGCCGCGACCTCGACCCGGAACGCATCACCGGCATCCGCGTGGGCAGCATCAGCAACTTCGCCAACGTGTTCACCCAGGGCGACAGCGCCCAGGTGCGCACCATGTTGTTCCGCAACAAGATCACCGACGAGATCTTCAAGGCCACCGGCGTCGGTTGCCAGCAACAGTTGGTGACTGGCGGCACCATCGCCAATACCTGCGGCGGCGGCCTGATGGGCAACTACCGCAACATCGGCGACGTGGTCTACAAAGGCTTCGAGGTCGAGACGTTCTACGACTCGACCTACCTGTTCGGCGCAGTATCCTATTCGTGGATGGAAGGTCGCCACGAAGGTGCCTACACCAACCCCTGGGGGCCGGATGTGTGGGCCAAGGATGTCCCGGCAC
This sequence comes from Pseudomonas entomophila, assembly GCF_018417595.1. Taxonomy (NCBI): domain Bacteria; kingdom Pseudomonadati; phylum Pseudomonadota; class Gammaproteobacteria; order Pseudomonadales; family Pseudomonadaceae; genus Pseudomonas; species Pseudomonas entomophila. Next base: position 4,714,568 of record NZ_CP070982.1, read on the forward strand.
CGAAGTGGATCACCACACTGGGGGTGAAGATCCCGGCCTGGGATGCCCGCGTGGGCTGGACCGCCCAGTTCGTCGGTGCCACGAACCACCTGCCCAGCGACAAGTACTTCGAGGGCCCGGCCAGTGCGTTGGGTGACCGCTACTACGACAATTTTGGGAATGAGAAGTACGAGATCCATGGCTTGTTCGCCAACTGGAAGCCACAGCAGGCTTACCTGAAAGGCACCGAGGTGAACCTGACGGTCGACAACCTGTTCAACAAGGCCATCCGGCCCGAGCTGTCCGGAGAGAACGCCTACACCGTCGGGCGCAACGCCAAGATCAGTGTCACGCGATTCTTCTGAAGATGTCGGCCTGGGGTGACGCAATGGAATGCATCGCCCACCCGCTCAACATTCCCCCTCACCACATACCCGCTCGTGCGCCGCGGCGACGTTCAGCCGCATCGCCGCCAGGGCCAGGTCGATGACGTCCTGGGCCACCGCGTAGGTGCCTCGCGCCTGCATCCAGCAAAGGATATCGGCCAGGTGCCAGATCGAGACCGTGCCTTCGTGTACCGGCGCCGGAAAACTGTGGGGATGGGTGAGCATGAGCTTGCGCATGTTCTGCCGGGAAACCCCCACCAGTTGCGCCACATCGGTCAGCCCCACCAGATCGGGGGCGGCCTCGATCAACCGGGCTTGCGGGGCAACCCGCCGGACATCCGCCAAGGCGCTGTGAAGGGCGTCCTTCGCGCACCCGGCCTGCCGGGTGAAGAACAAGGCCATCCTGCCGGGCAGGCCAGTCCCCACGACGGCGTCATCACAGCCAGCCTCCCCCAGCTGCTCGACCAACGCATCGACATCCTCAGCATCGGCCAGTTGGTATTTGAGGGTGAATTCGTATTCCATCGTCATGGCTCCACGCGCCTTCGCGACTTGAGGTTCATACCCCTCGACGTGCAGTTGTCCACGACCCTGCGCAACTGGCGGGCAAAGGTGCCTGGGTTTCGGGGCGTGTTCCAGACACTGGTGATGCAGAACTCACCGCAACGGCATTCGAGATCGTTGTTGGGGCAGTAGATCCGCCCCCAGCAATGGCCACCGCCCACCACGACTCTCCATCCCTGCGCCTCGGCGTGCTTCAGGGTCTGCTCGATTTCCTTGCTGGGGTGGGTGGGGCGGGCCATCGATTGCGCTCCAGTATGGACAGGGGAGGAAGGTTGTCAAGCGACAACCAAAAGACACCGACGGGCGTCCTCCCGATCCAGCCTAGGATCTGCGGCGCGCGCAAAAGCCTCATCCCTTCAGCTTCGGAAGAGGCCTATGCGAAATAGGGAAATTGCGTAAATAGGGGGCAGCGTTACCACAACTTCCGATACGGGCAATTGCCTATCCGGCAATCAACCCGTCTGCCCGCAACAAGGTTTCCAGGCAATGCTCCCGGACCCCATAGAACGCCTTGAGCTGGCCGATCTTCTCCAGCAGCGCGCTGTTGTCCTGTGGCTGTCGACGCTTGACCGCGAGGATCATCTTGTTCTTGTTGGTGTGCTCCAACGAAATGAACTCGAAGACCTTGGTCTCGTAGCCACAGGCCTCGAGGTACAGCGCACGCAGGCTGTCGGTGAGCATCTCGGCCTGCTGCCCCAGGTGCAGGCCGTACTGCAGCATCGGCTGCAACAGGCCTGGGCTGTGCAGTTGCGGACGGATCTGCTTGTGACAGCACGGCGAGCACATGATGATCGCGGCGTTGCAACGGATACCGGTGTGGATGGCGTAGTCGGTGGCGATATCGCAGGCATGCAGGGCAATCATCACCTCGATGGCATCGGGCACCACGCTGCGCACGTCGCCACATTCGAACACCAGCCCCGGGTGCTCCAGTCGCGCGGCCGCCGCGTTGCACAACTCGACCATGTCCTGACGCAGCTCGACGCCGGTGACCTGCGCTTCACGCCCAAGGGTGTTGCGCAGGTAGTCGTGCATGGCGAAGGTCAGGTACCCTTTGCCCGAGCCGAAATCGGCGACCCGCAAGGGTTGCTCCACGGTCACGGGTGCGCTGCTGAGGGCGTGGTCGAAGACTTCGATGAACTTGTTGATCTGCTTCCACTTGCGTGACATCGAGGGGATCAGCGCGCCTTGCGCATCGGTCACCCCCAGGTCGCGCAGGAACGGCCGCGACAGTTCCAGGTAGCGCTTCTTCTCCCGATCATGCCCGCCCGCAGGCGCCTCGCGCGGAGCCTGCTGGGCCAGGTGGCGGCGCAGCATCGGCTTGCCCTTCTTGCTGAACTCCAGTTGCACTTCGCCGGCAGCGGTAAACAGGTGGGCATTGCGAAAATGCTCGGGCAACAGATCAGCCACCAGCGCCAGGGCTTGCCCCAGCGGCAGGTTGCGGGTGATGTCGCGGGTCTGGTGGCGGTAGACCAGTTGCAGGTTCATCTCACCCTTGATCTGCACCGGTTTGGCGATGATCCGCTGCAACGTCTGGTCGGCGCCGACATGGCGCGCCAGCACCAGCTTGCCGAGGCTGCCATTGGCCAGGGCGTCGGCCAGAAGGTCGAGAAACTGAGCGCGCGCGTCCGGCGCGGCGGGGGCGGAGGAAGGGAAAGACATGGAAACGGGTGCCTCGGAATGCGGGGGCGCTTTGCGCAATGGCGCACATTCTACGCGATGCAGGTCCCCCGCGAACCCCTGAGGAGAGCCGGCGACGGCCATGCCGCGCCAGCCTCGATATCGACACTGAACCTGCAGGAGCCGGCTTTGCCGGCGAAAGCGCCACTGCAGCCAGCACAGGGCGTTGTGCTGTGCGCTCAGTCGAGAATCACCAACCGATTGGGCAGTTCGTTACGCGCATGGGTCGGCGGCACATGCTCGCTGAGCAATTCACCGCAGGCCTCGATGCACTCGACGAAGCCCTGCAATGTTCGCCCCTGGCGCACCTGTTCGGTGAAGCGGGCGACGATGACCTCGCGCGCCTGCTCGGGCAGGTGCCGGGCGATTCCCTCGTCGACCAGGATCTCGACATGCCGCTCGGCTTCGCTGACGAAGATCAGCACCCCGGTGGCACCTGCGGTGCGCTGCAGGTTGAGTTCGAGAAACTGCTGGCGGGCCAACCCCGAGGCGCGCCGGCGGCGCAGCACGGCAGGCACCACCCAGGCAGACAACCGCGGATGACGCAACAGCAGGCACAGGCTGATGAAGGTCAGCATCTGCGCCAGCAACAGGCCATTAACCCCGATCCCCCCCAACCACAGGTGCAGCAGCCCGGGGACCAGCAACGCCAACAGGGCGGCCCAGAGCAATGGCAGATAGGGGAAGTCGTCGGCGCGGCGGGCCAGCACGGTCACAAGCTCGGCGTCGGTGCGCCGTTCGGCGCGGGCGATCGCCTCGGCGATCTGGCGCTGTTCGTATTCGGTCATGCCATCGTCTCTCGAGCGTTCTTATCGTTGTTATCCCGGCATCGGGGTGGCGAGAGTGTATCTCAACAAAGGCCTCATATAAGGCATAATCCGCGGCTGCGTCGGATCATGGACGAATGATCCCTAAAACCGCCACTGGACACTACGACAACAGGCGTACGAATAGTCTCGGCCTTTCGCCTCACTCAACAACGGAATTGATGATGAAACTGTCTTTGCTGGGCCTGGCCATGGGCCTTGCCAGTCAGGCGGCCCTTGCCGCCACCCCCGCCCCGCCCCTGCAGGACAAGCAGGCCTTCATCGACCATCTGATCGGCCAGATGACCGAAGCCGAGAAGATCGGCCAGTTGCGCCTGATCAGCATCGGCCCCGAAATGCCCCGCGAGAAGATCCGCGAGGAGATCGCCGCCGGGCGTATCGGCGGCACCTTCAACTCGCGCACCGCCCCCGAGAACCGGCCGATGCAGGACGCCGCCATGCGCAGCCGCCTGAAGATCCCGATGTTCTTCGCCTACGACACTATCCACGGTGAACGCACCATCTTCCCGATCGGCCTGGGCCTGGCCTCGTCCTGGGACATGGACGCCATCGCCAAGGTCGGCCGCACCTCGGCCATCGAGGCTGCCGCCGACTCGCTGGACATGACCTTCGCGCCGATGGTCGACATCGCCCGCGACCCGCGCTGGGGCCGCACCAGCGAAGGCTTCGGCGAAGACACCTACCTGACCTCGAAGATCGGCCAGGTGATGGTCAAGTCGTTCCAGGGCTCGAGCCCAGCCAACGCCGACAGCATCATGGCCATCGTCAAGCACTTCGCCCTGTACGGCGCGGTGGAAGGCGGACGCGACTACAACACGGTCGATATGAGCCTCACGAAGATGTACAACGACTACCTCCCGCCCTACCGCGCCGCGCTCGACGCTGGTGCCGGCGGGGTGATGGTGGCGCTGAACTCGATCAATGGCGTGCCGGCCACCTCCAACACCTGGCTGATGAATGACCTGCTGCGCAAGGAGTGGGGCTTCAAGGGCGTGACCATCAGCGACCACGGCGCCATCCAGGAGCTGATCCGCCATGGCGTCGCCCGCGACGGCCGTGAGGCGGCCAAGCTGGCGATCAAGGCCGGCATCGACATGAGCATGAACGACACCCTCTACGGCGAAGAGCTGCCGGGGCTGCTGAAGTCCGGCGAAGTCAGCCAGGCCGAACTGGACCAGGCAGTGCGTGAAGTGCTGGGCGCCAAGTACGACATGGGACTGTTCAAAGACCCCTATGTGCGCATTCCCAAGGCCGAAACCGACCTGAAGGACTACTACGCCGACGACCGCCTGCACCGTGCCACCGCTCGCGACGTGGCACGCCGTGGCCTGGTGCTGCTGGAGAACCGCGAGCAGACACTGCCACTGAAAAAATCCGGCACCATCGCCCTGGTCGGCCCCCTGGCCGATGCGCCGATCGACATGATGGGCAGCTGGGCCGCCGACGGTAAACCGCATCACTCGGTCACCGTGCGCGAGGGCCTGCGCCGTGCCGTCGAAGGCAAAGCCCAGCTGGTCTACGCCAAGGGTTCGAACGTGACCGGCGACAAAGCCATGTTCGACTACCTGAACTTCCTCAACTTCGACGCCCCGGAAATCGTCGACGACCCACGCCCGGCCGCAGTCTTGATCGACGAAGCGGTCAAGGCCGCGAAACAGTCGGACGTGGTGGTCGCCGTGGTCGGCGAGTCCCGTGGCATGTCCCATGAATCGTCGAGCCGCACCACCCTGGAAATCCCGGCGGTGCAACGCGACCTGATCAAGGCGCTGAAGGCCACCGGCAAACCGCTGGTGCTGGTACTGATGAACGGCCGCCCGCTGTCGATCGCCTGGGAACGCGAGCAGGCCGATGCCCTCCTCGAAACCTGGTTCAGCGGTACCGAAGGCGGCAACGCCATCGCCGACGTGCTGTTCGGCGACTACAACCCGTCCGGTCGCCTGGCCATCACCTTCCCGCGCTCGGTCGGGCAGATCCCCATGTACTACAACCACATGCGCATCGGCCGTCCGTACACGCCAGGCAAGCCGGGCAACTACACCTCGCAGTACTTCGAGGAACCCAACGGCCCGCTGTACCCGTTCGGCTACGGCCTGAGCTACACCAGCTTCGACCTGTCGGGCCTGGCACTGTCGCAGAAGGCACTCAAGCGCGGTGGCAGCCTGCAGGCCAAGGTGACGGTGAAGAACACCGGCAAGCGCGATGGCGAGACCGTGGTGCAGCTGTACATCCAGGATGAAAGCGCCTCGATGAGCCGCCCGGTCAAGGAGCTGAAGAACTTCCAGAAACTGATGCTCAAGGCCGGCGAGTCACGAACCTTGACCTTCGACATCAACGAAGAAGACCTGAAGTTCTACAATGGCCAGCTGCAGCGGGTGGCCGAGCCGGGGCAATTCAATGTCCAGGTCGGCCTCGATTCGCAAGCGGTGCAGCAGCAGAGCTTCGAGCTGCGTTAAGCAGGTCCGGCCCTTTCGCGGGCAAGCCCGCTCCCACAGGCTTTGGCACTTTCCCTGTGGGAGCGGGCTTGCCCGCGAAAGGGCCAGTACAGACACTCAAGATTCGACAGACCACCACTGCCCCACACCAGGATCCGCCCCATGCCCTCATCCTTCCGCGCCCTGCGCCTGGGTCTGATCATCCTGCTGATCCTGGTCGGCACCTCCCTCAGCGCCGGTTGGGCCATGCACCAGGCCAAGCGCCAGGCACTGGAAACCGACGCCCGTCGGGCCAGCCAGCAACTGGGCTTGTACGCCAATGCCCTGCACACATTGATCGAACGCTACCGCGCGCTGCCCGCCGTGCTGGCGCTGGACCCGGAGTTGGTCGACGCCCTGCGCGGCCCGGTCACCGAGCAGGTGCAGGACGCTCTGAACCGCAAGCTCGAACGCATCAACGGCGCCGCCAACTCCTCGACCCTGGAGCTGCTCGACCGCACAGGCCTGGCCATCGCGGCCAGCAACTGGCGCCTGCCGACCACCTACGTCGGCTCCAACTACGGTTTCCGCCCTTACTTCAAACAGACCCGCAGCCAGGGCAGCGGCCGCTTCTACGCGGTCGGCGTGACCAGCGGCGTGCCGGGTTACTTCCTGTCCAGCGCGGTGAACGACGAGCATGGCCGCTTCCTCGGGGCCATGGTGGTCAAGCTGGAGTTCCCCGAACTCGAACGCGAATGGCGTCAGGGCAGCGACATCCTGCTGGTCAGCGACGCCCGCGGCATCACCTTCATCGCCAACCAGGAAGGTTGGCGCTATCGCGAGTTGCAGCCGCTGAGCGGCGCCGATCGCGCCGAACTGGCCGAGACCCGCCAGTATGACAAACAACCCCTGGTCCCCCTGCAACACCAGGCCCTGACCCGCTTCACCGACAGCAGCCACCTGGCCCGTGTGCAGGGCCCGGATGGCAACGCCGAGTACCTCTGGGAAAGCCTGCCACTGGAGGCCGAAGGCTGGACCTTGCACCTGCTGCGCAAGCCGCAGGTGGCCGAGGACGGTCGCAACGCCGCCCTGGCCGCCGCCGCGATCTGGCTGAGCCTGGTGTTCGCCGCGCTGTTCGTCAGCCAGCGCCTGCGCCTGGCCCGCCTGCGCCAGCGCAGCCGCGAGGAGCTCAAGCGCCAGGTCGAGGAGCGCACCCGCGAGCTGCGCACCGCCCAGGAGGGCCTGGTGCAATCGGCCAAACTGGCGGCGCTGGGGCAGATGTCCGCCGCCCTCGCCCACGAGATCAACCAGCCGCTGACCACCCAGCGCATGCAACTCGAAACCCTGCGTCTGCTGCTCGACCAGGGCCGTCACGAACAGGCCCGCCTGGCCCTGGAGCCACTGGAGCAGATGCTGACGCGCATGGCCGCGCTTACCGGGCACCTGAAGACCTTCGCCCGCAACAGCCCCGGCGGCCTGCGCGAACGCCTGGACCTGGCCACCGTGGTCGACCAGGCCCTGCACCTGCTGGAGGCACGCATTCGCGCCGAGGACGTCGAGGTGGCCCTGTACCTGGCGCGCCCGGCCTGGGTGCGCGGTGATGCGATTCGCCTGGAGCAAGTACTGATCAATCTGCTGCGCAATGCCCTCGACGCCATGGTCGACAAGCGTTACAAACGCCTGGAGATCCGCATCGAGGTCGACGCGGGGTTGTGGCGGCTGAGCGTGCTCGATTCCGGCGGCGGCATCCGTGACGCCGACCTGGCCAAGGTGTTCGACCCATTCTTCACCACCAAGCCGGTGGGCGAAGGCCTGGGCCTGGGCCTGGCGATCTCCTATGGCATCGTCATCGATGCCGGCGGCAGCCTGCAGGTCGAGAACCTGCCGGGCGGCGCGCGCTTCAGCCTCACCCTGCCCCGCGACCTGGAGCCTGTATGTTGAATTCCGTGATCGTCGTCGACGACGAAGCCAGCATCCGCACCGCCGTGGACCAGTGGCTGAGCCTGTCGGGTTTCAATGTGCAACTGTTCGCCCGTGGCGAGGACTGCCTGGCACAGCTGCCCAAGCACTTCCCCGGGGTGATCCTCAGCGATGTGCGCATGCCCGGGCTGTCCGGCCTGCAACTGCTCGAGCGGCTGCAGGCCGAGGACCCCGACCTGCCGGTGATCTTGCTGACCGGCCACGGCGATGTGCCCATGGCGGTGGAGGCCATGCGCAACGGCGCCTACGACTTTCTGGAAAAACCTTTCACCCCCCAGCACCTGATGGGCAGCCTGCGTCGCGCCCTGGAAAAGCGCCAGCTGGTGCTGGAGAACCGCCGCCTGCACGAACAGGCCGACCTGCGGGGCAAACTGGAGATGACCCTGCTGGGCATGTCCCAGGGCTTGCAGCAATTGCGCCGACAGGTGCTGGACCTGGCGAGCCTGCCGGTCAACGTGCTGATCCGTGGCGAAACCGGTAGCGGCAAGGAGCGCGTGGCCCGCTGCCTGCACGACTTCGGCCCGCGCGCCGACAAGCCGTTCGTCGCGCTCAATTGCGCGGCGATTCCCGAAACCTTGTTCGAGGCCGAGCTGTTCGGCCATGAAAGCGGCGCCTTCACCGGTGCCCAGGGCAAGCGCATCGGCAAGCTGGAGTACGCCAACGGCGGCACGGTGTTCCTCGACGAGATCGAAAGCATGCCACTGGCTCAGCAAGCCAAGCTGCTCAGGGTGATCCAGGAGCAGAAGCTCGAGCGGCTTGGCGCCAACCAGAGCATCGCCGTCGACCTGCGCATCATTGCCGCGACCAAGCCCGACCTGCTTGAAGAAGCCCGCGCCGGACGCTTCCGCGAAGACCTGGCCTATCGACTGAATGTCGCCGAACTGCGCCTGGCGCCCTTGCGTGAACGACGCGAGGATATCCCCCTGCTGTTCGAGCATTTCGCCCGTGCCACCGCTGAGCGCCTGGGGCGTAGCGCACCACCGCTGGGCGGTGCGCAGCTTGCGCAGCTGCTGACCCATGATTGGCCGGGCAATGTGCGCGAACTGGCCAATGCCGCCGAGCGCCATGCGTTGGGGTTGGGCTCGCCGAATCTGGACGAAAGCGCTGCAGGCCAGTCACTGGCCGACCAGATGGAAGCGTTCGAGGCACAATGCCTGCGGGCATCGCTGCGCCTGCACAAGGGCGAGATCAAGGGCGTGATGGAAGCCTTGCAGCTACCGCGGCGAACGCTGAACGAGAAGATGCAACGGCACGGGCTGGTGCGAGAAGATTTCATAACGCGCGAATGAGCGGAAATCCGCCTACCATCGACCACCAATGAGCAAGAATCCGCTTATTTCTACAGGCACGACCGGTATCGTCATGAAGCCCTTGGCCGGCAACGCCGACTCCTACAGAGATCGCATCAGGCCAGGTGTTACGCGCCCTCTGTAGGAGCCAGCCTTGCTGGCGAACAGCCCCTGCACCGCAAATGGGCGTGTGCGCCCCCCTTTGGCACACCTCCTGCAAAACCCTTCTCAAGCTGCGCCTCGAGCGCGCTCCACAAAAACAACGAGAAGGTATCCCTGATGGATAACGCCAGCACTCTGCCCACCGGGGCGGCCGTTACCCCCGCCGTGGAAAAATCCACCGCCAGCCGCCTCAAATCGATCTTCAGTGGTTCCATCGGCAACATGGTCGAATGGTACGACTGGTACGTCTACGCCGCATTCTCGCTGTACTTCGCCAAGGCCTTCTTCCCCGCCGGCGACACCACCGCCCAACTGCTCAATACCGCCGCGATCTTCGCCGTGGGCTTCCTCATGCGCCCGATCGGTGGCTGGCTGATGGGCCTGTATGCCGACCGCAAGGGCCGCAAGGCAGCGTTGATGGCTTCGGTACTGCTGATGTGCGCTGGCTCGCTGGTGATCGCGCTCACCCCAGGCTATGAAACCATCGGCGTCGCCGCCCCTGTCCTGCTGGTCGTCGCCCGCCTGATGCAGGGCCTGTCGGTCGGTGGCGAGTACGGCACCTCGGCCACCTATCTCAGCGAGATGGCCAGCAAGGAACGCCGTGGCTTCTTCTCCAGCTTCCAGTACGTGACCCTGATCTCCGGCCAGCTCATTGCCCTGGCGGTGCTGATCATCCTGCAACAGACGCTCACCACCGAGCAGCTGTATGCCTGGGGCTGGCGTGTGCCGTTCGTGATCGGCGCGCTGTGCGCGGTGGTTGCCCTGTACCTGCGTCGCGGCATGGAAGAGACCGCCTCCTTCACCAAGAAAGAGAAGTCCAAAGAAAGCCTGATGCGCACCCTGCTGCGTCATCCCAAGGAGCTGATGACCGTGGTCGGCCTGACCATGGGCGGCACCCTGGCCTTCTACACCTACACCACGTACATGCAGAAGTACCTGGTCAACACCGTGGGCATGAGCATCAGCGACTCGACCACCATCTCGGCGGCCACGCTGTTCCTGTTCATGTGCCTGCAACCGATCATCGGCGGCCTGTCGGACAAGATCGGTCGGCGCCCGATCCTGATCGCCTTCGGCGTGCTGGGCACCCTGTTCACCGTGCCGATCCTCAGCACCCTGCACACCGTGCAAACCTGGTGGGGCGCGTTCTTCCTGATCATGGCCGCGCTGATCATCGTCAGCGGCTACACCTCGATCAACGCCGTGGTGAAGGCCGAGCTGTTCCCCACCGAGATCCGTGCCCTGGGTGTCGGCCTGCCCTACGCGCTGACCGTGTCGATCTTCGGCGGCACCGCCGAGTACGTGGCCCTGTGGTTCAAGAGCAACGGCATGGAGACCGGCTTCTACTGGTATGTCACCGGCTGCATCGCTTGCTCGCTGCTGGTGTACGCGACCATGAAGGACACCAAGCAGCATTCGCGGATCACCACGGACTGACCTTCGTTCGCTGAAAGACGAAAAGGGGCGCCCCGTTCGACGGAGCGCCCCTTTTTCATTGGATGCCGGCTTGAACTCAGGACATCTCCACCACACGTTGTGGCTCGCGACGCTGGTAATGCGTGGCCATCAGCACCAGCACCAGCAGCACGCCACCCAGCACCAGCGAAGAGCCGACAGTACCGAAGTCCAGCCCACCCTTCTCGTGCGACTTGGTCAGCACATCGCCCAGGGTCGCGCCGAACGGGCGGGTCAATACGAAGGCGATCCAGAACAGCACCACGCCGGAAATCTTCGTCCAGTAGCGGGCCGCGGCCACCACCGCGATTGCCGAGCCGATCAGCAGCGCGCCACCGGCAAAGCCCAGCCCGGAGTCATCGGCCAGGTAATCACCCAATGCGGTACCCAGGGTGTTGGAGAACAGGATCGCCACCCAGTAGAACAGCTCGCCGCCACGGTTCTTGATGCGGGTGACATCCAGCGGATTGCCGCTCAGGCGCCAGAGGGCGAAGGTCGCCAGCAGGATACCGATCAGTACTGCGGAGCCCGTGGCGTAACCCAGGCCCAAGGTGCGGTCCATGAAGTCGGACATGGTGGTGCCGGCAGTGCTGGTGGAGAGAATCACCAGCCAGTACAGCATGGGGTGGTAGCGGCGCGAGTAGAGCTGGGTGGCCAGGGTGACCAGGAACACACTGATCAGCAGCAACGAGCTCATGGCATAGCCGATATCGAGGGTCATCGACAGCAGGTCGCCCGCTGTCTCGCCGAGGGTGGTGGCGCAGATCTTCATGACCCAGAAGGCCAGGGTGATTTGCGGGAGTTTGTTCATTGTTTGCCGCTCCGGGATTTGAGTGCGGCGGATGGTGATTGAGCTTGTCTGAAAAATCGGTTGGCGCTGTATGAAAAATCCGTTTGCTCGTCCCAAGACATCACAAGACCTGCCTCTTAACTTGCCATTAATCCACTCCCAACACCCTTGGTGTGGCTACTGAAGCAGCCTCACGGCGCTTGGCAACCGAAACCGCGCTACAAGCCCTGCCGCGTTCTCTGCTGGACGAATAGCGCAGAAACAAATCGAATAATTCGATTTTATTGCGTTGTTTTTTGCGCTTTTTAATCAGATTTATTGGCGTAGCATTGAACCCATAGAAACAACAACCCCCGACGATTCAACTGGAGCAACCACCATGAAAAACAAACTGATCCTCACCCTCGCCCTTTCTGTCATCGCAACTGGCGCCTTCGCCGAAGATGGCTTCGAACGCACCAACGCCCACGGCTTCGCAGCCGTGCAAAGCCAGGCAGGCACCTATGCAGAAGATGGTTTCGACCGCACCAACGGCCAACGCTTCACCGAAGACGGCTTCGACCGCACCAACGGCCAGCGCTTCGCCGAAGACGGCTTCGACCGCACCAATGGCCAGCGCTTCACCGAAGACGGCTTCGACCGCACCAATGGCCAGCGCTTTGCCGAAGATGGCTTCGACCGCACCAACGGCCACCGCATCAGCTGATCACTGATGCGTGCAACCAGCCCGGCTTCGGCCGGGCTTGATCATTTTCAGCCAGGCAAAGCCTTGGCACACTAGGCGCCTCGTTCCCACACAGGAAGGGCCTCGCGGCCTTGCGCAGATGTACTATTACGAACCCGCCAAAGGCCACGGCCTGCCCCACGATCCGTTCAATGCCATCGTCGGCCCCCGGCCCATCGGCTGGATCTCCAGCCACGACCGCGAAGGCCGCCTGAACCTGGCGCCCTACAGCTTCTTCAACGCCTTCAACTACATTCCGCCGATCATCGGTTTCTGCAGCGTCGGGCGCAAAGACAGCCTGAACAACATCGAACAGACCGGCGAATTCGTCTGGAACCTCGCCACCCGCCCGCTGGCCGAGCAGATGAACCAGAGCTGCGCCGCGGTGGCGGCGGATGTCGATGAGTTTGTGCTGAGCGGCCTGACGCCAGTTGCGTCGAACGTGGTCAAGGTGCCGCGCGTGGGCGAAAGCCCGGTGAGCTTCGAGTGCAAGGTGAGCCAGATCGTGCAACTCAAACGTGCCGACCAGGAACTCGTGCCCAGCTGGCTGATCCTGGGTGAAGTGGTGGCCGTGCATATTGCCGAGCACCTGCTCAAGGAGGGTATCTACGATACCGCCGCCGCCGAGCCGATCCTGCGTGGTGGCGGCCCGGCGGACTACTTCGCGCTGGGCGAGCTGTTCAAGATGGCCCGCCCGCAGGCCTGATCAGAAGATCAGTTCGCCTTCCTCACCAACGCCCCGCAGGCGTTCGAGCTCTGCACAGGCTGCCTCGTCGGCGGCCATCGCCGACTTGAACACCTGCCCGTCGAGAACCTTGTGGAAGCGCGGCGCGCCGCCCATGTTCAGGGCCTTCACGGCAATCGCCGCGTGATAGCCGCCGCCCTCCACCGGGACCATCGCCGAAACCGCTTCGAAGTGGGGGAATTCTCTACGTGCCATGCTGCACTCCGCCTGATTGTTCAAGGGACGGCATTCTACACGCCCAGCCACCGCCGCTCCTCCTGTGGAGGCCCAACCCAGAACTCTGTAGGGGCGGCTTCAGCCGCGATACAGGCGTCGCGGTGCCTGGTACCCGCTTCGCGGGTAATCGCGGCTGAAGCCGCTTCTACAAAGGTCGCACCAGGTCAATGGGGCAAATTTCGCTCAACAAGATCCAGCTTGCCGGTGACCCCGTCCCCGACACTCAGGCAAACGTGTGCAAGTCCAGGCTGCTGACCACACGCTCCTGCACCAGCTCGCCGAATACGTCCAGCGTGGGCGACGCGAAATATCCGCTCATCGCCCGCTCGTCACTCCAGCTGCCACTGAGCAGCCACAGGTCGGCATCGACCTGCGAGCGCTGCACACTGAAGCTCAAACAGCCCGGCGCCCGCAACGAAGGCTCCAGCAGATCGCGCAGACGCACGCCAAGCTCCGCCGAACGACCGTTGCTGGCGCGGATGAAAGCCAGGTGTGTAACCGGTTGTTGTTGGGTCATGAACGATCTCCTTGAGCTGCTGCGGACGGGACGAACCAGGCTGCCAAGCTTAGGGGCTGGCCCGCGCGCGTCGTTAGGCCGATACTGCCGAGCGCTTGCCTGATCCTGCAGCGCGGCAGGATCAGGCAAGCGACGTGCAGCTTTCGTCTAGCGTCCGTCCTTGCCCAAACCTATGCTGCCACGGTCAGCAGAGGAAACCCGTCATGACCACCTCCCCGCCCCTAGATCCCGTCCTGGAACAACAACGCCAGGAGCTGGCCGGGCTGATCCAGCGCCACGCCCAAGGCCCGCACGGGCCGGTATCGGCGATCGAAGACCTGTACCTGACCCGCTACGAAGAAGACGTGCGCGGCATGCCCGCGCTGGCGCAACCGGCCCTGTGCATCCTGGCCCAGGGCAGCAAGACCTTGTTCCTCGGCGATGAGCGCTACACCTACGATCCGCTGCACTACATGGTGGTCTCGGTCACCCTGCCCATCACCGGCGCGATTCTGCAAGCCAGCCCACAAACCCCCTGCCTGGGCCTGAGGCTGGATATCGACCCGGCCCAGATCAGCCAGCTGATCGCCGAGAGCGGACCGATGCTGGTGCCCAACCAGTCGGCGGCCCGTGGCCTGTTCGTGGAGAAAAGCGACCCGCAATTGCTCGATACGTTGTTGCGGTTGTTGCGCCTGCTCGATTCGCCGAGGGACATCGCAATCCTTGCGCCATTGGTGCGCCGCGAACTGATGTACCGGGTACTGCGCGGCCCGCAAGGCTGGCGCCTGTGTGAAATCGCCCTGTCCAACAGCCAGACGCACAGGGTTTGCCAGGCCATTGCCTGGCTCAACCGGCATTACCAGGAACCGCTGCGCATCGAAGACCTGGCGCGCGAGGTGAACCTCAGCATCTCGACCCTGCATCACCGCTTCAAGGCGGTGACCTCGATGAGCCCGTTGCAGTACCAGAAGCAGTTGCGCCTGCAGGAGGCGCGACGGCTGATGCTCAATGACGGGCTGGAGGCTGCGGTGGCGGGCTATCGGGTAGGCTATGAAAGCCCTTCGCAGTTCAGCCGGGAGTACAGCCGCCTGTACGGCGCTCCACCGATTCGCGATGTGGCGCGCTTGCGCGCCAGCGCAGGTTGACTTCATCGGCAGCCGGCTCTTCGTAGGAGCCGGCTTGCCGGCGAATCGCAGGCGCAGCCTTTGCAGCAATCATCAGCCCTGCACCGCCCGCTGCCACTCACCCTGGTCCACCTGGATCAATGTCGGCCCCTTGCGCTCCACTGCCCGGCCCAATGCAGCCTGCAACTGCGCCACATCGGCGACGTTCTCCGCCTCTGCCCCCAACGCCCGCGCCACCCCGATGAAATCCGGCGTGTGGATATCCACACCGACCGGTTCGATGGCCCGGTTGACCATGTATTTCTTGATTTCCTCGTACCCCTGGTTGTTCCACAGCAGCACGATCAGCGGCACCTGGGCCTCCACCGCGCTGGCCAGTTCCGGCAGGGTGAACTGCAAGCCCCCATCGCCGATCAGGCAGACCGAAGGTGCGCGTTTGGCAGGCACCTCGCTACTGCCCAGCCACGCCCCCATGGCTGCCGGCAAGGCATAACCGAGCGTGCCGTAGCCAGTGGAAGCATTGAACCAGCGACGCGGCCGGGCCATGTCCAGGGTCAGGTTGCCGGTGTACACCGGCTGAGTCGAATCCCCCACCAGGATGGCCTCGGGCAATGCCTCCAGGATGCTGGTCAACAGACGTGTCTGGCTCAGGGTCGGTTGGTCCCAGGTCGCGGCATTGTCCTGGCGCAGGCGAGCGGCGCGGGCTGCCCCCCAACTGGCGTCACGCGGTGGTTGCGCCTGCAATTGCAGTGCAACCAGCAGGGCCTCGGTCGCTTGCTCGGCATCGGCGACCAGCGCCAGCTCCGGCAGGTAGTTGCGTACCGTCTGGTCAGGGTCGATATCGATACGCAGCAAGCTGCCTGGAATTTCGAAACCGCCCTTGAAGGTCACGTCGTAATCGGTCTCGGCCAGCTCGGTGCCGATGGCCAGCACCACATCGGCCTCGGCGACCAGCGCGCGGGTGGCCGAAAGGGTCTGGGTCGAGCCTATCTGCAATGGATGCTGTGCCGGCAACAGGCCCTTGGCGTTGATGGTCAACGCCACCGGTGCCTGAAGATGCTCTGCCAGCAAGAGGAGTGCGTCGCCTGCCGCCAGGGCACCGCCCCCGGCAAGAATCAGCGGGCGGCGCGCCTTGGCCAGGCGCGTCGCCATCTGCTGCACGGCCAGCGGCGCTGCGCCGGCTCGGGCGGTGCGCACCGGGCGACCTGGCAACAGGTGATCGGCTGGCTCGACCAGCACGTCCAGCGGAATCTCGATATGCACCGGCCTTGGCCGCGCACCGTCGAACACGGCGAAGGCGCGGGCCATCACCTGGGGCAGGTCGTCGGCGCTCATCAGCGTCTGCGAGAACGCCGCCACGCCAGCCACCAGGGCGGACTGGTTGGGCAACTCATGCAGCTTGCCGCGCCCGCCACCGAGCTGGTCGCGGGACTGCACGCTGGAAATGACCAGCATGGGAATCGAGTCGGCGTAGGCCTGGCCCATGGCGGTGGTGATGTTGGTCATGCCCGGGCCGGTGATGATGAAGCACACCCCCGGCTTGCCACGGGTACGCGCGTAGCCGTCGGCCATGAACCCGGCGCCCTGCTCGTGGCGTGGGGTGACATGGCGGATCGAAGACGCCGCCAGCCCACGGTAGAGCTCCACGGTATGCACGCCAGGAATGCCGAAGACATGGTCCACACCATAGCCTTCGAGGAGTTTGACCAGCACTTCGCCACAGGTTGCCATCGCCGAATACCCTATTCTTGTTGAAAACGGTGTTCATGGAACCAAGCGGCGGCTACCGCCACAATGCAAAAAAACACATACTAGCCATGACCTCATCTCATGGCTTATCACGATGAAACGCCTTCCCCCCCTCCCCGCCTTGCATACCTTCCTGGTCACCGCGCAGCACTGCAATTTCACCCGTGCCGCGCAGCAGTTGCATATCACCCAGGGAGCGGTCAGCCGGCAGATCGCCGGTTTGGAAGAGCATCTGGGCTACTCCCTGTTCCAGCGCCAGGCCCGTGGCCTGGCCCTGACGCGCGAAGGCCAGGACTGGCTGCCCCGGGTGCAGCAGGTCTTCGCCCTGATCGAGCAAGGTGTACGCGAGGTGGGCGGGCGCAGCACGACATTGCAACTCAAGGCCCCCACCTGCGTAATGCGCTGGCTGTTGCCGCGCCTGATGGAATGGCAGGCCCTGCGCCCGGACGTACCGGTAGAGCTGACCACCACGGTGCAGCATGGCGTGGACTTTCGCCGGGAAGGTTTCGACGCGGCGGTGGTCTATGGCGCCGAGCCCAATCATGGGCTGCAGGTACGCAAGCTGTTCGACGAGCAGCTCACGCCGGTCTGCGCGCCCTCACTGTCGAACGCCCCCTTGCACCTGCAGGATCTGGCGAGGCACATGCTGCTGCACCCGTCGCGGGACGAGCATGACTGGCGGCTGTGGTTGCAGGCGGCGGGTGCCACATTCGAGCCTGTGGGGCCGAAGCAGCATTTCGAGACGCTGGACATGGCGATGGCCATGGCTTGGCAAGGGACGGGGATCGCCATCGGCGATTTCTCGCTGATTGGCGACGACCTGCAAGCCGGGCGGTTGTGCATGCCGTTTGGGCTTAAGGTGAGGACCGGGAAAGGGTATTACCTGGTGAGCCCGTCGAAGACCATGCCGGCGGGGTTGGTCGAACTGATCGAGTGGCTCCAGGAACGCGCCCGATCATGACATCGATCGCGGGGCAAGCCCGCTCCCACGTTACTCTGCGTGGGAGTGGGCTTGCCCCGCGATGCAGACGACTCAATAGCCGACGGTGAACCGCGCCCGCGAATGCGCTGGTTTCTCCAACTCGTCAATCATCGCGATCGCATAGTCGGCAAAGGTGATCCAGCTCTTGCCATCGGCGCCGATCAGCAGGTGATCCTTGCCCAGCTTGTAATGCCCGGTGCGCTCACCCTCGACGAACTCCGCCGATGGTGAGAGGAAGGTCCAGTCCAGCGACGGCTCCTGGCGCAACGTGTCGAGGAAACGCACCCCAGCAGTGGCCTCGGCCTTGTAGGCCTCGGGGAAGTCCGGGCTGTCGATCACCCGGTGCCCGGAAGGCAGCAGCAGGCTACCGGCACCGCCCACCACCAGCAGGCGCTTCACCCCGGCGCGCTTGACCGGCTCGATGATGGCGTGGGGTTCGATCGTGGAGAAGTGCGCCGCGCTCAACACCGCGTCACAACCGCTCGCCGCAGCCTGCAGGGCAGCACTGTCCTTGGCATCCAGCGCCTTGACGGTCACACCTTCACGGCCTTGCAGCTTCGACGGATCCCGGGCGATGGCCACCACCTCATGGCCGCGACGCCGCGCCTCTTCCAGCAACTGGCTGCCTGCGCGCCCGGTGGCGCCGATGATTGCAATCTTGCTCATGGGAAACACTCCAGCAGGTTGATTAGGGGTTACCACTGCATCTCGCCCTTGGCGACCTTGGCACCCAATTCCAGGGAGCTGTCTTCACCAAGGTTCGGGTAGCGCTGCTTCATTGCCGCGATCAGGGCGTCGGCGTTGGTTGCCTTGGCCGCCTCGGCATCGAAGTCACGAATGTAGCCGGCGGTGAAGCGCACCGCTTCCAGCGAGCGGCTGCTGTCACCCAGGTAGTGACCCGGGATGACGGTACGCGGCGCCAGCTTCTCGATGTTGGCCAAAGTGTTCAGCCAGTCGGTGTGGGATTGCGCGCTCTGGGTGTCGGCCATCCACACGTGGATGTGCTCCGATACCACCACGCCACCGACCACTGCCTTGATCGAGGGAATCCAGACGAAGCTGCGGTCCGGCTGCGGGCCGTCCAGGCCAACGACTTCCAGTGCCTGGCCTTCCAGCTCCAGGCGATTGCCGTCGAGGACCTGTGGCAATACCAGCTTCGCCGGCTTGTCGGTGCCCATCTGCGGGCCCCAGTAGGCCAGCTTGCCCTCCATGGTCTTGCGAATGTGCTCGACGGTCGCGGCCGAAGCGACCACCCGGGCCTTGGGGAACGCCTGGGTGACAGTGTCCAGGCCGAAATAGTAGTCCGGGTCGCCATGGCTGATGTAGATGGTGGTCAGCTGCTTGCCGCTCTTGCGCAGGCGTTCCACCACCTGTTCGGCCTGGCCCTTGCCGAACTGGGCATCGACCAGAATGGCGTCGCGGGCACCACTGACGATCACCGACGAGACCGGGAACAGCGCTTCATGGCCAGGGTTGTACACGTCGAGCTTGAGCGGTTCGGCGGCGATCGCCTGGCCGGCAAGGGCGGCAAGGCCCAGGAGCAGACCACGCAGGGGGGTGAACAGAGACATTGGCAATTCCTGTGTGCGAGTTGATGACGGCAAGCTTAGTTGCCCGAACCAATACAAAAAATGCGATGCTTCGACATAGTTTGTTTCTAAAATCGGACAGATCATGGACCGCCTCAACGCCATGCGCGTATTCGTCACCGTCGTCGACCTGGGTAGCCAGTCGGCGGCGGCAGATCATCTGGAGCTATCACGGCCGGTGGTGTCGCGCTACCTGGCAGAGCTGGAAGACTGGGTCGGCGCGCGACTTATGCAGCGCACCACCCGCAAGCTCAGCCTGACTGCTGCTGGACTCGAGACGCTGCCACGCTGTCGCCAGATGCTGGAGCTGGCCGGCGACCTGCAGAACGCCGTGCGCCAGCCGGACGATGCCCCACGGGGCGAGTTGCGTATCAGCGTCAGCACCTCGTTCGGCCAGGCCCAACTGGTGGAAGCGCTGGCCGCCTACGTCAAGCGCTACCCTGGTGTGAAGGTGGAGTTGCAGATGCTCGACCGTACCGTCAACCTGGTGGATGAACGTATCGACCTGGCGATCCGCACCAGCAACGATATCGACCCCAACCTGATCGCCCGACGCCTGAGCGTGTGCCGTTCAGTGGTCTGCGCCTCACCGGCCTACCTGCGCGAGCACGGCACGCCACTGCGGGTCGAGGAACTGAGCGGGCATAACTGCCTGACCCATGCCTACTTCGGCCATAGCCTCTGGCATTTCGAAGTGAATGGGCAAAGTGTCACGGTACCGGTGCAAGGCAACATCAGCGCCAACGAAGCCATGACCCTGCAGAAGGCCGCCCTGGCCAGTGCCGGCATCGCCATGCTGCCGACCTACCAGGCGGCCCCGGCACTGCGCAGTGGCGAGCTGGTGCGCTTGCTGCCCGAGGCGCGGCCACGGGAACTGACCCTCAATGCGGTGTACACCTCGCGCAAGCACATGCCGGCGACGCTGCGCAGCATGCTGGATTTCCTGGCACAGCGGTTCGGCGATGAACCGGAGTGGGATCAGGGGTTGGGGGTTTGACGCCGACCCTTTCAAGATGTTCGACGGAATAAATGCAGCGCCTGTTAGACCGAGCGCCGCCTGCGCGGCGCATCGCGGATAAATCCGCTCCTACGTCTATTGCAACGTACCGCGCCTGTGAGGCCATGGTTGCCTGCCTTGGCGCAAGGCTTGAGACAGGTGGGGCAGCGACAGAGGTAGCCGAAAACCAACCATGGCCACATTGCAACGAATGTAGGAGCGGATTTATCCGCGATGCGCCGCGCAGGCGGCGCTCGATCTCATGCGCACTGCAAAACCAGCACAGTTACGTGGATCGGCCACACCACGCTTGTCATTCCTCGACGCTCATGTACTCCTTCGCCCAGCGAATGTAGTCCTCGGGCTGGGTGTAGGTGTGCGAGAGTTCGGTGGCGTTCAGGCTATCGGATTTATGCTGCAGGCCACGCTGCAGGCGCAGGCAGTCGTAGGTGGCCTTGATCGCGGCGAAATAGGCGGCATGGCCATCGACCACGACACGCACGCCCAGGCGCGCCAGGCGCTCGTCGTCACGCAGGTTCGGGTTGGCGTAGGTTACCAGCATCAGCGGCACGCTCAGGTGCTCGGCGATCTGCTCCAGTTGCTCGAAATCCTTCACCCCGACCATGCAGATACCATCGGCACCGGCCTTCTGGTAGCTCTGGGTGCGGACAATGATTTCCTCGGTGCTCAGCACGCCGGCATTGGTTCGGGCAATGATCGCCAGCGCGCTGTCCACGCGCGCCTCCAGCGCCGCGCGGATCTTGCCCACGCCCTCCTCCACCGAAATCAGGTCGGTGGACTTGCGCCCGAACTGGGCTGGCAACAGCGTATCCTCGATGGTCAACCCGGCAACGCCAGCGCGTTCCAGCTCAATGACCGTACGCATCACATTGAGCGCATTGCCATAGCCATGGTCGGCGTCGGCGAGCACCGGCAACTGGGCGACGCGGCCAATACGGGTGGCTTGCTCGACGAATTCGCTGAGGGTGATCAGGGCAAAGTCAGGCGCGGCCAGCACCTGCAACGAGGCGACCGAGCCACCGAGGATACCGACTTCGAACCCCAGGTCCGCGGCAATGCGCGCGGACATCGGGTCGAAGACCGATGCGGTGTGATAGCACGAACCTGACGCGAGCAGTTCGCGGAAGGCAAAACGCAGATCGTGGTGGGAAGCCTTGGGCATGATCACTCCGCTTGCAATGAGAAATGGTGAACGGCTGACAACCGACCCCTGTATCGGGTCTACCTGACTGTTCCAACCGTCGCCATCAGGGCGGTCATGCTCGACATGCAGGCAGAGGAATAGAAGGTGTGGACATACAGCGACGCGAAACCCTGTGGCAAATTGCTGCACCACACTGGTGCAAGCCCCGGATTTCAGCCTCTGCGGCCCTGCCACGATATCACGCGCCCATGCAGCTCTGGATGAATGTGCCAATGCCGATCTTGCATAGGGGATGCATGTAGTACATAGGAAGCTACCTAACTCAGGTTACAATCAGACCACTTCAAACCGGCAATACCACCCCAACAAGGTACTCCCGTGACTGCCGCCCTGCCCCCCACCGTCCTGCGCAGTGTCCTGACCGCCCTGATGCTGGCGATCTTCCTCGGCGCCCTCGACCAGACCATCGTCGCCGTGTCCCTGCCGGCCATTTCCGCGCAGTTCGACGATGTCGGCCTGCTGGCCTGGGTCATCTCCGGCTACATGGTGGCCATGACCATCGCTGTGCCGATCTACGGCAAGCTCGGCGACCTGTACGGTCGGCGCCGGATGATCCTCACCGGCACCGCGCTGTTCACCCTGGCCTCGGTGGCCTGTGGCCTGGCCCAGGACATGCCGCAGCTGGTCATGGCGCGGGTGCTCCAGGGCATCGGCGCCGGCGGCATGGTGTCGGTGAGCCAGGCGATCATCGGCGACTTCGTGCCACCGCGCGAACGTGGCCGCTACCAGGGCTATTTCAGCAGCATGTACGCCCTGGCCAGCGTCGCCGGGCCGGTGCTGGGCGGCTGGTTGACCGAATACCTGTCGTGGCGCTGGGTGTTCTGGATCAACCTGCCGCTGGGGCTGGTGGCCCTGTGGGTGATCCATCGCGCCCTGGATGGCCTGTCGGTGAAACGCCGCGAAGCGCAGGTGGACTACCTGGGCGCGGTGTTGATGATCATAGGGCTGGGCAGCCTGTTGCTGGGCATCACCCTGGTCGGCCAGGGGCATGCCTGGTCGTCGACGCAAGTATTGGCACTGCTGGGCTGCGCGCTGCTCGGGTTGCTGGTGTTCGTGGCCCACGAGCGGCGCTGCGGCGAACCGCTGCTCCCCATGACGCTATTCGACAACCGGGTCGCGGTGCTGTGCTGGTGCGTGATCTTCTTCGCCAGCTTCCAGTCGATTTCGCTGACCATGCTGATGCCGCTGCGCTTTCAGGGCATCACCGGCGCCGGCGCCGACATCGCAGCGCTGCACCTGTTGCCCCTGGCCATGGGGTTGCCGATTGGCGCTTTCACCGGCGGGCGCATGACCAGCCGCACCGGACGCTACAAACCACAGATCCTGACCGGCGCCCTGCTGATGCCAGTGACCATCGCCGCCATGGCCCTGACACCACCACAGTCGAGCCTGTTGAGCGCGCTGTTCATGTTGCTGACCGGAATTGCCTGCGGGCTGCAGTTCCCCACTTCACTGGTGGGCACGCAGAACTCGGTGGCCATGAAGGATATCGGCGTGGCCACCAGCACCACCAACCTGTTCCGCTCGCTGGGCGGGGCGATGGGCGTGGCGTGCATGTCCAGCCTGTTGTTGGCGCTGCTGCACCAGGGTGGGTTCGAGATGCTGGGCAACCCGCTGCTGGGCAGCCTCAAGGCCGGTGAAGCGGACCCTGCGACCCAGGCCCGGCTGCTGGAAACGTTCAGGCATCTGTTGCTGGCGAGCGCGGGCGCCTCGCTGATTGGCCTGCTTGCGGCACTGGCATTGCCAGACAGGCAATTGCGCGGCCATTGAGCCCCCGCAAAAACCTGTAGGAGCCAGCCTTGCTGGCTCCTACAGGGGCACGCGTAATGTCTGCTTAAGGGTGAGGAGAAACACTTCCTCACAATCATTCACAAAGTGTTATTTGCGCAGGCCTGGGCTCAGGCGCAGCATATCCAGCCCGGTGTCGACCCATTTTTCAACATCGTGCAGCAGGTCGAAGCTGTCCGGCAGCAACAACCAGCGCCCGATCAGGCCATCGACATAAGCAAAGATGGCCACCGCACCACGCTCGATATCGAGGTCGGCAGGCAACTGCTCGCGGCGCACGGCGTTGGCCAGCGCCAGGGCCACGCTCTCATGGCAGTCCAGCACCGCACCCTGGCGCTGCTGGCGAATCTCACACATGTCGTCGGTGAACTCGCACTTGTGATGCAGAATTTCATTGATACGCCGGGTCCGCGCATCGAGCACCAGCTCGTTGAACACTTGCAGCAGCAGCTTGCGCATGCAGCCAAGCGGGTCAAGTTCATCCTCGCTTTCACTGGCCCGGGCCAGGTGGTCGTGTGTTTCGTGCAGGCTGTCGAGCAATGCCTGCACCAGTTCAGCCTTGTTGCTGAAATGCCAGTAGATCGCGCCACGGGTCACGCCCGCCAGCTCGGCGATATCGGCCAGGGTGGTGCGCGCGACCCCGCGCTTGTAGAAGGCCTTTTCCGCCGCCTCGATGATCTGGGCACGGGTTTCCTGGGCTTCTTCTTTGGTACGACGGACCATGGCAGCACAACCTCATCAGGCCCCGCGCGCTCGCATGGCGGGCGGGAATCGGGCCGGGGCTGGCTTTTTCAGGGCAGCTCCCGGGAATCTTCGAGCGATCCGCGGCGGTAAGTTTGCTTCCACTCGCGGTATTTACAAACAAGCATGAATGTAAGTATATTCGGTAGCAAGCTATTTATCCACCGGATAGCGTTTTTCCTACAAGACTCTTCCACTATATTCTTGAGCTCCCCTGCTCCTGCGACCCGAGGATCCTCATGCAATTCAAGCCAGCCGTAACCGCCCTGGTTTCCGCCGTGGCCCTGGCAACCCTGCTCAGTGGCTGTAAGAAAGAGGAAGCCGCGCCAGCGCCACAGGCTCCTCAGGTCGGCGTCGTGACCGTGCAACCGCAAGCCTTCACCCTGACCTCGGAACTGCCGGGGCGCACCAGCGCCTACCGCGTGGCCGAAGTCCGTCCGCAGGTGAACGGCATCATTCTCAAGCGCCTGTTCAAGGAAGGCACCGACGTGAAGGAAGGGCAGCAGCTCTACCAGATCGACCCGGCCGTCTACGAGGCCACCCTGGCCAACGCCCAGGCCAACCTCCAGGCTACCCGCTCGCTGGCCGAGCGCTACAAGCAACTGATCGACGAGCAAGCCGTCTCCAAGCAGGAGTACGACGACGCCAATGCCAAACGATTGCAGGCTGAAGCGTCGCTCAAGAGCGCGCAGATCGACCTGCGCTACACCAAGGTGCTGGCCCCGATCAGCGGCCGCATCGGTCGTTCCTCGGTCACCGAAGGCGCCCTGGTGAACAATGGCCAGACCAACGCCATGGCCACCATCCAGCAGCTCGACCCGATCTACGTCGACGTCACCCAGTCCACCGCCGAGCTGCTCAAGCTGCGTCGTGACCTGGAAGGCGGCCAACTGCAGAAGGCCGGCGACAACGCCGCCCAGGTACAGCTGGTGCTGGAAGACGGCAGCCTGTTCAAGCAACAGGGTCGCCTGGAGTTCTCCGAAGTCGCGGTCGACGAGACCACCGGCTCCGTCACCCTGCGCGCCATCTTCCCCAACCCCGACCACACCCTGCTGCCCGGCATGTTCGTCCATGCGCGGCTCAAGGCCGGGGTCAACGCCAACGCCATCCTTGCCCCGCAACAGGGCGTGACCCGCGACCTCAAGGGCGCGCCGACCGCGCTGGTGGTCAACCAGGAGAACAAGGTCGAACTGCGCCAGCTCAAGGCCAGCCGCACCCTGGGCAGCGACTGGCTGATCGAGGAAGGCCTGAACCCGGGCGACCGCCTGATCACCGAAGGGCTGCAGTTCGTGCGCCCGGGCGTCGAGGTCAAGGTCAGCGAAGCCACCAACGTCAAGAAGCCGGCCGGCCCTGCTCAGGCCAACACGGCGAAAGCAGACGCCAAAGCGGAGTAAACCATGTCGAAGTTCTTTATCGATCGCCCGATCTTTGCCTGGGTGATCGCCCTGGTGATCATGCTGGTCGGCGCCTTGTCGATCCTGAAGCTGCCGATCAACCAGTACCCGAGCATCGCCCCGCCGGCCATCGCCATCTCCGTCACTTATCCTGGCGCCTCGGCGCAGACGGTGCAGGACACCGTGGTGCAGGTGATCGAGCAACAGCTCAACGGTATCGACAACCTGCGTTATGTGTCGTCGGAAAGCAACTCCGACGGCAGCATGACCATCACCGCCACCTTCGAGCAGGGCACCAACTCCGACACCGCGCAGGTCCAGGTTCAGAACAAGCTGAACCTGGCCACCCCGCTGCTGCCGCAGGAAGTACAGCAGCAAGGTATCCGCGTCACCAAGGCCGTGAAGAACTTCCTGCTGGTGATCGGCCTGGTGTCCGAAGACGGCAGCATGAGCAAGGACGACCTGGCCAACTACATCGTCTCCAACATGCAGGACCCGATTTCGCGGACCGCTGGCGTGGGTGACTTCCAGGTGTTCGGTGCGCAATACGCCATGCGTATCTGGCTGGATCCGGCCAAGCTGAACAAGTTCCAGCTGACCCCGGTCGACGTGCGCACCGCCGTGGCCGCGCAGAACGTCCAGGTCTCGTCCGGCCAGCTCGGCGGCCTGCCGGCACTGCCCGGTACCCAGCTCAACGCCACCATCATCGGCAAGACCCGCCTGCAGACCGCCGAGCAGTTCGAGAAGATCCTGCTCAAGGTCAACAACGACGGCTCCCAGGTACGCCTGGGCGATGTCGCCACGGTCGGCCTGGGCGGCGAGAACTACGCCATCAGCGCCCAGTACAACGGCATGCCGGCCTCGGGCCTGGCGGTCAAGCTGGCCACCGGCGCCAACGCCCTGGACACCGCCAAGGCGCTGCGCACGACCATCAGCGACCTGGAGCCGTTCTTCCCACCGGGCGTGAAAGCCGTATTCCCGTATGACACCACCCCAGTGGTCACCGAGTCGATCAGCGGGGTGATTCACACCCTGATCGAGGCCGTGGTCCTGGTGTTCCTGGTGATGTACCTGTTCCTGCAGAACTTCCGCGCCACCATCATCACCACCATGACCGTGCCGGTGGTACTGCTGGGTACCTTCGGCATCCTCGCCGCCGCGGGCTTCAGCATCAACACCCTGACCATGTTCGCCATGGTCCTGGCCATCGGCTTGCTGGTGGACGACGCCATCGTCGTGGTGGAGAACGTCGAGCGGGTCATGTCCGAGGAAGGGTTGCCGCCCAAGGAAGCGACCAAGCGTTCCATGGAACAGATCCAGGGCGCGCTGGTCGGTATCGCCCTGGTGCTGTCGGCGGTACTGCTGCCAATGGCCTTCTTCGGCGGCTCCACCGGTGTGATCTATCGCCAGTTCTCCATCACCATCGTCTCGGCCATGGGCCTGTCGGTGCTGGTGGCGCTGATCTTCACCCCGGCCCTGTGCGCCACCATGCTCAAGCCGCTGAAGAAGGGCGAGCACCATGTGGCCAAGCGTGGCTTCTTCGGCTGGTTCAACCGTAACTTCGACCGCAGTGTTGTCGGCTACGAGCGCAGCGTCGGCGCGATCTTGCGCAACAAGATCCCGTTCCTGCTGGCCTACGCCCTGATCGTGGTCGGCATGATCTGGCTGTTCGCCCGTATCCCCACCGCGTTCCTGCCGGAAGAAGACCAGGGCGTGCTGTTCGCCCAGGTGCAGACCCCGGCCGGTTCCAGTGCCGAGCGCACGCAAGTGGTGGTCGACCAGATGCGCGAGTACCTGCTCGACAAGGAAGCCGACACCGTGGCATCGGTGTTCACCGTCAACGGCTTCAACTTCGCCGGCCGTGGCCAGAGTTCGGGCATGGCGTTCATCATGCTCAAGCCTTGGGACGAGCGCTCGAAGGAGAACAGTGTGTTCGCCCTCGCCCAGCGCGCGCAGATGCATTTCTTCAGCTTCCGCGACGCGATGGTGTTCGCCTTCGCCCCGCCGGCGGTACTCGAACTGGGTAACGCCACCGGCTTCGACGTGTTCCTCCAGGACCGCGCCGGCGTCGGCCACGCGAAACTGATGGAAGCGCGCAACCAGTTCCTGGCCAAGGCCGCGCAGAGCAAGATCCTCAGCGCTGTTCGCCCGAACGGCCTGAACGACGAGCCGCAGTACCAGCTGACCATCGACGACGAACGCGCCAGTGCCCTGGGCGTGACCATCGCCGACATCAACAACACCCTGTCGATCGCCCTGGGTGGCAGCTACGTCAACGACTTCATCGACCGTGGTCGGGTCAAGAAGGTGTACATCCAGGGCGAGCCGAACTCGCGGATGAGCCCGGAAGACCTGCAGAAGTGGTACGTGCGCAATGGCAAGGGCGAGATGGTGCCGTTCTCCTCCTTCGCCAAAGGCGAATGGAGCTACGGCTCGCCCAAGCTGTCGCGCTACAACGGCGTGGAAGCGGTCGAGATCCTCGGCACCCCGGCCCCGGGCTACAGTACCGGCGAGGCCATGGCCGAAGTCGAGCGCATCGCCGGCGAGCTGCCAACCGGCATCGGCTACTCCTGGACCGGCATGTCCTATGAGGAAAAACTCTCCGGCTCGCAGATGCCGGCGCTGTTCGCCCTCTCGGTGCTGTTCGTGTTCCTGTGCCTGGCGGCCCTGTACGAAAGCTGGTCGATTCCGATCGCGGTGGTGCTGGTAGTGCCATTGGGTATCATCGGTGCCCTGCTCGCCACCAGCCTGCGCGGTTTGTCCAACGACGTGTACTTCCTGGTCGGCCTGCTGACCACGATCGGCCTGGCGGCGAAGAACGCCATCCTGATCGTCGAGTTCGCCAAGGAACTGCACGAGCAAGGCCGCAGCCTGTACGACGCGGCGATCGAGGCGTGCCGCATGCGTCTGCGCCCCATCATCATGACCTCGCTGGCGTTCATCCTCGGCGTGGTACCGTTGACCATCGCCAGCGGCGCCGGCGCGGGCAGCCAGCACGCCATCGGCACCGGTGTGATCGGCGGCATGATCAGTGCGACCGTGCTTGCAATCTTCTGGGTACCGCTATTCTTCGTCGCAGTGTCGTCGCTGTTCGGCAGCAAAGAACCGAAAGCGCACGCCACCCCTGAAACTCCACGTTATG
Source organism: Pseudomonas entomophila (assembly GCF_018417595.1). Taxonomy (NCBI): domain Bacteria; kingdom Pseudomonadati; phylum Pseudomonadota; class Gammaproteobacteria; order Pseudomonadales; family Pseudomonadaceae; genus Pseudomonas; species Pseudomonas entomophila. The sequence goes on from NZ_CP070982.1 coordinate 4,743,003, forward strand.
AGGCTGGGCAATGACCAAGTCTTTGTTGTCCCTGGCGGTAACCGCCTTCATTCTCGGCGGCTGCTCGCTGATCCCCGACTACCAGGCGCCTGAGGCGCCGGTGGCCGCGCAGTGGCCGCAAGGCCCCGCGTACTCGCCGACCGAATCGGCCAACGTCGCCGCCGCCGAGCAGGGCTGGCGCCAGTTCTTCCACGACCCGGCGCTGCAGCAGCTGATTCAGTCGTCGCTGGAAAACAACCGCGACCTGCGTGTCGCGGCGCTGAACATCGATGCCTACCGCGCGCAATACCGCATCCAGCGCGCCGACCTGTTCCCGGCGGTATCGGCCAATGGCAGCGGTAGCCGCCAGCGGGTGCCGGCGAACATGTCGCAGACCGGCGAAGCGAACATCACCAGCCAGTATTCGGCCACCCTGGGTGTCAGCTCTTACGAGCTGGACCTGTTCGGTCGCGTGCGCAGCCTGACGGAACAGGCCCTGGAGACCTACCTCTCCAGCGAGCAGGCGCGCCGCTCCACGCAGATCAGCCTGGTGGCCAGCGTGGCCAACGCCTATTACACCTGGCAAGCCGACCAGGCGCTGCTCAAGCTGACCGAAGAAACGCTCAAGACGTACGAAGAGAGCTACAACCTGACCCGCCGCAGCAATGAGGTGGGCGTGGCTTCGGCCCTGGACCTGAGCCAGGCCCGTACCGCGGTCGAAGGCGCGCGGGTCAAGCTGTCGCAGTACCAGCGCCTGGTCGCCCAGGACCTGAACAGCCTGACCGTGCTGGTGGGCACTGGCGTGCCGGCCAGCCTGCCGAAACCGCTGGAGCTCAACGCCGACCAACTGGCCGAAGTGCCGGCCGGCCTGCCGTCCGACATCCTCCAGCGTCGTCCGGACATCCAGGAGGCCGAACACCTGCTCAAGGCCGCCAACGCCAATATCGGCGCCGCCCGCGCGGCGTTCTTCCCGAGCATCAGCCTGACCGCCAACGCCGGTACCCTGAGCCCGGACATGGGCGGGCTGTTCAAGGGTGGTTCGGGCACCTGGCTGTTCCAGCCGCAGATCAACCTGCCGATCTTCAACGCCGGCAGCCTGAAGGCGAGCCTGGACTACTCGAAGATCCAGAAGGACATCAACGTCGCCAAGTACGAAAAGACCATCCAGACCGCCTTCCAGGAAGTCGCCGATGGCCTGGCCGCACGCAAGACGTTCGAAGAGCAGCTGCAGGCGCAACGCGACCTGGTGGCGGCGAACCAGGACTACTACCGCCTGGCCGAGCGCCGCTACCGCATCGGTATCGACAGCAACCTGACCTTCCTCGACGCCCAGCGCAACCTGTTCAGTGCCCAGCAGGCGCTGATCAGCGACCGCCTGTCGCAGCTGGTCAGCGAGGTCAACCTGTACAAGGCCCTCGGTGGCGGCTGGTACGAACAGACCCAGCAACAGGCTTCGATCCAGACACCAAAAGGCTGATTGGCCTGGTAACAGCATCAAGCCCACCCTCGCGGTGGGCTTTTTGTTTTCAGCTGCCCCGCGATAGGGCCTGCGTACATTACGTTCGATAATCGCCCGGTTCCGCTTGAGGCGAATTGCCTCACCCCCGCCCTGCCCCGCACCATCGCCCTCGCAACGTTGCACAGCTCTCACAAATGAAGCCAGGCCCTGCGGCCCGCACCCGCAGCGCCCCAGCTCGCCCAATAAAAACAAGAGACCCAAGCGATGAGCACTTTGCACCCCGCACGCCAGCTGTTGCCCGGCCTGTTGGCCCTGTCCTGCGCCGTCCCCACCCTGGCCGCCGAAGGCGGATTCGTGGAAGACGCCAAGGCCAGCCTCAACCTGCGCAACTTCTACATCAACCGCAACTTCGTCGACCCGGCCAACCCCCAGGGCAAGGCCGAGGAATGGACCCAAAGCTTCATCCTCGACGCCCGCTCCGGCTTCACCCAGGGCACCGTCGGCTTCGGCGTGGACGTGCTGGGGCTGTATTCGCTCAAGCTCGATGGCGGCAAGGGCACGGCCGGTACCCATCTGCTGCCCGTGCATGACGACGGTCGCCCGGCGGATGATTTCGGCCGGCTGGGCGTGGCGCTCAAGACTCGCCTGTCACAGACCGAACTGAAGGTCGGCGAATGGATGCCGGTGCTGCCGATCCTGCGCTCCGACGATGGCCGCTCGTTGCCACAGACCTTCCGTGGTGGCCAGCTCACTTCACGGGAGCTCGACGGCCTGACCCTCTACGCCGGCCAGTTCCGCGGCAACAGCCCGCGCAACGACGCGAGCATGGAAGACATGTTCATGCAGGGCCGCGCCGACATCACCTCCGACCGCTTCAACTTTGCCGGTGGCGAATACACCTTCAACGACAAACGCACGATGCTCGGCCTGTGGAACGCCCAGCTCAAGGATATCTACCGCCAGCAGTACGTGAACCTGGTGCACAGCCAGCCCCTGGGCGAGTGGACCCTCGGCGCCAACCTCGGCTACTTCCTGGGCAAGGAGGACGGCAGCGCCCGCGCCGGCGACCTGGACAACCGCACCGCCTCGGCCATGCTCTCGGCGCGCTACAAAGGGCATACCTTCTATCTCGGCCTGCAGAAGGTCAGCGGCGACGATGCCTGGATGCGGGTCAACGGCACCAGCGGCGGCACCCTCGCCAACGACAGCTACAACGCCAGTTTCGACAACGCCCAGGAGCGCTCGTGGCAGCTGCGCCATGATTTCAACTTCGTCACGGTCGGGATTCCCGGGCTGACCTTGATGAACCGCTATATCAAGGGCGACAACGTGCACACCCGTACGGTGGACGACGGCAGGGAGTGGGCACGGGAAACGGAGCTGGCCTACGTAGTGCAGTCCGGGACCTTCAAGGACCTGTCGGTGAAGTGGCGCAACTCGACCATGCGCCGGGATTTCAGTACCAATGCGTTCGATGAGAACCGGGTGATCGTGAGTTATCCGTTGAATCTGATGTAGCCGGCTCTGGCCCTTTCGCGGGTAAACCCGCTCCCACGGGGATATCGCTGAACCTGTGGGAGCGGGTTTACCCGCGAAAGGGCCGGCAGCCCTAAAAAGAACAAAAAAGAATATATAAATCAAATAACATTCTTTGACGCTATATAAGACAACCCGCTAAAACCGAGCCCTGATCTCCGCACCCGAGCCCGAGCATGGACCTCCGCCAACTGCGCTATTTCATCGCCCTCACCGAATACCGCAGTTTCGTCCGCGCCGCCGAAGCCATGGGCATCACTCAACCGGCCTTCAGCCGTGCCATCCAGAACCTCGAGCAAACCCTCGGCTGCAGCCTGGTCGATCGCGGCAACAAGGCCCTGCCGCCCACCCCGGAAGGCCAGGTGGTGCTGCAACACGCCCGACGCCTGGTGCAGGGCGCGGCTCAGCTGAACAACGAAGTGCTGCAAATGACCAAGCTCGATGCCGGCGAGCTGCATTTCGGCAGTGGCCCCGCGCTGGCCGTGCACCTGGTGCCACAAGCGTTGCAGCACTTCATCGAGCATCATCCGGGAATCCGCACAGCCTTGGTGGTCGATAATGCCGAACGCCTTGGCCAAGCATTGCGCCGCGAACAGATCGAGTTCTTCGTCGATGACATTCGCCCATTCGAAGCCGACCCAAACTTCCACACCGAATCACTGAAACCACGGCCCGGCCTGTTCTTCTGCCGCCCCGAACACCCTTTGCTGGCCAAGGACAGCCTGTCGACCAACGACCTGTTCGCCTACCCGCTGGCCAGTGCCCTGCTCGCGCCCGGTGTGCGCAAACGCCTGGCCAACCTCAGCGGGCGCAGCGACTTCACCCCGCACTTGCAGACCGAGCACCTGGCGGTGCTGCGCAGCGTAGTGCTGGCCAGCGATGCGATCGGCACCGCCAGCGAGGAGGCCGTCAGCGAGGACCTGGCCGCTGGCCGCCTGGTGCGCCTGCATTGGCGCAACCTGCCCCCGGGGCTGGAAGTGTTGAGCGTACGCTGCGGGGTGATCAGCCGCAGTGGCTATCGCCTGTCACCCGCCGCCCGGGCGATGATCGATACGCTGGTCAGCCTGGATGCTGCGCCATCGCCCGCAGGCGCGGCGCATCGAGAATCTCCACCTCGCCGTAGCCCAGGCGCACAACGCCGGCCTGTTCGAGGCTCCTGAGGATCTGGTTGATGGTCTGGCGCGACAGCGAAAGCATCAGTGCCAACTGCTCCTGGGAAAGCTGCAGGCGCCACTGCGGCACATCCCGCTCGCCATAGCCCTCGGCGATCTGCAACAGCCGGTGAGCCAGGCGCGGCGCTGCCGCCAGCAAGCTCTGCTGCTCCAGGGCAACGAACACCCAGCGCAATTTGTGGCTCATCAGCAGGGCCAGCTCGCGCCAGTGCCGGGGCTCGCGGTCGAGCCATTGCAGCAAGGGGGCCTGGGGTATCCATAGCAGCCGTGTCGCGCCTTCGGCGAAGGCGTCGTGGGTGCGCGGCTGGCCATCGAACAGGCTGATCTCGCCAAACCAGTTGGGCGCCTCGACCAGGGTCAACAACGCCTCCTTACCCTCACTGCTGACCGCCCCCACGCGCATTGCGCCGTCGAGCACCGCGTACAGGCCGCAGGGCGCGTCGCCACGCTGGAACAGGCACTGCCCGGGTGCCAGCTCGCGAAACCGGGCCAAGGCCAGCAGGCTATCCTGAACATGTGCGGGCAACTGCCGGAACCACTGGCCGTGCAACAGCTGGGGACGTGGATCGTGCATGACACCTCGCAAACGGACTCTGTCGGCCAGGCGACAGACGACGATGGATGATCGGGGCAAGCTGGCGTAACCCCGAACGGAGGAACAACAATGAAAAGCCTCGTCGAACACCTGAGTCAATACGCGGCCTATCACCGCGACCCACGCAACATCGCCACCCATTTCATCGGCATCCCGCTGATCGTGCTGGCAGTAAGCATCCTGCTGTCGCGGCCCGGCTGGGACGTGGGCGGCCTCTGGTTGTCGCCGGCCCTGCTACTGGCAACCTGGTCGGTGTGGTTCTACCTGCGCCTGGACACACGCTTCGGCCTGGTGATGGGGCTGCTGCTGGGCCTGTGCCTGTGGGCCGGCCAGGCATTGGCGGTACAGGCCACCGGGTTGTGGCTGAGCGCCGGCCTGGGCGCATTCGTACTGGGCTGGGTCATCCAGTTCGTCGGGCACTGGTATGAAGGGCGCAAGCCAGCGTTCGTCGACGACCTCAGCGGTTTGATCATCGGACCGCTGTTCGTGGTGGCGGAGCTGGCCTTCATGGTCGGCTTGTGCGGCGACTTGAAACGCGCCGTGGAAGCCAATGCCGGACCGGTGGCGGTGCGCCAGAAGAAAGCAGCGATCTGACACCTGCGGGCCGCTGCGCGGCCCTCCCCTTCGTCTACCATTGAAACCTGCCAACCACCGCCCCATCTAAGCACCATAGCCATTCACGCAGGTGCCCCATGAGCGACCAGCAGGATTTCCCGGAACGCCCCGACGAACACAGCGAAGTCGAACACCTCGATCCAGCGGCCAGCACCGGCCACCACCTCGCCCTGCCCGGCCAGCAACTGCCGGACAAGGTCTACGTGATCCCGATCCACAACCGCCCGTTCTTCCCCGCGCAAGTGTTGCCGGTGATCGTCAACGAAGAGCCCTGGGCCGAAACCCTCGACCTGGTGGCCAACACCCCGCACCGCTCGTTGGCGCTGTTCTTCATGGACACCCCGCCGGAAGACCACCGCCACTTCGACACCAAGGCGCTGCCTGAGTACGGCACCCTGGTAAAGGTGCACCACGCCAGCCGCGAAGGCGGCAAGCTGCAGTTCGTCGCCCAGGGCCTGACCCGGGTGCGCATCCGCACCTGGCTCAAGCACCATCGCCCGCCGTACCTGGTCGAGGTCGAATACCCGCGTCAGCCGGCCGAGCCCACCGACGAGGTGAAGGCCTACGGCATGGCGCTGATCAACGCGATCAAGGAACTGCTGCCGCTCAACCCGCTGTACAGCGAAGAGCTGAAGAACTACCTCAACCGCTTCAGCCCCAACGACCCCTCGCCGCTGACCGACTTCGCCGCCGCGCTGACCTCCGCCACCGGCAACCAGTTGCAGGAAGTGCTCGACTGCGTGCCCATGCTCAAGCGCATGGAAAAGGTCCTGCCGATGCTGCGCAAGGAGGTCGAGGTCGCCCGGCTGCAGAACGAGATTTCCGCTGAAGTGAACCGACAGATCGGCGAGCACCAGCGCGAGTTCTTCCTGAAAGAACAGCTCAAGGTCATCCAGCAGGAGCTGGGCCTGACCAAGGACGACCGCAGCGCCGACCTCGAGCAATTCCAGCAACGCCTTGAAGGCAAGACATTGCCCGAGCAGGCGCAAAAGCGCATCGACGAAGAGATGGGCAAACTGGCCATCCTCGAGACCGGCTCGCCGGAATATGCCGTGACCCGCAACTACCTGGAATGGGCCACCGCCCTGCCCTGGGGTATCCAGGGCAAGGACAAGCTCGACCTCAAGCACGCCCGCAAGGTGCTCGACCGCCACCACGCCGGCCTCGACGACATCAAGGAGCGCATCCTCGAGTTCCTCGCCGTCGGTGCCTGGAAAGGCGAGATCAGCGGCTCCATCGTGCTGCTGGTCGGCCCGCCCGGGGTGGGCAAGACCAGCATCGGTAGATCCATCGCCGAATCCCTGGGTCGGCCGTTCTATCGCTTCAGTGTCGGTGGCATGCGCGACGAGGCGGAGATCAAGGGCCACCGCCGCACCTACATCGGCGCCCAGCCCGGCAAGCTGGTGCAGGCGCTGAAGGAGGTCGAGGTGATGAACCCGGTGATCATGCTCGACGAAATCGACAAGATGGGCCAGAGCTACCAGGGCGATCCGGCCTCGGCGCTGTTGGAGACCCTGGACCCGGAGCAGAACGTCGACTTCCTCGACCACTACCTGGACCTGCGCCTGGACCTGTCCAAGGTGCTGTTCGTCTGCACCGCCAACACCCTCGACTCGATCCCCGGCCCCCTGCTCGATCGCATGGAAGTGATCCGCCTGTCCGGCTACATCACCGAAGAGAAGCTGGCGATCGCCAAGCGCCACCTGTGGCCCAAGCAGTTGGAGAAGGCCGGGGTCTCGAAAAACAGCTTGAGCATCAGTGACAGCGCCCTGCGCATGGTGATCGAGGGTTATGCCCGCGAGGCCGGCGTGCGCCAGTTGGAGAAACAGCTGGGCAAGCTGGTGCGCAAGTCGGTGGTCAAGCTGCTGGAAAACCCTGAGGCGAAAATCAAGATCGGCACCAAGGACCTCGAACCCGCCCTGGGCATGCCGGTGTTCCGCAGCGAGCAGGTGCTGGCCGGCAAGGGCGTCATCACTGGCCTGGCCTGGACCAGCATGGGCGGCGCTACCCTGCCGATCGAGGCCACCTCCATCCACACCCTCAACCGTGGCCTCAAGCTCACTGGCCAGTTGGGTGATGTGATGAAGGAATCGGCAGAAATCGCCTACAGCTATGTCAGCTCGAACCTTAAGCAGTTTGGCGGCACGCCGGGCTATTTCAATGAAGCCTTCATCCACCTGCACGTGCCCGAGGGCGCGACACCGAAAGACGGCCCCAGCGCCGGGGTCACCATGGCCAGCGCCCTGCTGTCGCTGGCCCGTGACCAGGTGCCGAAAAAAGGCGTGGCCATGACCGGCGAGCTGACCCTGACCGGCCAGGTGCTGCCGATTGGCGGGGTGCGCGAGAAGGTGATCGCCGCGCGGCGGCAGAAGATCTTCGAACTGATCCTGCCGGATGCCAATCGCGGGGACTTCGAGGAGCTGCCGGCGTACCTGAAGGAAGGGTTGACCGTACACTTCGCCAAGCGCTTCGCCGACGTGGCGAAAGTGTTGTTCTGACGCTGTGCGGGCTTGTTCGCCGGCAAGACGGCTGCTCATTAGGCGCCGGCTTGCCGGCGAGCAAGCCCGCACAAACGTCCACCTTCTTCGGTTATCCTCAGGCAACTTCAGCCTCAGGAGCCAACATGACCACCCTTCGTCTGCTCGTCCCCCTGGGCCTTGCGCTGCTCACCGCCTGCGCCCAGCACCCGCAACGCACCGTCGAACTGGACGCCGAGAGCGAATGCCCCCAGCGCCTGCAGGTCGGCCAAGGCATGACCCTGACCCTGCCCGGCAACCCCACCACCGGCTACCGCTGGCTGGTGCAGAACCCGGCCTCGGGCATCCTGCGCAGCCTCGGTCCTGAGGTATACAACGCCTCTGAAGCGTCGGGTGTCGTCGGCAGTGGCGGCCTTTCCACCTGGCGTTTCCAGGCCAAGGCCCCCGGGGAGGCTCACCTGATCCTGGTCTACCAGCAGCCCTGGGCCCCGGAAGTCCCCCCGGTGCAGACCTTCGATTGCGCCATCAAGGTCAAGTGAGGTCGCGGCGCCGGTCAGCCAGGCATGCAAGCTCGCCACGGTTTGGCTAGAATGCCGCCCCTCTGGATTGCAAGCCGCCTGGACCCACCGTGAGCAAAGAACCCGACCGCCTATTCGCCCAACCCCTGGAGCAGGTGCCCGACTTCGTCTTCAACGAAGACGTGGTGCAAGTGTTCCCGGACATGATCAAGCGCTCGGTGCCCGGTTACCCGACCATCGTCGAGAACCTGGGTGTGCTGGCCGCGCGCTTCGCCCAGCCACATTCCGCGCTATACGACCTGGGCGCCTCCCTGGGCGCGGTCAGCCAGTCGCTGCGCCGCCATGTGCGCAGCGACGGCTGCCGGGTGATCGCGGTGGACAATTCTGCGGCCATGGTCGAGCGCTGCCGCCAGTACCTCACCGCCCAGGACTCGATGTTCCAGGAGTTGCTACCGGTGCAGGTGCTGGAAGCCGATATCCTCACGCTGCCCCTCGAACCTGCCTCGGTGGTGGCGATGAACTTCACCCTGCAGTTCATCGCCCCCGAGCAACGCCTGGCGCTGCTCGGCCGCATCCGTCAGGCCTTGCTGCCGGGCGGTGCGCTGATTCTTTCGGAAAAATTACGTTTCGCCGACGACCAGGAACAGCAACTGCTCAACGAACTGCACCTGGACTTCAAGCGTGCCAATGGCTACAGCGAACTGGAAATCGCCCAGAAACGCAGTGCCATCGAGAACGTGATGAAACCCGACACCCTGGAGACCCACAAGGAGCGCCTGCGCGCCGCCGGCTTCAGCAAGGTCGTGCCGTGGTTCCAATGCCTCAACTTCGCCTCGCTGATAGCCCTGCCATGATCGATCTGTCCCCTCTCGTCCGCCGCCTGGCGGGCACGCCCCTCGCCACCTGGTCCCAAGGCCTGCAGGCACAACTGGAAGCCAAGCTGGAGAAAGGCCACGGCGATCTGGATCGCTGGCGCGGCGCCCTGGAGTCGCTTCCACAGCTGACACCAAGCCAAGTCGACCTCGTCGACGGCCTGCGCCTGGACTGCGACTGCGACGACGCCACCCGCGCACAGATGCATCAAGCGCTGATGGGCCTGTCGCCTTGGCGCAAGGGGCCGTTCGACCTGTTCGGCGTGCATGTGGACACCGAATGGCGCTCTGACTGGAAATGGTCACGGGTCGGCCCGCACCTGGACCTGAAGGGCAAACGCGTGCTCGACGTGGGTTGCGGCAACGGCTACTACCAATGGCGCATGCTCGGCGCCGGGGCCGACATGGTCATCGGCGTCGACCCCAACTGGCTGTTCTTCTGCCAGTTCCAGGCGGTGCAGCAGTACCTGCCCGACCTGCCAGCCTGGCACCTGCCGTTCGCCCTGGAAGACCTGCCGGCCAACCTCGAAGGCTTCGACACCGTGTTTTCGATGGGCGTGTTCTACCACCGTCGCTCGCCCATCGAACACTTGCTGGCGCTCAAGGACTGCCTGGTCAAGGGCGGCGAACTGGTGCTGGAGACCCTGGTGATCGAGGGCGACGAGAACCAGGTGCTGGTGCCGGAAGACCGTTACGCGCAGATGCGCAACGTCTGGTTCCTGCCCTCGGTGCCGGCGCTGGAGCGCTGGTTGCGCCGGGCCGGTTTCAGTGATGTGCGCTGCGTCGATGTCAGCGTCACCTCGGTCGAGGAGCAGCGCAGCACCGAGTGGATGCGCTACCAGTCGCTGGGCGACTTCCTCGACCCGAACGACCACGGCAAGACCGTCGAAGGCCTGCCGGCACCGCGCCGCGCCACGCTGCTGGCGCGCAAATAAAAAAGGCGCCCATCTGGGCGCCCGAATCCACCTGCGGCGAGGAGCTGACGCGGCGCAGGTGTGTGGTACTCAATCCTTGGCCAGCTCGCGGGCCTTCTCCTCGGCCTTGCGCTCACGCTCCACCACCGCCTCTTGCTTGTCGCCGTACAGGCGTTGCTGGTCCTGGCGGAAGGCTTCCCAGAACTGCCTGGAGCGCTCCGCGCCACCCTCGGCGTAGACACTGGCGCTGCCCAGGGCGAGGGTCGCCAGCAGCAGGTATTTAGTCAGGTTCATCGTGCTTGCCTCGTGATAACCGTATCGACAGGGCCATCCTAGCGAGGCGCAGCTAACGCCAAGGTGAGGCGGACATTACAGTGTTGAAAGGCCGGCTGATGCCCATCGACCTGATATGGCCGCTCCTACAGGGAAACCGCAGGCTCGCGCCCTCGCACCCGCACCTGCTGCGCGGGCACCCGCGCATGCCATTGCACCACGCCCAGTGCCTCGACCTGGAACTGACTGCGCAGCGTGCGCCCTTGCTCCTCGAACGACAGCTGCAACAGGAAATACCCGCTGTTGAGCAACAGGCCCTCGCTCAGCCGGGCGAACGTCTCGTCGTCCACCGCGCCCAGTGCCTGGCGCAATGCGCCAGCATCCACATAGCCGGCGGCAGGTCGGCCGGTGATGATGCGGCTGAGCAACGAACGCGAGAATCGCCCCTCGTATAGCGCTTCCAGCAAGGGCAGGTGTTCAAGCCCCAGCGCATTGGCATTGAGCCGCCAGCCCGTGGTAAACGGCAACGCACAGAGCATCGGGTAGCGCGCCTGACGGCTGGCATCGTGCTCCAGCAGCAGGTTCAGCTCGCTGCTGTCGGCCATCGGTTGGTTGGCTGCCAGTCGTGGGGGCTGCTGGCGCAGGTACTGGGCGCTTTCAGCCCCTTGCAGGCGGGCGTCGCTGTCGCTGTCGAGCCAGTCCGCCAGACCGTCGATTAGGCGATCGGCAGCCATGTCGTCCCCCAACAGGTGACGCAACTGACGCTCGGCACGCTCGCCATCCTCGCCCAGCAACGCGTTGACGTTGAAGCAGGTGTGCTGGTCGATCACCCGCAACTGCGCCTTGCCGGTGCCAAAGTCGTAGTCCAGTGGCTGCCCGCGCAGCGCCTGCCAGAACAACGGGCTGGCGCGCCAGGCCGGATCGCGCAGGGCCTGCGAGGCGTAGGCCAGCCCCGCCTGCTCCATGGCCCGCACCTGCACGCGCTGGTGCAGCAGGCGCACGTCATCGACCTGGCGCCGGCCATCCTCCACCAGCCACGCCAGCCCCCCGGCGAGCATCGCCAGCACCACCAGCACCATCAGCAATGCCGCGCCCCGTTGTCGCCTGGCTGCCATCCTTGCTTCCCTGTTGGTTCCCGAGAGGGCCAGTGAACACCGTGGTTGTTTCAGTCAGATGGCAGCAACACGACCGTCACGCCCGCGTCATCTGCGAAAGGCAGGATTGCGCTTTCGTTTTTTCATCGACCTGACAGGAGTGGTCTTACATGGGTGGCATCGGAATCTGGCAACTGGTGATCGTGCTGTTGATCGCCTTTCTGCTGTTCGGCAGCAAGCGTCTCAAAGGGCTGGGCAGCGATGTTGGCGAAGCGATCCAGGGCTTTCGCAAGTCCATGGGCGGTGAAGCCGAGGGCAATCCTGCGGTGCAGCAGCCACCATTGAGCAACCAGCAGGCCCCGCAATCCTCGCACCCGGATCGGTAGGCGCCAGCCTTGCTGGCGATGCCCGGCATGGCCGGGCCCGATCACCAGCAAGGCCAGACAGCGGCCTCCACAGAAGTCGGTGTTGCAATCAAGGGCTACGATTCAACCGCTGACTCCATGTCATCGATCAACGCCTTGGCCATGGCGCTCAGAATCCGCGCCGAACTGCCGGCCAGCAGATCGCCTTCCATCTCGGCCTCGCACGTCAGGTGGCGGATGCAGCCGAGCAATACTGACAACTCGCTGAAGGCATCCTGGAAGGGAACGCCCGGTTCGACCTTGAACAGGTCCATGCAGGTGGTGCGGCCTGCGGTATGGCCCCTGGTCATGGGTGCACCTCCGGCCTGTGTTCGAGCAAGGCGCAGGCGAGTTGCCCGAGGTAGTCGCTGGCGGTGAACAGGCGGTCGCGGTAGTCGCTGGGCTCGGTCTTGAAATAGACATCGAGTACGTCGGAAATGGCGGTGGCTACCTCGACGGCGGCGGCCATCGCCTCCTCGCGGGTGAGTGTGGGGCGGATGGTGATGAAGGGGGCGATGCGGGGTGGGTCGGGGACGATTTTTTTCATCATGAAGTTCCTTTCGTGGGTGACAGGAACCGCCACTTGATCGTTCTCACATGATTTGGGTGGCAGCCATGCGCGGAGTGAGAACCCGGCCACGAAGGAAAACCGGTCAGGACGAACCTGCCCGCGCACGGCTGCCATAGCAGAGCGGCGATCTTCGTGGAGCGGGTTCTCACACCCGGTCACCAAATATGGCGACCCGGTGAAGTTATCCCTGGGGCATTTCCCCGACAACGCAGCGGCTTCCGACAGGTGCGTAGGATAGTTCCCAAGCATTCAAGGCTGAAGCATTTGGTTTCAGGTTCGGAAATGTCTGACAGAAGAATGTGGGGCTGCGGGGTGTTCGTCGTTAGAAATTCTGCGCCTATGAGACCGAGCGCCGCTCACGCGGCGCTCGGTCTCATGGACGCCACCTCTACGCAGACCTCCACCAGCAGACCAGTGGTATTGACCTGGTATTGAAGTGGTATTAACTTTCACTCCACAACAATACCGGACACCTCCGTCATGCGCCCTCTCACCGCCCTGCGCCCCGACGACAGCGCCGCCACCCCGCTCTACCTGCAGCTGGCGCGCAACCTCGAACAGGCCATCCACGCCGGCCAGTGGAGCGCCGACCAGGCCCTGCCCTCCGAGCGCACCCTGAGCGAAACCCTCGACATCTCCCGCGTCACCGCGCGCAAGGCCCTCGAAGTACTGCTCGAGCAAGGCCTGATCCGCCGCATCCAGGGCTCCGGCACCTTCATCACCCCACGCCTGGAACAGCCGCTCTCGCGCCTGTCGAGCTTCAGCGAAATGCTGCGCATGAAAGGCTTCGCGCCCAGCTCCCAATGGCTTGAACGTAGCATCGGCAGCCCAAGCAGCGACGAACTGATCCGCCTGAGCCTGTCACCCACCGACCAAGTCGCCCGCCTCAAGCGCCTGCGCAAGGCCGACGACATCGTCATGGCGGTGGAGGTCAGCACCCTGCCCGCCCGCCTGCTGGGCGACCCCCAGGCCATCGGCGACTCGCTCTACCAACACCTCGACCAACTCGGCCGCCCGGTGGTCCGGGCGCTGCAGCACATCCGCGCGATCAACGCCAGCGACGAACTGGCCGCCCAGGTCGGCATCGCGCCGGGCACCGCCATGCTGCTGATGACCCGTATCGGCTACCTCGACGACAACACCCCCATCGAGCTGACCGACACCTACTGCCGCAACGACTACTACGACTTCGTCGCTGAACTGCGGCGCTGACCGGAGCCTCCATGGACATTGCCAACATCCTCACCCCCGACGGCTGGGTGCGCGGCCACCTGCACCTTCGCGACGGCCGCATCCAGGCCATCGAAGGCACCCCGTGCGATCCGCAGGACAACGACCTGCCCTACCTGCTGCCCGGTTTCATCGACCTGCACGTGCACGGCGGTGGCGGCAGCGACATCATGCAGGGTGGCGAGGCGTTCGCCACCATCGCCCGCACCCACCAGCGCTTCGGTACCACCTCGCTGCTGGCCACCACCATGACCGCGCCCCGCGAAGAACTGACCAAAGTACTGGCCCAGCTGGGCGAGCACCTGCGCCAGCCACGCCACGGCGCGCGCATCCTCGGCGTGCACCTGGAAGGCCCGTACATCAACCCGGGCAAGCTTGGCGCGCAACCGAACTTCGCCCACCAGGCCCTGCTCGACGAGGTCGAACACTACCTGGCGCTGGCGCCGATCAAGGTCATCACCATCGCCCCCGAGATCGCCGGCCACCTGCCACTGATCCAGGCCCTGAGCGCACGCGGCATCCGCCTGCAACTCGGTCACACCCTGGGCAGCTACGAGGAAGGCGTCGCCGCGCTGGAGGCCGGGGCCACCAGCTTCACTCATCTGTACAACGCCATGAGCCCGCTGCACCACCGCGAGCCGGGCATCGTCGGCGCGGCCCTGGCCCACGCCCGCTACGCCGAGCTGATCCCCGACCTGCTGCACGTGCACCCCGGCGCCATGAAAGTGGCCCTGCGCGCGATCCCGTGCCTGTACTGCGTGACCGACTCCACCGCCGCCGCCGGCATGCCCGATGGCGAATACCGCCTGGGCAGCCACACCGTGACCAAGTGCCTGGGTGGCGTGCGCCTGCCCGACGGCACCCTGGCCGGCAGCACCCTGACCATGGACCAGGCCCTGCGCAACCTGGTGAAGATCGGCCTGCCCCTGGCCGAGGCATCCGACCGCCTGTCGCGCTTCCCCGCCGACTACCTCGGCATCACCGACCGTGGCCGCCTGCAACCAGGCGCCTGGGCCGACGCGGTGCTGCTCGACCGCCAACTGAACCTGACCGCCGTGATGACCGAAGGAGAACCAGCATGAGTTCAAGGATGCTCGAAGAGGCGCGCGCCGGCGCCGATGTCGTGGAGCGACAGCTGGGCGCGCTGGCCCCGCGCCTGGCCGCGTTGACCGAACACCTGCGCCGGCTCGACCCACAAGTGGCGCTGACCGTGGCCCGGGGCAGCTCCGACCATGCCGCCAGCTACTTCGCCTACATCGCCATGCAACAGCTGGGGTTGCCGGTGGCTTCGCTGCCAATGTCGGTGGTCACCTTGCAGCAGGCCCCGCTGCGCGTGCGCGGCCAGGTGGCATTGGGCTTCTCGCAATCGGGGCAGAGCCCGGACCTGGTCGAGAGCCTGCGTCGCCTGGGCCAGCACGGGGCAACCACGGTGTCGCTGGTCAATGCCGGAGGCTCGCCGCTGGAGCATGCCTGCCAGCACCACTTGCCGCTGGGCGCGGGGCCGGAACTGTCGGTCGCAGCGACCAAGAGCTTCGTCGCCACCCTGAGCGCCAGCGCGCAACTGGTCGCCCACTGGGGTAAAGACCAGGCCCTGCTGCAAGCCTGCCAAGCCCTGCCCGGGCAACTGCGCGAGGCTGCGAACCTGGACTGGAGCGCGGCCATCGACGGCCTGCAAGGCAGCGAGCGGCTGATGGTGATCGGCCGTGGCGCCGGCTTCGCCATCGCCCAGGAGGCCGCGCTCAAGTTCAAGGAAACCTCGGTGATCCAGGCCGAAGCCTTCAGCAGCGCCGAGGTGCGCCACGGGCCAATGGCCTTGATCGACGCGCACTACCCGCTGCTGGTGTTCGCCCCCCGGGGTGTCGAGCAGGCCGGGCTGCTGCAGCTGGCCGCCGACATGCGCCAGCGCGGCGCACAGGTATTGCTGGCAGCGCCTGCGGATATCGCCGACCGCGACCTGACCCTGGCCTGCGCCGAGCACCCCGCGCTCGACCCGCTGCTGGCGATCCAGAGCTTCTACATCATGGCCGCCGGGCTTGCCGAAGCCCGTGGCCTGGACCCCGACCAGCCACGCCACCTGAGCAAAGTGACGTGTACGCAATGACGCCGCGAGGATCCGCGCATGTCCAACAATAACAAGATCACCCTCCATGCCCCGCTTGCCGGCCCGCAGGTGGCCCTGGAGCAGGTCCCCGACCCGGTGTTCGCCAGTGGCACCCTCGGCGCCGGCGTCGCCATCGACCCGCTCAACGATTGCCTGCACGCGCCCTGCGCGGGTGAAGTGGTGCACCTGGCGCGCACCGGTCACGCCCTGACCCTGCGTGCGGCCAATGGCGCGGAAATTCTCCTGCACATCGGCGTGGACACCGTGCAACTGCTGGGGCGCGGCTTCGAGCCCCAGGTCGCGCTCGGCGCACGGGTCGAACAGGGCCAGCCGCTGATCCGCTTCGACCTGGACCTGGTGGCCCAGCACTGCACCAGCCTGGTCACCGTGATGCTGGTCGGCAACGGCCAGGACTTCACCCTGGAAACGCTGGACGCCCGCTGCAGCGAACTGGGCGCGCCACTGCTGACGATCAGCAGCAAGACCCAGCGGGTGATACTCGATACCGCAGCCGCCAGCGAACAGGCCAACGGCCGTGCCAAGGTGGCCCACCAGGGCGGCCTGCATGCGCGCCCTGCGGCGTTGCTGCGCCAGACCGCCCAGGGTTACCAGAGCCGCGTGGAACTGCACTTCCAGGACCGCCATGCCGCCCTCGACAGCCTGGTCGCCGTCATGGGGCTGGGGGTCGGTGAAGGCGACGAGGTCGAAGTCCGCAGCACGGGCCCGGATGCCGAAGCCGCCTTGCAGGCCGTGCTCCAGGCACTGTGCACGCCCACGGTTGGTGAGCGGCACGCACCCGCGCCAGTGGTGGCCCACGCACCGACCAGTACGCAGCCCGGCATGCTGGCAGGCGTCAGCGCCTCACCTGGCCTGGCCCTCGGCCCGCTGGCACGCCTGGATGGCATCAGCCTGCCGCCCGACAGCGGCAATAATGTCCCCGACGAACAACACCAGGCCCTGAACGACGCGCTGGCCGAGGTGCGCACCGCCATCGACCGCGACTGGCGCCACCTGCCCCGTGGCCAGGAAGACGCCGCCGCGATTCTCGAGGCACACCTGGCCCTGCTCGACGACCCGGCCCTGCTCGACGCCACGCGTCAGTACATCGACGAAGGCGTGGCCGCCAGCCATGCCTGGAGCCGCGCCATCGATGCCCAGTGCCAGGTCCTGCGCAGCCTCGGCAACCCGCTGCTGGCCGAGCGCGCCAACGACCTGCACGACCTGCAGCAACGCGTGCTGCGCGCCCTGCTCGGGGAAACCCGCGAGCTGCGTCTACCCCCGTCGGCCATCGTCGTCGCCCATGAGCTCACCCCATCGGATCTGCTGCTACTGGCCCGCCACGATGTCGCCGGCCTGTGCATGGCCGCCGGTGGCGCCACCTCCCACGTCGCCATCCTGGCCCGCGCCCGCGGCCTGCCATGCCTGGTCGCGCTCGGCGAAACGCTGCTGGAGCTGGCACCCGGCACCCCCCTGGTACTCGATGCCGACAACGGCCGCCTGGAAACCCGCGCCGACGCTTCACGCCTGGCCGAAGTGCGCCAGCGTTGCCAGCAGCGCCACGAACAGCGCCAGCGCCAGCAGGCCGCCGCCCATGAAAGCGCGCGCACCCGTGACGGCCGCCTGATCGAAGTGGCCGCCAACGTCGCCAGCGCCGACGAAGCTGCCCAGGCCCTGGCCCTGGGCGCCGACGGCATCGGCCTGCTGCGCAGCGAGTTCCTGTTCGTCGACCGCCACACCGCCCCCGACCAGACCGAACAGCACAGCGCTTATCAAGCCGTGCTCGATGCCATGGCCGAGCGCCCGGTGATCATCCGCACCATCGACGTGGGCGGCGACAAGCAGCTCGACTACCTGCCGCTGCCGGTCGAGGCCAACCCGGTGCTCGGCCTGCGCGGTATCCGCCTCGGCCAGGTGCGCCCGGAACTGCTCGACGAGCAACTGCGGGCCCTGCTCCAGGTGAGCCCGCAACGCCGCTGCCGGATCATGCTGCCCATGGTCACCGAGGTCGACGAACTGGTCGCCATCCGCCAACGCCTCGACCGGCTTGCCACCGAACTGGGCGTGACCGAGCGCGCCGAACTGGGGGTGATGATCGAAGTGCCGGCCGCGGCCCTGCTGGCCGAGCGCCTGGCCGAGCACGCCGACTTCTTCTCCATCGGCACCAACGACCTGTCGCAATACACCCTGGCCATGGACCGTGACCATGCCGGCCTGGCAGCCCGTGTCGACGCCCTGCACCCGGCGCTGCTGCGCCTGATCGAGCTCACTTGCCAGGGCGCGGCCAAACACGGTCGCTGGGTGGGCGTGTGCGGCGCATTGGCCTCCGACCCGCTGGCCACGCCCGTGCTGGTGGGGTTGGGCGTGGCCGAGCTGTCGGTCAGCGCGCCACAGATCGGCGAAATCAAGGCCATCGTCCGCCAGCTCGACGCCAATGAATGCCGTCGTTTCAGCCAGGGCCTGCTGGCCCTCTCCAGTGCCGGCGCGGTACGCCAGGCCTGCCGGGACTTCAGCGCCCGGCCCCAGGCCCAACACACGGCCCCCGTGGCCCTACAACAATAATCGGAGCGCACCATGTACCAGCATTTCATACAGGGCCTGCAACGGCTCGGCCGCGCCTTGATGCTGCCCATCGCCATCCTGCCCATTGCCGGCCTGTTGCTGCGCCTGGGCGACACCGACCTGCTCGACATCGCCCTGGTGCACGACGCCGGCCAGGCGATCTTCGCCAACCTGGCGCTGATCTTCGCCGTCGGCATCGCCGTGGGCTTTGCTCGCGACAACAACGGCACCGCCGGCCTGGCCGGCGCCATCGGCTACCTGGTGCTGGTGGCGACGCTGAAGGTGATCGACCCGAAGATCGACATGGGCATGCTCGCCGGCATCCTCTGCGGCTTGCTCGGTGGCGGTCTGTACAACCGCTTCAAGGATATCCAGCTGCCGGACTACCTGGCGTTCTTCGGCGGCCGGCGTTTCGTGCCGATCGCCACCGGCCTGTCGGCGGTGGCCCTGGGGCTGCTGTTCGGGTTGATCTGGCCGCCGATCCAGAACGGTATCAACGGCCTCGGCCAGCTGATGCTGGAAAGCGGCAGTATCGGCGCATTCTTCTTCGGCGTGCTCAACCGGCTGCTGATCATCACCGGCCTGCACCACATCCTCAACAACCTGGTGTGGTTCGTCTTCGGCAGTTTCCAGGGCGTGACCGGCCCGGCAGTGACCGGCGACCTGGCGCGCTACTTCGCCGGCGACCCCAACGCAGGCCAGTTCATGGCTGGCATGTTCCCGATGATGATCTTCGGCCTGCCCGCCGCCTGCCTGGCCATGTACCGCCATGCCCTGCCCGACCGACGCAAGCTGATCGGCGGCGTGCTGTTGTCGATGGCACTCACTTCAGCCCTGACTGGCGTAACCGAACCCATCGAATTCGCCTTCATGTTTCTGGCACCCCTGCTGTACGTGATCCATGCACTGCTGACGGGGCTGTCGATGGCGATCTGCGACCTGTTGGGGATCCGCCTGGGCTTCACCTTCTCCGGTGGCGCCATCGACATGGCCCTGGGCTGGGGGCGCTCCACCCATGGCTGGCTGGTGTTCCCCGTAGGCTTGCTGTACGGATTCGTCTACTACTTCGTGTTCGACTTCTGCATTCGCCGTTTCGACCTGAAGACACCCGGTCGCGAAGAGCAGCCCGCCACTGAAAGCGCGGCCGATATCGAAGGTTCTCGCGCCCGACGCTTCATTGACGCCCTCGGTGGTGCCGCCAACCTGAAGGGGGTGGATGCCTGCACCACCCGCCTGCGCCTGGTGCTGGTCGATCGCAACCTGGCAAACGACCAGGCGCTGAAAACGCTCGGCGCCATGGCCGTGGTCCGCCCTGGCAGCGGCGGCAGCCTGCAAGTGGTGGTGGGACCGATGGCCGACGCAGTGGCGGATGAGATTCGCGGCGAACTGCCTCATGCCCGGGCGACCGTGACCACAATCGAGCGCGCAGGTGCCGACGTTGCTCCGGATGTACCCACGGATGCGTGGCTGCAGGCATTGGGTGGGCGCGACAACCTCGGCAAGGTGGAGTGCGTGGCGCATAGCCGGGTAAGGGTGCAGCTCAAGGATAACACCAGGGTGCAACGTGAACGCCTCATGGCACTGGGTTGCCAAGGCATCAGCCCACAGCCAGGCGGCGTCTGGCATCTGCTGATGGGGCCACAAGCGCAGGCCCTGAGCCTGGCCCTGCAGCGCTGACCAACATCCGTGAATGAGGGCAGACGGCTCGTCAGGTACTCGACCCGGCAGCCTCTGCCCTCCCGCTCCAGTGTAAGAAAACTCAGCACTTGGCCCCCGTACATTCGACGCCCAGCAAAACATCGGCCCTATACGACGGTAGGGCACTGGTTCCATATTTGTTTACCGCCTTCAGATGCTCAACCTGAGCGTCCCATTCATTGACAAGGGACGCCCCATGAACGACATGGAAATACCCTCCGTGCTGGAAAGCACGTTCGCCCTGGAACAACTCACCCATATCGCCAACGACATGGACGAACATCAGTTCACGCTCCTGTTCAAACCCATCTTTGGCGTCGACGTATCCGATTCGATCTATCTGGACATCTGGCAGGCACTGCGTGACGGCATGCTCGAAGGGCCCGCCCACGCAGTGGTCGAGCGCGACGAGGCATTTCGCACCGCCCGTTACGACAACGAGCAAGACACCTTGCTGGTCAACCGCGACGTCATCGAGCAGGCCCTGAACGAGCCGAACACTTCCCCTGGACTGCTACTGGCGTTGATCGGAGGATTCGGTCAATACCTGGCGGATCAGATTCACGCGAAGCGCTTCGCCGCAGGTGAAACCGACTCTCCCGAAGTGGATCCTGAGGATGCCAAGGAAGCCGGCTCGAAATATGCGAGCCTGATGGCATTCCTGGACAGCTCCCCAACAGACGGCATGGTATTCGCCCACTACACCCGCGAGGATCTGTCTGCGCCGCTGGCCCTGGACCTGAGCGATACGCCAGAGCTCGAGGAAATTCTTCCCGAAACCCCTCTCACCATTGAGCCACGCTTCGGCGCAGGCGAAGGCGGCCACGAGACGATCGAACGCGTTCTCGAAGAGGTCGGCTTCGACGAAACGGAAATCAAGTCCATCTATTTCGGCAACTGGCTGCGCGATCATTCGCAGCTGGTCGACCCCAAGTTGGTCAGGGCCGAAGATGCGCCGAGGAATTTCCCGAACCAGGTTTCCCGGCGCGCGCTCACCGCCATCGTCGATATCCTGGCGGCCAAGGAATTCCGTAATCAACACGAAGACGGTGAAGAACAGGGCGACTTCCAGGTATCACCTGAAATCCTCGGTGTCTATAAAGCCTCCGAGCACATCGACAACCCGACCAACCACGATGAGTCACCTGTCGACCCGACAGAAATCGATCCAGACTTCGAGATGTCGGTGCTACCAGGCACGGAGCCGACGCAGGTTTACCCCACGACTTCGATGAAGGTGTACATCGACAAGCCGGTGCTCCACATGAACTCGAAGATCTGGGAAGCCGCCAGGGAAGGCAAGACCGCCATCGGCATGCGCGCCTTCGGTGAAGCGCTGCATGTGCTCGAAGACTACTTTGCGCACTCCAACTTCGTGGAGTTGAGCCTGCACAAGCTGGGGCGCACCCAGGTGCTGCCCTGGACGACGGAAGTCGAATGCAAACATGGCCTGCCGGTGGTCACCGGCCTGTTCTCCGGAACAGACATTCTCGGCAGCCTGGCCGAGCCGCTGGGCAAGGTGCTGTTCCCCGATAAATACCCTGCCTTCAGGGAGATCACCCCTGGCTACCGCAGTACCTCCGAGCAAATTCTGCTGATTCTGCTCGGCGAACTGGAAAACCCGACCTGGCTCAAAGCCTTCGAGAAGCTCTTGGCATTGCGCGACCGATATGCCGAAAACCCTCTGTTCCGGTTCGTCCGGCGCGCAACCTGGGCCTTGCTGCTGCCGCTGAACCTGGTTCGCTATTACGGCCGCGAGCTCTTCCAGGATATATTCCAGTGGCTGGGGGACCGGGTCGGCGAGGAACAGACGAGGTCGGGCATGAATCCCAACACCGATGCAAGCGTCGACGCCACTCACTCCCAATTGTCCAAGGATCACGACTCACATCCGTTCTACGACCTGGCGATCGAGATGGCGCGTCATGCCGTCAAGCAGGTTGGCGCAGAAATGTTCAGGTTCTGGAACGGCGAGGTCGATTACCCGCCGGTGGAGCAGGCCAGTGCTTTCATCTGCCACCCCTATGATTCAAGCTGGCAGGACAGCCTTGTGACCGAGTGGCTGGAACAGCATGAAGACAAGATTGAGGCGGCCAGTGCCTTCGACAGCTTGAAAGAAATCTACGAAACGCACATCGATACCCTCTTCGAAAAACTCAGGGCATTGGATGTGAACGCGATGCACACGACCTGACGGCAGGGTGCTGAAAAGCGACAGGGTGGGCTTACGCCCACCCTGTCGAGTGCTCACCGGGTAACAGAACGCGCTCAGAAATCCAGCAACCGCCAGACTTCGTAAGCCGGCGTCTGGTACGGATGACTCCGCTTGAGCGCGGCAACGACCTGAGCGATCAAGTCGTCCGCCACCACCAGCTCCACCTTCCACTCCTCGACCACCTCGACCTGACCAGCCTGCCCAATGTACGGCTGGCTGCCGTCCAATGGGCGGAACTGGCCCTGGCCGAGTACTTGCCAGGCGCAGTGGTCATAGTCGCCGATACGCCCACCGCCAGCGGCGAACACTGCGGCCTTGACCACCTCGACATGACTGTCGGGAACGAAGAAGGCGAGCTTGTACACCTTTAGTTAACCCAGACGCGCGCGTTACGGAACATGCGCATCAGGGCCGCGTCTTCCTGCCACTCATCCGGGCGCCAGGAGTTCTGCACGGCACGGAACATACGCTCCGGGTGCGGCATCATGATGGTCACGCGGCCGTCGCGGCTGGTGAGGCCGGTGATCCCGCGCGGCGAGCCGTTCGGGTTGGCTGGATACGCCTCGGTGACCTTGCCATGGTTGTCGACGTAACGCAGTGCGACGCAGCCGGACAGGTCGGCTTGCAGCAACGCTTCCTCGCTGGCGAACTCGGCATGGCCTTCGCCGTGGGCGATGGCGATCGGCATGCGCGAACCGGCCATGCCCTGCAGGAAGATCGAGTTGGACTTCTGCACCTCGACCATGGCCACGCGCGCCTCGAACTGCTCCGAGCGGTTGCGCACGAAGTGCGGCCAGTACTCGGTGCCCGGGATCAGCTCATGCAGGTTGGACATCATCTGGCAACCGTTGCACACGCCCAGGGCGAAGCTGTCGGTACGCTCGAAGAAGGCCTGGAAAGTGTCGCGGGCACGGGCGTTGAACAGCGCCGACTTGGCCCAGCCTTCGCCGGCACCCAGCACGTCGCCGTAGGAGAAGCCGCCGCAGGCCACCAGGCCCTTGAACGCTTCGAAGTCGACACGGCCAGACAGGATATCGCTCATGTGCACATCGACCGCAGCGAAGCCTGCGCGGTCGAAGGCGGCAGCCATCTCGACCTGGCCATTGACGCCCTGCTCGCGCAGGATCGCCACTTGCGGGCGCACACCTTTCTTGATGTACGGCGCGGCGATGTCGTCGTTGACGTCGTAGCCGAGCTTGACCGACAGGCCTGGGTTGTCTTCTTCCAGCAGCGCGTCGAATTCCTGGTCGGCGCAGTCGGCGTTGTCGCGCAGGCGCTGGACCTGGTAACTGGTCTCGGCCCACTGGCGCTGCAGCAGGCGACGCTCGCCCTTGAACAGTTCTTCGCCTTCGAACTTGACCAGGACTTCACCGTTGTTGATCGGTTGGCCGATCACCGCGACGCAATCCTCGCCCAGGCCCGCGGCGCTGAACTGCGCCAGTACGTCCGGGGTGGAGTCCTGGCGCACCTGGATCACCGCACCCAGCTCTTCGTTGAAGAGGATGGCGGCAATCTTTTCGCGCTTGCTGGTCAGGGTGTTCAGTTCCAGCTCCAGGCCGCAGTGGCCGGCAAAGGCCATTTCCAGCACGGTGGTCATCAGGCCGCCGTCGGAACGGTCGTGGTAGGCCAGCAGGTGGCCGTCGGCGTTCAGCCCCTGGATCACGGCGAAGAAGGCCTTGAGGTCTTCGGCATCGTCGACGTCCGGCGCCTTTGTTGCCAGCTTGCCGTGGGTCTGGGCGAGGATCGAGGCGCCCATGCGGTTCTGGCCGCGGCCCAGGTCGATCAGGATCAGGTCGGTTTCGCCCTTGTCCATGCGCAGTTGCGGGGTCAGGGTCTTGCGGATGTCGGTGACCGGGGCGAAGCCGGTGATGATCAGCGACATCGGCGAGGTGACGCTCTTCTCGACGCCCGCTTCGCTCCACTTGGTTTTCATCGACATCGAGTCTTTGCCGACCGGGATGGTGATGCCCAGCTCAGGGCACAGTTCCATGCCGACGGCCTTGACGGTGTCGTACAGGCGGGCATCTTCACCCGGGTGACCGGCGGCGGACATCCAGTTGGCCGACAGCTTGATGTCGGACAGCTTGTCGATGCGCGAGGCGGCCAGGTTGGTCAAGGTTTCGCCGATCGCCATGCGGCCGGAGGCCGGCGCGTCGAGCAGGGCCAGCGGCGTGCGCTCGCCCATGGCCATGGCCTCGCCGGTGTAGACGTCGAAGCTGGTGGCGGTGACGGCGCAGTCGGCCACCGGTACCTGCCACGGGCCGACCATCTGGTCGCGGGCCACGAGGCCGGTGATTGTGCGGTCGCCGATGGTGATCAGGAAGCTCTTGCTGGCCACGGCCGGGTGGCGCAGGACGCGCTCGACCGAGTCCTTGAGCTCCAGGGTGCTTGGGTCGAATTCATCGCCCAGCTCCGCTTCGCGGGTGACCGAACGGTGCATGCGCGGCGGCTTGCCCAACAGCACGTCCAGCGGCATGTCCACCGGGGTGTTGTCGAAGTGGCTGTCGGTGACGGTCAGGTGCTTCTCTTCGGTGGCCTCGCCCACGACCGCGAACGGGCAGCGCTCGCGCTCGCAGATGGCCTGGAAACGCTCGAAGTCTTCAGAGCTGACCGCCAGCACGTAGCGCTCCTGGGATTCGTTGCTCCAGATCTCGTGGGGGGCCATGCCCGGCTCGTCGTTGGGCACGTTGCGCAGTTCGAAGCGACCGCCACGGCCACCGTCATTGACCAGCTCCGGGAAGGCGTTGGAGATACCGCCGGCACCGACGTCGTGGATGAAGGCGATCGGGTTCTTGTCACCCAACTGCCAGCAACGGTCGATGACCTCCTGGCAGCGGCGTTCCATTTCCGGGTTCTCGCGCTGTACCGAGGCGAAGTCCAGGTCGGCGGAGCTGGCGCCGGTGGCCACCGACGAGGCGGCGCCGCCGCCCAGGCCGATCAGCATGGCCGGGCCGCCGAGCACGATCAGCTTGGCGCCGACGGTGATCTCGCCTTTCTGTACATGGTCTTCACGGATGTTGCCCATGCCACCGGCGAGCATGATTGGTTTGTGGTAACCGCGGACTTCTTCACCGTGCGGGGTGTTGATGCCCTGCTCGAAGGTGCGGAAGTAACCGGTCAGGGCCGGGCGGCCGAATTCGTTGTTGAACGCGGCGCCGCCCAGCGGGCCTTCGATCATGATGTCGAGGGCGTCGACGATACGCTCGGGCTTGCCGTACGGCTTCTCCCAAGGCTGCTCGAAGCCTGGGATACGCAGGTTCGAGACGGTGAAGCCAGTCAGGCCGGCTTTTGGCTTGGCGCCACGCCCGGTGGCGCCTTCGTCGCGGATCTCGCCGCCGGAGCCGGTGGAGGCGCCGGAGAACGGGGCGATGGCGGTCGGGTGGTTGTGCGTCTCGACCTTCATCAGGATGTGCACCGGCTCCTGCACCGCGCCGTACTGACGGGTCTCAGGGTTCGGGAAGAAGCGGCCGGCGACGCTACCGACGATGACCGAGGCGTTGTCCTTGTACGCGGACAGCACGCCTTCGCTGTGCATCTGGTAGGTGTTCTTGATCATGCCGAACAGGCTCTTCTCCTGCGCCTGGCCGTCGATATCCCAGCTGGCGTTGAAGATCTTGTGGCGGCAGTGCTCGGAGTTGGCCTGGGCGAACATCATCAGCTCGATGTCGTTCGGGTTGCGCTTGAGGCCCTGGAAGGCGTTGACGAGATAGTCGATCTCGTCTTCGGCCAGGGCCAGGCCCAGGTCGATGTTGGCTTGCGCCAGGGCCGCGCGGCCACCGGCCAGGATGTCCACCGAGGTCATCGGTTTTGGCTGGGCGTGGCTGAACAGGTCGGCGGCATCTTCCAGCTTGCCCAGCACGCGCTGGGTCATGCGGTCGTGCAGCTCGGTGGCGATGGCTTGAGCGTCGGTTTCACTGAGGTTGCCGGCAACGTAGTAGGCGATGCCGCGCTCCAGGCGCTGGATCGACTGCAGGCCGCAGTTGTGGGCGATGTCGCTGGCCTTGCTCGCCCAGGGCGAGATGGTGCCCAGGCGCGGCACCACCAGGAACAGGCGGCCGGTCGGCTCCTGCACCGGCACGCTCGGCCCGTACTTGAGCAGACGGCCCAGCACCTGCTGCTGGTCGGCGGTCAGCTCGCCGTCAACGTCGGCAAAGTGGGCGAATTCGGCATACAAACCAGTAACAGCGGGGACTTTCTGGCTCAGTTGCTCGAGTAATTTACCGTGGCGAAAGGCAGAAAGGGCAGGAGCGCCGCGCAGGATCAACATCGTCGGGACAGCCTCAGAAAGGGGTGTGCTTAGAGGCCGTGCATTCTAGCCTAATTCTCAGGCTTTCGGCACCCGCTCTAGCCCAATGCTGCCGGGCGGTGGAACCGGACTTCGGGGTCAGAAAAATCCTCCTCTCCTGCGCCTCGATACCCCGCACGAGCCGGCTTGCCGGCGAACAGCGGCCGCCAGAGCACATCGCCGCGCTACCAGACAACCCACATATTGTCGAGATATGGTGCAACCGGCCGTTTGCGTATACTGCACCTTATGTTCGCCCACACTGCTTTTCGCCAGCGTTGCGCCAGATGGCTCTTCGCAACCGGACTCTTCCTGATGCTCGGTGCCTGCGTTGAAAAACCCAGCACCCTCGAGCGCGTCAAGGAGGATGGCGTGCTGCGCGTGATAACCCGCAACAGCCCGGCCACCTACTTCCAGGACCGCAACGGCGAAACCGGTTTCGAATATGAACTGGTCAAACGTTTCGCCGACGACCTGGGCGTGAAGCTGCAGATCGAGACCGCCGACAACCTCGACGAACTGTTCGATCAGCTGGGCAAGCCCTCCGGCCCGGTGCTGGCGGCCGCAGGCCTGGTCAGCAGCGAGCGGCGCGCCGCTCAAGCCAGGTTCTCCCACCCGTATCTCGAAGTCACGCCACAGGTCATCTACCGCAACGGCCGCTCCCGCCCCACCGACGCAAAAGGCCTGGTAGGCAAGAAGATCATGGTGCTCAAGGGCAGCAGCCACGCCGACCAGCTCGCCGAACTGAAAAAACAGTACCCTGGGCTGCAATACGAAGAATCCGACGCCGTCGAAGTGGTCGACCTGCTGCGCATGGTCGACGAAGGCCAGATCGACCTGACCCTGGTCGACTCCAACGAACTGGCGATGAACCAGGTCTACTTCCCCAACGTACGCGTGGCCTTCGACCTGGGCGACACCCGCGACCAGCGCTGGGCCGTGGCCGCCGGCGACGACAACAGCCTGCTCAACGAGATCAACGAGTTTCTCGACAAGTCGCAGAAGAACGGCACCCTGCAACGCCTGAAAGACCGCTACTACGGGCATGTCGATGTGCTCGGCTATGTCGGCGCCTATACCTTCGCCCAGCACCTGCAGCAGCGCCTGCCCAAGTATGAAAAGCACTTCAAGGCCACATCGAAAGTCGAACAGGTCGACTGGCGCCTGCTGGCGGCCATCGGTTACCAGGAATCGATGTGGCAGCCGGAAGTCACCTCCAAGACCGGCGTACGCGGCCTGATGATGCTCACCCAGCGCACCGCGCAAGCCATGGGCGTATCGAACCGGCTCGACCCCAAGCAGAGCATCCAGGGCGGCGCCAAGTATTTCATGGTGGTCAAGGACCAGCTCGACGACAGTATCAAGGAGCCGGACCGCACCTGGTTCGCCCTGGCCGCCTACAACGTCGGCAGCGGCCACCTGGAAGACGCCCGCACCCTGGCCAAGCGCGAAGGCCTGAACCCGAACAAGTGGCTGGACGTGAAGAAGATGCTGCCACGGCTGTCGCAGAAGCAGTGGTACAGCAAAACGAAGTATGGATACGCCCGTGGCGGCGAGCCGGTGCATTTCGTGGCCAACATCCGCCGCTACTACGACATCCTCACCTGGGTGACGCAACCGCAGCTCGAAGGCCAGGTGGCCGAGGGCAACCTGCATGTGCCGGGTGTCAACAAGGACAAGCCGGCGGAGCAGTCGCCGCAGATGTAACTGCGTCGATGCCTTGTAGGAGCGGCTTCAGCCGCGATCATCCGTAAGGCGCCGCGTTGCCTGCATCGCGGCTGAAGCCGCTCCTACAGAGGCGCTACGACTTCGCCCGCCGCGCCTTGAAGAACTCGCTCAGGATCGCCCCACATTCCTCCGCCAGCACCCCACCCTCGAACATCACCCGATGGTTGAGGAATCCCTGGCTGAAGAACTGCCCCTGGCTCTGCACGATACCCGCCTTGGGCTCCAGCGCCCCGTACACCACCCGCGCCACCCGCGAATGGACGATCAGCCCCGCACACATGCTGCACGGTTCCAGCGTCACATAAAGCGTGCTGCCCGGTAACCTGTAGTTGCTGGCGGATTTAGCCGCGGCGCGAATCGCCACCATCTCAGCATGTGCGCTGGGGTCGCTGTCGATGATCGGCCGATTGAAACCCTGGCCGATCACCTGGCCATGCTGCACCAGCACCGCCCCCACCGGCACCTCGCCCAGGGCCGCGCCTTGCGCCGCCAGTTCGAGGGCCAGGCGCATGAACTCCTGGTCGCGGCTGCGATCGATGATCTGCGGGCGCATCAGACCACCGCGATCGCGGCCATCAGGCCGGTTTCCATATGGTCGATGACATGGCAGTGGAACATCCAGGTGCCAGGGTTATCCGCCACCAGCGCCACTTGGGCGCGCTCGTTCTTGCCCAGCAGGTAGGTGTCAGTGAACCAGGGCTCGACGATCTTGCGACGATTGGAGGCGATCACCTTGAAACTCATGCCATGCAGGTGGATCGGGTGCTGGTATTGGGTCATGTTCTTCAGTTCGAAGATGTAGCTCTTGCCCTTCTGCAGCGTGGCGATCGGCCGGTCGGCACAGGTCTTGTCGGTAATATCCCAGGCCTGGCCGTTGATCTGCCACAGGCTTGGCGGCTTACCATTGTCGGTGTTCACCGAGACCTTGCCGACCCATTCGAAATTGAAGTTGAGCTTCTCGGCGTTTTCCAGGTCTGGCTCGGCCACCGGGTTGGCCGGCAAGGCCTTCGGCCAGTCGCCCGGTGCCTCGCTGCTGGCCACCGAACGCAGGGTGCCCAGGCGCACGAAACCATCACGCAGGGAGACTTCCTCACCCGCCTGGGGAATGCGAATGGCCAGGCAGATGCGCATGCCCGGGCCGAGCCAGTACTCGTCCTCCAGCGGGCGCGGGGTGATCGGGTTGCCGTCGAGGGCGTAGATCATCGCCTCGCAGTTGCCCTTGAGGTTGAGCCGGTAGGTCCAGGTGTTGTCCAGGTTCAGCAGACGCACCCGCACCACTTGCCCCGCCGGCAGCTCGGTGACCGAGTCGGCCTGGCCGTTGATGGTGATCAGTCGCCCGGCCGTGCCGTTGCGCGCTGCCTCGCGGGGTACGCTGAAAGGCATCCAGGCGCCCTGCTCGTCCACATGCCAGTTCTTCAGGCTCAAGGTGCGCTCATGCTTGAAGCCGGTCGGTTCGCGCTCCTCGACGATCAGCGGGCCGACCAGGCCGCGGCCCAGCTCCTCGGAGCTGCTGACATGCGGGTGGTACCAATAGCTGCCGGCGTCCGGCACCTTGAACTTGTAGTCGAAGTATTCGCCCGGCTTGACCGGCAACTGCGAGACATAGGGCACGCCGTCCATTTCCAGCGGCAGGCGGATGCCATGCCAGTGGATGGTGGTTTCCACCGGCAGGTGGTTGATGAAGCGCACCCGCAGCCAGGTGCCCTGGCGCACGCGCAACTCGGTGCCCGGCGCAGACGGGCCAAAGGCCCAGGCCTCGGTCTTGAAGCCCGGCACCAGCTCGACGTCCAGCGGTGCGGCGATCAGTTCGTAGTCGTGCCCGGCGTTGTCGTCCTCGACCTTGCCCAGCCAGTAGCGCGCCGCGCCGCCGGCGCCCAGGCCTACCACCACGAGGCCGGTCAGGCCCTTGAGCATTTGTCGACGGGAAAAGGACATCGGTGCGGGTACCTCATTCTGCGCAATCAGTCTGCCAGCGGGCCTGGCAATGAAGGGCGAATACGATACACCTGCATTTGCGAAATATTAAGTGAAGTCTTGTCGCAGGATTGTCATTGCCGGAGCCGTGTGGCGCCAAACCTGCAGGAGCCGGCTTTGCCGGCGAATACCGGCAAAGCCGGTGCCAAGGAACGCGGTCTCGGCTGCAAGCGGTATTGCAGTTCGCCCAGGGAACAGGGAAAGTCCGAATGCTGGCAAGTTCACGCCTGCCCAGACAATCGAACGGGGGATACATGAAGGAACATCAGTACGCCGTCACCGTGAACTGGACCGGAAACACCGGCTCCGGCACTTCCAGCTACACCACCTACCAACGCAACTTCGATGTCCAGGCACCGGGCAAACCAACACTTTCCGGCTCGGCCGACCCGGCGTTTCGGGGTGACCCTGCCCGCTGGACCCCCGAAGACATGCTGCTGGCCTCCCTGTCGGCCTGCCACAAGCTCTGGTACCTGCACCTGTGCGCGGTGAACGGCGTGCAGGTCCTGGCGTACGTCGACCACCCCGAGGGGCGCATGCTCGAGGGAAATGCCGAGCACAAGGGGCGCTTCATCGATGTCCTGCTGCGCCCGCAGGTGCTCGTAAGCCCGGATTCGGACAGGCAACTGGCCCTGCGCCTGCATGACGATGCCCACCACGAATGCTTCATCGCCAACTCGGTGAACTTCCCGGTCCGCTGCGAGGCAGTGATCCAGCGCAAGGCCTGAGCCCGCCCGGATACGACAAGGGCGCCTTGCGGCGCCCTTGTGGCTCAACTCATTCCCACTCGATGGTGGCCGGCGGCTTGCTCGACACGTCGTAGGTGACGCGGGAGATGCCGTCGATTTCGTTGATGATACGGCCACTGACGGTTTCCAGCAGCTCGTACGGCAGGTGCGCCCAGCGCGCGGTCATGAAGTCCACGGTCTCGACGGCACGCAGGGCCACGACCCAGGCGTAGCGACGGCCGTCGCCGACGACACCGACCGACTTGACCGGCTGGAACACCACGAACGCCTGGCTGGTCTTGTGGTACCAGTCGGCCTTGCGCAGCTCTTCGATGAAGATATGGTCGGCGCGACGCAGGATGTCGGCGTACTCCTTCTTCACTTCACCGAGGATACGCACGCCCAGGCCCGGGCCCGGGAACGGGTGACGGTAGACCATGTCGTACGGCAGGCCCAGCTCCAGGCCGATCTTGCGCACTTCGTCCTTGAACAGTTCACGCAGCGGCTCGACCAGCTTGAGGTTCATTTCCTCCGGCAGGCCACCGACGTTGTGGTGCGACTTGATCACGTGGGCCTTGCCGCTCTTGGCGCCAGCCGACTCGATCACGTCGGGGTAGATGGTGCCCTGGGCGAGGAACTGGATGTTCTCCAGCTTGCTGGCTTCGGCGTCGAACACGTCGATGAAGGTGCGGCCGATGATCTTGCGCTTCTTCTCCGGGTCGGCTTCGCCTTCCAGGTTGTCGAGGAACTGCTTTTCAGCGTCGGCGCGGATCACCTTGACGCCCATGTTCTCCTTGAACATGGCCATCACCTGGTCACCTTCGTGCAGGCGCAGCAGGCCGTTGTCGACGAACACGCAGGTCAGCTGGTCGCCGATGGCGCGGTGCAGCAGCGCGGCAACCACGGACGAGTCGACACCGCCGGAGAGGCCCAGCAGGACATTGGCCGAACCGACCTGCTCGCGCACCTGGGCGATAGCGTCTTCGACGATGTTCGACGGGGTCCACAGCGCTTCGCAGCCGCAGATGTCCTGGACGAAGCGCGACAGGATGCGACCGCCTTGCTTGGTGTGGGTCACTTCCGGGTGGAACTGCACGCCGTAGTAGCCCAGGGCGTCGTCGTACATGCCGGCGATCGGGCAGCTCGGGGTGCTGGCCAGCACGCTGAAGTTGCCTGGCATCTGGGTGACTTTGTCGCCGTGGCTCATCCACACGTCCAGGCCCAGCACGCCGTCATCGTCGACGTGGTCTTCGATGCCATCGAGCAGGCGGCTCTTGCCGACCACGTCGACGCGGGCGTAGCCGAACTCGCGCAGGTCGGAACCTTCGACCTTGCCGCCCATCTGCTCGGCCATGGTCTGCATGCCGTAGCAGATGCCCAACACCGGGACCTTCAGGTCGAACACGGCCTGCGGGGCGCGCGGGCTGTTGGCTTCGTGGACCGACTCGGGGCCACCGGCCAGGATGATGCCGCGCGGGTTGAATTCGCGGATCGCTTCATCGTCCATGTCGAACGGGTGCAGCTCGCAGTACACGCCGATTTCGCGCACGCGGCGGGCGATCAGCTGGGTGTACTGGGAACCGAAATCGAGGATCAGGATGCGGTGAGCGTGAATGTCGAGGGCCATGACTCAATCTCGTCAGTGGAAATCGGAAACGACACGGGGCTGTCGTGACAGCCCCGCTTGCTATTGCTGGAAGCCTCAGCCTACGCGGTAGTTAGGGGCTTCTTTGGTGATCTGCACGTCATGCACGTGGGATTCGGCCATGCCGGCACCGGTGATGCGCACGAACTCCGGCTTGGTGCGCATCTCTTCGATGGTCGCGCTGCCGGTGTAGCCCATGGACGAACGCAGGCCGCCCATCAGCTGGTGGATGATCGCCGCCAGGGCGCCTTTGTATGGGACGCGGCCTTCGATGCCTTCCGGCACCAGCTTCTCGGCGCCGGCCGAGGAATCCTGGAAGTAGCGGTCGGAGGAACCTTGCGCCTGTGCCATGGCACCCAGCGAACCCATGCCGCGGTAAGCCTTGTACGAACGGCCCTGGAACAGCTCGACTTCACCCGGGGCTTCTTCTGTACCGGCGAACATCGAACCCATCATCACGCACGAGGCGCCGGCGACGATGGCCTTGGACAGGTCACCCGAGAAACGGATGCCGCCGTCGGCGATCAGTGGCACGCCGGTGCCTTCCAGTGCGGCGGCGACGTTGGCGATGGCGCTGATCTGCGGCACGCCGACACCGGCGACGATGCGGGTGGTGCAGATCGAGCCAGGGCCGATACCGACCTTGACCGCGTCGGCGCCGGCTTCAGCCAGGGCCTTGGCAGCAGCGCCGGTGGCAATGTTGCCGCCGATCACCTGCACTTGCGGGTAGTTCTCTTTCACCCAGCGAACGCGGTCGATCACGCCTTTGGAGTGACCGTGGGCGGTATCGACCACCACCACGTCAACGCCGGCGGCGACCAGCGCCGCAACGCGCTCGCCGGTGTCCTTGCCGGTGCCGACCGCGGCGCCGACGCGCAGGCGACCCTGGTCGTCCTTGCTGGCCAGCGGGTAGGCCTTGGCCTTCTCGATGTCCTTGACCGTCATCATGCCCTTGAGGGCGAACTTGTCGTCGACGATCAGGACTTTTTCCAGGCGGTGCTTGTGCAGCAGCTCGCGGACTTCGTTCTTGTCGGCGCCTTCGCGGACGGTGACCAGACGCTCTTTGGGGGTCATCACGTCGCGGACCTTGGCGTCCAGGCGGGTTTCGAAGCGCACGTCACGGGAGGTGACGATGCCCACCAGGTCGCCGTTCTCCAGCACCGGAACACCGGAGATGTTGTTCAGGCGGGTCAGGTCGAACAGGTCGCGCACGGTGGCGTCGGCCTCGATGGTGATCGGGTCCTTGACCACGCCAGCCTCGAACTTCTTGACCTTGCGCACTTCGCCGGCCTGCTGTTCGATGGTCATGTTCTTGTGGATGATGCCGATGCCGCCTTCCTGGGCCATGGCAATGGCCAGGCGCGCTTCGGTCACGGTATCCATTGCGGCGGAAACCAGGGGAATGTTCAGCTCGATGCCACGAGTCAAACGTGTCTTGAGACTGACTTCATTGGGCAGTACCTCGGAATAGCCGGGTACAAGGAGGATATCGTCGAAGGTCAGGGCTTCTTGGCTGATACGCAGCATCGCGGGGGCTCCCGGGAGGGAAAAATGGAAGCGCGCCATTATACCCATCCATGGCGCGCCGCTCAATGCAAAATAAGGGCCTTCGGTCAGGCCTGTGGCACTTTTACCTGCACCACGGCCACCGGCTGGTCGAGCCAGTCGGCGAAGCTGTCGAGGAAGGCCTGGGTGAAGCCCGCCTCGCCCCAGTTGTTGAAGATGAACCCGAGATTGGAAAAGGCACATGGCTGCAGGTAAATAAAGCCATTGATGTCGTCTTCGAAGCCACACAGCGGGCAGGTGAAGTTGTCGCTCACCCCTGGCATCCACTCCTCCAGGCTCTCGAACAGTGGCTCACCGACTTCGCGGCGGCACTCCGGGCAGCCGGCCTCTTCGAGAAAGCCCTCGGTGGGGGTATAGATGCAGCGCTTGAGCATCACTTCCAGGCCGTTGACCTGCTCACCAAGCGGCAGCTTCTGCGGATGCAAGGCCACCTTGCGCGCACCTTCGGCCAGGGCATGACCCATGCGGTTGCCGGTGCGGCCGCACGTGCTCAACTGCTCCTCGACGATCTTCTCGCGAACCAACCAGCGCAGGATGGCCCGGGCACGGGCTTCGTGAACCGGCACGGTAGACAGCTTGGGGACAATGATGCTTTGGGTGTTCATGAACGAAACGAGCCTGCGGACAGCGATAATCGCGCAATTCTACCGCCTGCTCAGGCGCTCAGGTAGCGACCGATCAGCGCCAGGCCGCTGGCCAGCACCAGCCAGGTGATCAGCCGCACGAAAGCCTCGCGAGACAGTTTCAGGGTCAGCCGGCGCCCCAGCCAGGTACCTGCAAACATCACCGGTAACAGGCAGGCGGCCAGAAGCAGCAGGCTGGCATCGGCATACACCCCGGCGATCATGAACAGCGACAAGCGCACCACCGTGCTGCAACTGATCAACGCGACCTGGGTGGCCCGCACCTGCTCCTTCACCTCCAACCGGGCGCTCAGGTAGATCGCATACAAAAAGCCACCACTGCCGAACAGCGCGCCGAACAACCCACCGACCGTGCCCATGGGCACCGCCCAGGCGCCCGACAAGCTCGCCGGCCGTACCTTCACCGCCAGCCCGTAGACCGCATAGGCCGTGACGAACAGCCCCATCAGCAACAACAGGACATCCGACTTCAGGTGCAGCAGGAACACCACGCCCAACGTGCAGCCCACGGCCATGAAGGGCAACAGACGCAGCAACTCGCCGCGCACCACATCCCGCCGGGACGGCAGCAGATTACCCAAGGAAGCGACGAAATCCAGCAGGACCAGCAGCGGCACGATCCGCGACAACGGCATGAAGTGAATCAATACGGGGCCAGCGACCAGCGCGGTTCCGAAGCCGGCAATGCCGAAGACGATATAGGCCACGGCCACGCCAAGCAGGATTGGCAGCCAGTCGAGGCCGGAGAACGACAGTTGGGCAAGCATTGCAACGACTCCTGGGAAGACACCTGCAGGTTAGCCAGTCGCCAGCCATGCCGACTAATATACCTTTACGCCGCAAGCCATCTCGAAAAGGCATGACATGACTTCGATCCGCCAACTGCGCTACTTCGTCGAAATCGCCGAGAGCGGCAGCTTCAGTGCTGCTGCCGAGCGGCTGTACATCGCCCAGTCGGCCCTGAGCCGACAGATCAAGGAGCTTGAACAGCAGTTGGCAACGCCCCTGTTCGAGCGCACCGCCCGCCAGCCACGGCTGACCGCTGCCGGGCTGGCATTTTTCGACCGGGCGCGGCACTTGCTGGCAGACCTGGACAAGGCCGAGCGCCTGGCCCGGGAAATCGGCCAGGGCCTGCGCGGCAGCCTGCGCCTGAACCACTCCAGCACCGTACCCTTGACAGGGCAACTGCTCGAACGCCTCGGCGGTTACCTGGACGACAACCCGGGCGTGTCTCTGGAAATCGCCCAGCAATCCTCGGAAGCGCAACTGGAAGATATCGCCAAGGGGCGCCTGGAGATCGGCCTGCTGCGCCTGCCCGTGCTGCGCCAGCATGAAGGCGTTGAGTTGCACGCCTTGTTCGATGAGCCGTTGCTGCTCGCGGTGGCCACCCAACATTCACTGGCATCCGCAGCCTGCGTGAAGTTGGAGCAACTGCGTGAAGAGCGCTTCATCTCCATTCCCCATCGGCAACGGGGCGGCCTGAGCTATCTGTCTGCGTCGCTGTGCATGAACGCCGGATTCTTCCCCCAGGCCGCGCAGGTAGTGTCGCGCAAGACCACGCAGCTGCAGCTGATCCAGGCGGGGTTCGGGGTGGCGTTGCTGCCGGCGAGCATGCGCGAGATCGCGCCGGCGTCGGTCTGCTTCGTGCCACTGGCCGAAGCTTGCCAGAGCACCGTGGCGCTGGCCTGCCGACGGGATGCCGGGGATCTGGTGCGACAGTTCGTGACGGCGATGTGCAACTGAATACCCTTTCGCCAGCAAGGCTGGCGCCTACGGTGGACAGGGGAGCGAACTGCGTAACGGACGAACACAGACAACCCGGTCCATGTCCTTTATGATGCCCGCCATGATCAAAGACCCCTTCGAACGACTCGGCCTGGACCGCGAGGTCCTCACCGTCAGCCAGCTCAACGGCCGCGCCCGCGTGCTGCTGGAGGACGTGTTCCGCAGCGTCTGGGTGGAAGGCGAGATATCCAACCTCGCCCGCCCGGCCTCCGGGCACATGTACTTCACCCTCAAGGACAGCGGCGCGCAGATCCGTTGCGCGCTGTTCCGGCAGAACGCACTGCGCGTGCGCCAGGCCCTGCGCGACGGCCTGGCGGTACGGGTACGCGGCAAGGTTTCGTTGTTCGAAGGCCGCGGCGACTACCAGCTGATCCTCGATACCGTCGAGCCGGCCGGCGACGGCGCCCTGCGCCTGGCCTTCGAAGCCCTGAAGGAGAAGCTTGGCGCCGAAGGGCTGTTCAGCACCGAACGCAAGCTGCCACTGCCCGCCCATCCGCAGCGCATTGGCATCATCACCTCGCCCACCGGCGCGGTGATTCGCGACATCATCAGTGTGTTCCGCCGCCGTGCGCCGCAGGTCGAACTGAACCTGATCCCCACCGCCGTCCAAGGCCGCGAAGCCATCAACCAAATCGTCCGCGCCCTGCAGATGGCCGACCGGCAGGGCTTCGACGCGCTGATCCTGGCCCGAGGCGGCGGTTCGCTGGAAGACCTCTGGTGCTTCAACGAAGAAGCCGTGGCCCGCGCCGTGGCCGCCTGTGTCACACCGATCGTCAGCGCCGTGGGCCATGAGACCGACGTGTCGATCAGCGACTTTGTCGCCGATGTGCGCGCCCCCACGCCGTCCGCCGCCGCCGAACTGCTCGCCCCCGACAGCAGTGGCCTGCAGCAACGCCTGGACAGCCTGCAGCGGCGCCTGTTGCTGCGCATGCAGAGCCGTCTTGCCCATGATCGCCTGCGGGTCGAGGGCCTGGCCCGACGCCTGCGCCACCCCGGCGAGCGCCTGCGCCAGCAGGCACAGCGCCTGGACGACCTGGACATGCGCCTGCGCCGCGCCTTCGCGCTCAACATGAACCAGCGCCACGAACGCCTCGGCCGCCTCGACACGCGCCTGGCTGCCCAGCATCCGGGGCGCAGCCTGAAACTGTTGAAACAGCGCCTCGACAGCCTGGCCGAACGCCTGCCCCGGGCCATGCGCGACGTGCTCAAGGATCGCCGCCAACGCTTCCAGACGCAGTTGCAGAC
Source organism: Pseudomonas entomophila (assembly GCF_018417595.1). Classification (NCBI taxonomy): domain Bacteria; kingdom Pseudomonadati; phylum Pseudomonadota; class Gammaproteobacteria; order Pseudomonadales; family Pseudomonadaceae; genus Pseudomonas; species Pseudomonas entomophila. The sequence goes on from NZ_CP070982.1 coordinate 4,780,885, forward strand.
CTTGCAGGTGGTCAGCCCGCTGGCCACCCTCGCCCGTGGCTACAGCATCCTGCTCGATGAGCACGGCCAGGCCATCCGCAGCGCCGCCCAGACCCACAACGGCCAGCGCCTGACCGCCCGCCTCAACGAAGGCGAGCTCAAGGTGCGGGTCGAGGACAACCACCAGACCCCGGTCACCCTCTCGCTACTGGACTGACACATGCCCCGCCTGCTCGCCCCCCTGCTCGCCCTCGCCCTGCTGCTGCCACTTGCCGCGGCCCAGGCCAGCTACATCACCCGCACCCTCGACAAGCCGGTGCCCGGCGGTGTGGCCGTGGTCAACCTGGGGCCATCCGCCAGCGCGCCGACCGCACGCTTCGACGGCAAGCCGGTGCTGGTGGTCAAGGAGCAGGACAACTGGCTGGCCATCGTCGGCATCCCGCTGCCCCAGAAGCCGGGCGCCGCCGCGCTCACCCAGGACGGGCGCAACATTCCCTTCAGCGTGGGCAGCAAGAAGTACCCCGAGCAGCACATCACCCTGAAGAACAAGCGCCAGGTCAACCCTGAGCCCCAGGACCTCAAGCGCATCGACCGCGAACTGGCCGAGCAGATCAAGGCCTATCGCAGCTTCAGCCCGGCCGTGCCCAGCAACCTGATCCTCGACAAACCAGTCAACGGCCCGCTGTCGAGCAAGTTCGGCGTGCGCCGGTTCTTCAATGGCGAGGAGCGCAACCCCCATGCCGGCCTGGATTTCGCCGTGCCCGCAGGCACGCCGATCAAGACCCCGGCCAACGGCAAGGTAATCCTGGTAGGTGACTACTTCTTCAATGGCAACACGGTGTTCGTCGACCACGGCCAGGGGTTCATCAGCATGTTCTGCCACATGTCGAAGATCGACGTGAAACCAGGGCAGGTGCTGCGCCGTGGCGAGGTGGTCGGACGCGTGGGTTCGACCGGGCGAGCGACTGGGCCGCACATGCACTGGAACGTCAGCCTGAACGATGCGCGAGTCGATCCGGCGATTTTCATTGGCGCGTTCCAACCCTGAGACCGAGTCGTACCCTTCGCGGGTAAACCCGCTCCCACAGCCTTCAAACGCCTGTAGGAGCGGGTTTACCCGCGAAGAAGACAGCACAGGCCAATCGGTTTGCGCGTTCAAATAATCCAGCGCAATACAGAAAGCACAAAACCAACAAAGCAGCCATAAAATCTCGCCTTTTATGCTTTTTTAAGCATTCCTCTCAATTTTTCCGCAATGCTTGCCATCCCCCAACCCACTGGTTAGGGTTGAGCACATGAACATCTTCAGCACCCTGCTCCGACAACACCGCAGCCTCTGCCTGGTCAGCGCCCGACTACCAGGGTGAATCGCGTCGCCTCGCCTTTTTCTCTCGTTTTCGTTTGGCAGGCCCGATCACGGCCGCACATAAAAGGATTGCTTCCATGACCATGCTCAAAGACCCATCGAAGAAATACCGCGCGTTCCCGACCATCGACCTGCCCGACCGTACCTGGCCGTCGAAGGCCATCACCCAGGCCCCGATCTGGTGCAGTTCCGACTTGCGTGATGGCAACCAGTCGCTGATCGAGCCGATGGACTCGGAGAAGAAGCTGCGCTTCTGGAAGACCCTGGTGCAGGTGGGCGTGAAGGAAATCGAAGCCTCGTTCCCGTCGGCCTCGCAGACCGACTTCGACTTCGTGCGCACCCTGATCGAAGACGGCCACATCCCGGATGACACCACCATCCAGGTGCTCACCCAAGCCCGTGAAGACCTGATCGCCCGCACCTTCGAATCCCTGCGCGGTGCCAAGAAGGCCATCGTCCATCTGTACAACGCCACCTGCCCGTCGTTCCGCCGCATCGTCTTCAACCAGGACAAGCAGGGCGTGAAGGATATCGCGGTCAATGCCGCCAAGCTGTTCGTCAAGTACGCCGCCCAGCAGCCGGACACTCACTGGACCTTCCAGTACTCGCCGGAAACCTTCAGCGCCACCGAGCTGGAGTTCGCCAAAGAGGTGTGCGACGCGGTGATCGAGGTGTGGAACCCAACCCCCGAGCACAAGATCATCCTCAACCTGCCGGCCACCGTCGAAGTCGCCACCCCCAACGTCTACGCCGACCAGATCGAATGGTTCTGCCGCAACGTCAACCGTCGCGACAGCGTGATCATCAGCCTGCACACCCATAACGACCGTGGCACCGGCATCGCCGCCACCGAGCTGGGCCTGATGGCCGGCGCCGACCGCGCCGAAGGCTGCCTGTTCGGCAACGGCGAACGTACCGGCAACGTCGACCTGGTCACCCTGGCGCTGAACCTCTACACCCAGGGCATCGACCCGCAGCTGGACTTCTCCGACATCGACGGCGTGCGCAAGGTCGTCGAGGAATGCAACCAACTGCCGGTGCACCCACGCCACCCGTATGTCGGCGACCTGGTCCACACCGCGTTCTCCGGCTCGCACCAGGACGCCATCCGCAAGGGCTTCGCCAAGCAGCAGGAAGGCGAACTGTGGGAAGTGCCGTACCTGCCGATCGACCCGGCCGACATCGGCCGCAGCTACGAGGCGGTGATCCGCGTCAACAGCCAGTCGGGCAAGGGCGGCATCACCTACCTGCTCGAGCAGGAATACGGCATCAGCCTGCCGCGCCGCATGCAGATCGAATTCAGCCAAGTCGTGCAGGGCGAGACCGACCGCCTCGGCCTGGAAATGACCGCCGAGCAGATCTACAAGCTGCTGCAGAAGGAATACCTGCAAGCCAACGCGCCGTACGCGCTGGTGAGCCACCGCCTGCAAGAGGAGAACGGCAGCAGCCATGTGCAGGTGGAAGTCTCCGGTGAAGGCGAAACCACCCTGCACTGGCACGGCAAGGGCAACGGCGCCCTCGAAGCACTGGTGGCTGGCCTGCCGGTCAATGTGGAGATCATGGACTACAACGAACACGCCATCGGTGCCGGCACCAATGCCAAGGCGGCGGCCTACATCGAACTGCGCGTGGCCGGTGGTCGCCCGGTGCATGGCGTGGGGATCGACGAGAACATCACCACCGCCAGCTTCAAGGCGCTGTTCAGTGCGCTGAACAGGTCGCTGAGCCAGCAGCAGGCGAAAGCGGCGTAAGCCATCGCAGAAACCCGAAGCCCGCATCCATGATGCGGGCTTTTTTATTGCCTGTGCCGGCCTCATCGCGGATGAATCCGCTCCTACGGGCCTGGAGGAGCGGATTCATCCGCGATGAGGCCGGCACAAACGACAGGCAAAAAAAGGGGCGCCGACCAAGCGCCCCACAAGCCGTGTAGCACACAACGAAATATTTCAGTCCAGCAGCGCCATCGCCTCGGCGCTGCACGCTTCGATCCGCGCCCAGTCGCCGTTCTTGATCCAGCTGCTGTCGAGCATCCAGGTGCCGCCCACGCACATCACATTGGGCAGGGCCATGTAGTTGCGCACGTTGGCCGGGTTCACCCCGCCGGTCGGGCAGAAGCGAATGTCGCCGAACGGGCCGGCGAACGCTTTGATCGCCGCCACGCCACCGCTGATCTCGGCCGGGAACAGCTTGAAGCGGCGGTACCCCAAGGCGTAGCCCATCATGATCTCGGACGGGGTGCTGATACCGGGCAGCAGCGGAATGTCGCTTTCCACGCCGGCCTCGAGGATGTCCTGGGTGATGCCCGGGGTGACGACAAACTGTGCGCCCGCAGCCTCGACGGCGGCGAACATGCCGCGGTCGAGCACGGTACCGGCGCCAACGCACAACTCAGGGCGCTGCTCGCGCAGCACCTGGATGGCCTTCAGGCCATGCTGCGAGCGCAGGGTCACTTCCAGGGTACGGATGCCGCCAGCGGCCAGGGCGTCGGCCAGGGGCAGGATGTCTTCCTCACGGGCGATGGTGATCACCGGCAGGATGCGCGCCTGGTCGCAGATCGCGTCGATCCGCGCGGCTTTGTCGGCCATCGAGAGCAAAGGCTGTGGGCGTTCGAGGGTGGTCATGACAGTAGATCCTTGGCTCATGGGCACCAGTAGATGTCCAGGGGGTCGTGAAGAAAGGCGCGAATCGGCATTTCGGTAGGGTCTTCGGCCGCCAGGGCGGCACGCAGGGTGGCAAGCTTGCCCGCGCCTTGCACGGACAGGGCGGTGAAGCCGGCGCTGGCCAGCAACGCGCGGGTCATGCTCAGGCGCTGGTGCGGCACGCTGGGCGCCAACATCGCCAGGCAACGGCGCCCACCGACCTTGGCCAGGCCCTGGCGCAGGTTGGGGCTGGCCGGGAACAGCGACGCCGTGTGGCCATCGTCACCCATGCCCAGCACCAGCACGTCGATAGGCGGCAGGTCGGCGAGCACCTGATCGGCCTGCTCTGCGGCGGCCTCCAAGGTCACGGCGCTCTGGTACAAGCCGATAAAGCGCGCCTTTTTCGCCGCGCCCTTGAACAGGTGGCGGGCTAGCAGGCCGGCATTGCTGTCGTCGTGCGCCACCGGTACCCAGCGTTCGTCCGCCAGGCTCACGGTGATCTTCGACCAGTCCAGCGCCTCTGCGGCCAGCTTCTCGAGAAACGGCACCGGGCTGCGACCACCGGACAGCACCACGCAGGCCTGGCCCTTGCTGTCTATGGCCTGGCGCAGGCGCTCGGCCACATCATGGGCGAGGGTCGCCGCCAGGGTTTTCGCATCCACCAACTGATGCGCCTTCACCGTCGCCGGCAGTTGCAGTTCAGATATCGCCATACCAGGCCCTCCCATCGCGTGTGATCAGTGCAATCGAGCTCATCGGCCCCCAGGAACCCGCCGCGTAAGGCTTGGGCGCATCGCCGCTGGCTTTCCAGCCGGCGATCAGCTGGTCGCACCATTTCCAGGCATATTCGATCTCGTCCTTGCGCACGAACAGATTCTGGTTGCCGCGCATCACTTCCAGCAGCAGGCGCTCGTAAGCGTCCGGAATCCGCGCGCTGCGCCAGGTGTCGGAGAAATTCAGTTGCAGCGGGCCGCTGCGCAGCTGCATGCCCTTGTCCAGGCCCTGCTCCTTGGTCATCACCCGCAGCGAGATACCTTCGTCCGGTTGCAGGCGGATGATCAGCTTGTTGCCGATCTGCAGGCGTTGCTCCGGGGCGAAGATGTAGTGCGGGGTTTCCTTGAAGTGGATGACGATCTGCGACAGCTTCTGCGGCATGCGCTTGCCGGTGCGCAGGTAGAACGGCACCCCCGACCAGCGCCAGTTGCGGATGTCGGCGCGCAGGGCGACGAAGGTCTCGGTGTCGCTCTGGGCGTTGGCGTTGTCTTCTTCCAGGTAGCCAGGCACCGGCTTGCCATCGCTGTAGCCGGCGATGTACTGGCCGCGCACCACACGGGTGCTCAAGCCCTCGCCGGTGATCGGCGCCAGCGCCTTGAGCACCTTGACCTTCTCGTCGCGGATACTGTCGGCCGACAGGTCGCTGGGCGGGTCCATGGCGATCAGGCAGAGCAGTTGCAGCAGGTGGTTCTGGATCATGTCGCGCAGCTGGCCGGCCTTGTCGAAGTAGCCCCAGCGGCCTTCGATGCCGACTTTCTCAGCAACGGTGATCTCCACGTGGGAGATGGAATTCTGGTTCCACTGGGTTTCGAACAGGCTGTTGGCGAAACGCAGGGCGATCAGGTTCTGGACCGTCTCTTTACCGAGGTAGTGGTCGATGCGGTAGACACGGTTTTCCGGGAAGAAGCGCGCCACCGCGTCGTTGACCCGGCGCGAAGACTCCAGGTCGTGGCCGATGGGCTTCTCCAGCACCACCCGGGTGCGCCCGGCAAGGCCTGCCTTGTCGAGGTTTTCGCAGATGGCGCCGTAGACGGCCGCGGCCGTGGCGAAATAGGCGATCAGCGGCAGCTCAGCCGGCGCCTGCTCGGCCAGGGCCTGGTAGCCCTCGGGCTGGGCGAAATCCAGATGCAGGTAACTCAGGCGCCCGAGAAAGCGCTCAAGCGCAGCAGCGTCGATTTCCGCCTCAGGCACGTGACGACGCAAGTGCGCCTCGATGGTGCCCAGGTGCTCCAGCGCGGTGCCCGGCTCACGGGCCAGGGCCAGCAGGCGGGTGTCCGGGTGCAGGAGGTCGGCGCAGTCGAGCTGGTAGAGCGCGGGAAACAGCTTGCGCAATGCCAGGTCGCCGAGGGCGCCGAAGAGGGCAAAGGTGCAAGGTTCGACACTGATCGCAGCCATGATGTTGGTTCTTTTATAAAGTTGAGCTAGGAATACCGCTTTCAACCCTGCTTTTCAAGGGCTAATGTAGTAAAAACCACAACATTAAACACATCCATTACAGACAAGTGGTGTGACAACCCCACCGCCAGTAGGATACACAACACTGCAAAAAGCCTGCTGTCGCGCCAGCCGGCTGTCTCTGAGCCCCAAAGGACACACCATGGACCGCGTGCGAAACCTCCTGGAACAGATCCAGGGCCGCCTGGACGAGCTGAACAAGGCCGAACGCAAAGTCGCCGAAGTCATCCTGCTCAACCCGCAACAAGCCACCCGCTTCAGCATCGCCGCCCTGGCCCAGGCGGCCAAGGTCAGCGAACCGACCGTCAACCGCTTCTGCCGCTCGTTTGGTGTCAGCGGCTACCCGGAGCTCAAGCTGCAACTGGCCCAGAGCCTGGCCAGCGGCGCCGCCTACGTCAGCCGGGCGGTGGAGGCCGACGACGACCCGGCCGCCTACACCCAGAAGATCTTCGGCAGCGCCATCGCCTCGCTGGACAGCGCCTGCCAGGCGCTCGACCCGCAGCAGGTCAGCCGCGCCGTGGACATGATGATCCAGGCCCGGCAGATCCACTTCTTCGGCCTGGGGGCTTCCGCCCCGGTGGCCCTCGATGCGCAACACAAGTTCTTCCGCTTCAACCTCGCCGTGTCGGCCCATGCCGACGTGTTGATGCAACGCATGCTGGCCTCGGTGGCGCACACCGGCGACCTGTTCGTGATCATCTCCTACACCGGGCGCACCCGCGAACTGGTCGAGGTGGCACGCCTGGCCCGGGAAAACGGCGCCTCGGTGCTGGGCCTGACCGCCGCCGGCTCGCCGCTGGCCCAGGCCTGCAGCCTGAGCCTGCATATCCCGCTGCCGGAGGACACCGACATCTACATGCCGATGACCTCGCGGATCATCCAGCTCACCGTGCTCGACGTGCTCGCCACCGGCATGACCCTGCGCCGCGGCGTGGACTTCCAGCCGCACCTGCGCAAGATCAAGGAAAGCCTCAACGCCAGCCGCTACCCGATCGAGGACGACGACCTCAGCTGAGCCGGTGCGCCTGCAGCCGCAGGTGAGCACGCTCGCCCGGCGCCAGGCTCAGGCCCTCGCCACTGCCGCTGGTGGCCTCGACGCAGACGAAGCCTTGGCATTCGCGCCCGGTCACGCCCATCAGTGGGCGGCTGCCCGGGTGCCAGACCACGGTGTCGTCACTGTCGCCGGTGTCGATGCACAGCTCGCGCTGCCAGGCCGGGTCCTGCAACTGCACCTTGGGCGTGCCCGGGTAGACCTTCTGGCAACCGCCCTTGAGCTTCAGCGCGCCGTCTTCGCGGCAGGCCTGGCGATTGAGACGGTCGTAGCCTTCGATATCCTCGAGCCCAGACAGCGCTACCTTCGATACGTCGCTGATACGCCAGTAGGCCAGCAGCGCATGGCTCAGTTGGCAGGGTTCGCTGTCCTGGTGTTCGGTGCTCAGGCTCAGTTCCATGCTTGCGCCCAGCCGGGCATGCAGGTCGACTTGCCAGTCGCACAAGTCCAGGCGCCACTTGAGCGTCACACCCTCTTCGTCCTCGCGGCTGTCCACCAGCTTCCAATCCAGCAATCGCGCCCAGCCATGGGCCGGCCACAGGTCTTCGCTGGGGTGGCGGCCATACCAGGGCCAGCACACCGGCACGCCGCCACGGATGGCGCCGACCTGCGGCCACTGCTCGGCGCACCACAGCCAGGGCTTTTCGCCGGCCGGCTGGAAGTGCAGCAATTGCGCGCCCTGGCGGCTGAACACTGCCTGGCAGCGTGGATGGTCGATGATCAGTACATCGCGCTGCTGGTAACGCTCCCACTCGAAGGTCGGCCTGGGCCGTTGCGACGTGAAGAAGCGATGTAGCGGATGTTCAGGCATGGTTCCAAGCTCTTTTGTTGTTCGAGATAGCGCTGTCTCGACCTGTACCCGCTAACCACTGCAGACCAGTGGTTAGCGGAGGGCCGAAAATGGATGGCGTAAATTTACAACAATTTTTCTCAGAATGACGACTGAATCTTCAACCCTGCGACCAGCGCGTTGTCCACCTCGTCGACACCGCCCGGGCTCTTGATGTATTGCAGGTTGGGCCGTACGGTCAGCCAGTTGGTGACGTGGAAGCCGTAATAGAGCTCGGCGTTGTACTCGGTGCGCTGCAGCGGCACGAAGCCAGGGTTGTCGTAGTCGTTGATGCCGGATTGGGCGTTGAGCAGCTCGGCGCGTTTCTTCACGTCGTCGTTGACATGGATGCGGGCGATACCGAAGCCGATATCGTCCTTGGGCCGGGCGTCGAAGGCACCCTTGTAGACCAACCCAACCTGCTGGTAGTTGTCGACCACGTTGGTGGCCTTGTCATGCACGGTGAAGTTGGCGAACAGGCTAAGGCCACGGTTGATGTCGCCGGCGTGGGCGGTCACCTGCTGCTGCGCCACCACCCACCAGCCATGCTTGCTGGAGTGCGACTTGAAGGCCGCGCCCGTCAGCGCCTGCGGGTTGCCGTTGATGTCGTCGTACACATCGTCGGCCTTGGCGGTGCTGTAGTAGTAGCCCAGGCGGTACTCGCCCGGCAGGCCGTTGACCTTCGGCGACCAGACCGCCTCCACCGGCAGGATCGCGCCCTTGGTGCCGCTGCCGCTGAGCTTGAAGCCGTTGCCGATTTCCAGGTTCGAGGGGTTCTGCTCGTAGGCACCGACCTGGACGAAGAATTCCGGGGTGATGTTGTACTTCACCCGCAGCGCCCACTGGCTGACCGGCCAGTTGTACCAGATGCCGCCCACCCAGTTGCCCACCTGCGAGCCGCAGAAGGCCAGGTTCTGGAAGTCGCAGGGGAAGCTGTTGAAGTCCTCGCCTTCGCCGAAGCGGCCGAATTTCACGTCCAGCGCGCCGTCGAAGTACTTCTGCTTGATCCACATCTGGGTCAGGCGCCAGGTCTGGCCACGGCCCCAGACTTCCTGCACCGAGCTGAACTGCCCGGCGCGCGGGTCGCTGATGCGGTCGTTGGACAGGTTGCGGCCACTGCGCTCGGTGATCGCCAGCTTGAACTCGGTATCTTTCCAGCCGAGGATTTTCTCCAGGTCCAGATGCGCGCCCAGGGCGAACTGGTCGCTGTAGCGCGCGGTCTTGTCGTCGTTGTAGCCGCCGTGCAGGTTGCCGGCCACCTCGCCGACGTAGTCGAGGGTGAAGTCGTAGCCCTTCTCCAGCAGCTCGGTGCGGGTGCCGCCCCAGTCGCCGGTCATCCATTTCGATTCCGACGAGAAAGCCTCGGCAGCCTGGGCCCCGCTGCTGCCGACCACGGCCAGCAGCGCCAGCGAACCCAGGGTCCTGATGCGATTGCGATGTTCCATCCCTTTGCGTCCTCTTTTCTTGTTATTAACAGAACGAATTAACGGCCTTTGAAACGCGTCACGTTGTCCTTTACAGCGGTGGTGGCCAGGTCGAGGCGTTCGCCGCTGGTGGCGTCGAACAGCAGCACCCGCGCCGGGTCGAACTGCAGGTTGAGGCTGTCGCCTACCCGGCACGCCACATCCGGCGCCAGGCGGCAGCAGACCTTGGTCTGGTTGAGGGTGACGAACACCAGCAGGTCCGGGCCGGTGGGTTCGGTGACCTGCACCTCGGCGCGGATGCCCGGCAGGCCATTGCCCTGCTCCGCCCCCAGCGCAATCTGCTCCGGGCGCACGCCGAGGATGATCTCGCGCCCTTCCAGCTCGTCGGCCGCCACGCCCAGCGGCAGCTCGCAGCGCGCCTGGCCGCTGTCGAGCAGCGCCAGCACGCGACCGTCCTGTTTCGTCAGGCGCACCGGGATGAAGTTCATCGGCGGCGAACCAATGAAGCTGGCGACGAACAGGTTGGCCGGGTCGTTGTAGATCTGCTGCGGCGTACCAAACTGCTGGATGATGCCGTCCTTCATCACCGCCACCTTGTCGCCCAGGGTCATGGCCTCGATCTGGTCATGGGTGACATACACCGTGGTGGTCTTCAGGCGCTGGTGCATCAGCTTGATCTCGGTGCGCATCTCCACCCGCAGCTTGGCGTCGAGGTTCGACAGCGGCTCGTCGAACAGGTAGATCTTCGGCCGCCGCGCCAGGGCCCGGCCCATGGCCACGCGCTGCTGCTGGCCGCCTGACAGCTGGCCGGGCTTGCGCTCGAGCAGGTGCTCGATCTGCAGCAGCTTGGCGACCCGCGCCACTTCCTCGTCGATGGCCGCCTGGGGCATCTTGCGGATTTTCAGGCCGAAGGCGATGTTGTCGCGCACGTTCATGGTTGGGTATAGCGCGTAGGACTGGAACACCATGGCGATGTCGCGATCCTTCGGGCTCATGCCGCTGACGTCCTCGTCGTCGATGAGGATCGCCCCGCCGCTGATGCTCTCCAGGCCGGCGATGCAGTTCATCAGCGTCGACTTGCCGCAGCCCGAGGGGCCGACCAGGATCAGGAACTCGCCGTCCTTGATCGCCAGCTGGATATCCTTGAGCGTGTCGGGCAGGCCCGCGCCGTAGGTCTTGTTCACGTTACGCAGTTCGAGTGTTGCCATGACTTACCCCTTGACCGCGCCGGCGGTCAGCCCGCGCACGAAATACTTGCCCGCCACCACGTAGACCAGCAGCGTCGGCAGCCCGGCGATCATCGCCGCGGCCATGTCGACGTTGTATTCCTTGGCCCCGGTGCTGGTGTTGACCAGGTTGTTCAGGGCCACGGTGATCGGTTGCGAGTCGCCACTGGAGAACACCACGCCGAACAGGAAGTCGTTCCAGATCTGGGTGAACTGCCAGATCAGGCAGACCATGATGATCGGCGTCGACATCGGCAGGATGATCCGCCCGAAGATGGTGAAGAACCCGGCGCCGTCCAGGCGCGCAGCCTTGACCAGCGCCTCGGGGATGCTCACGTAGTAGTTGCGGAAGAACAGCGTGGTGAAGGCCAGGCCATACACCACGTGCACCAGCACCAGGCCACCGGTGGTGCTGGCCAGGCCCAGCTTGCCGAGGGTGAACGAGGCCGGCAGCAGTACGGTCTGGAACGGCAGGAAGCAACCGAACAACAGCAGCCCGAAGAACAGCTGCGAGCCACGGAAGCGCCACATCGACAGCACATAGCCGTTGAGCGCGCCGATGGTGGTGGAGATCAGCACGGCCGGCACGGTGATCAGGATCGAGTTGACGAAATAACCGCTGACCGTGGCCCAGGCCTTGGCCCAGCCGATACCGGTGAACACCGTCGGCCAGCTCAGCAGGTTGCCGGTGCTGATGTCTTCCGGGGTCTTGAAGCTGGTCAGCAGCATCACCACCAGCGGCACCAGGTACAGCAGCACGGCCAGCAGCAGCACGCCGTGGATGGCGATGCGGCTGATGCTCAGTGCAGGTTTGTCGGTAAGGCTAGTCATGACGCTTGCCCCGCAGTTCCGAGTACAGGTAGGGAACGATGATCGCCAGCACGGCGCCGAGCATCAGGATCGCGCTGGCCGAACCCATGCCCATCTGCCCGCGGCTGAAGGTGAACGCGTACATGAACATCGCCGGCAGGTCCGAGGAGTAGCCCGGCCCTCCTGCGGTCATGGCCGCGACCAGGTCGAAGCTCTTGATGGCGATGTGCGCCAGGATCATCAGCGAACTGAAGAACACCGGCCGCAGGCTGGGCAGCACCACCGTCCAGTAGATGCGCGGCAGGCTGGCGCCATCGAGCTGGGCGGCGCGGATGATCGACGGGTCGACCCCGCGCAGGCCGGCCAGGAACATCGCCATGATGAAGCCCGAGGCCTGCCACACGGCGGCGATCACCAGGCAATAGACGACCCGGTCGGGGTCGATCAGCCAGTCCAGGCGAAACCCTTCCCAGCCCCAGTCACGCAGCAGCTTGTCCAGGCCCATGCCAGGGTTGAGCAGCCACTTCCAGGCGGTACCGGTGACGATCATCGACAGGGCCATGGGGTACAGGTAGATGGTGCGGATAAAACCTTCACGGCGGATGCGCTGGTCGAGCAGCACGGCCAGGAATACGCCGATGACCAGGGTCACGCCGATGAACAGGCCACCGAACAGCAGCAGGTTCTTGCTCGCCACCCACCAGCGGTCGTTGTCGAACAACCGGGCGTACTGCGCCAGCCCCGCCCATTTGTAGGTGGGCAGGAAGGTGGAGGTGGTGAACGAGAGGACGAAGGTCCACAGGATGTAACCGTAGAAGCCCACCAGGACGATGAACATGCTGGGGGCCAGCACCAGTTTGGGTAGCCAGCGCTGCAGCGCGTCCAGGGGGGAGGCCCGCAAGCGGGCGGTTGCTGTGATCATGGTTCAGATCTCGTTTCGAAAACGACACATGGCCCTGTAGGAGCGGCTTTAGCCGCGATCACCCGCGAAGCGGGTGAACGGACACCACGTTGCCTGCATCGCGGCTGTAGCGGCTCCTACTGAGCCGCCTTCACCGCCGCGTAGAGCTTCTTCGCCGCATCGGCCGGATCAGCCTTGGGGTCGTTGATGTAGTTGGTCACCACATCGAAGAACGCCCCCTGCACGGCCAGCGTGGTCGCCATGTTGTGCGCCATGCTCGGCTGCAGCCCACCGGACTTGGCGTCCGCCAGGAAGTCCTTGGCCGAAGCCTGGGCACAGGCGTCGAAGCCGTACTTGTTCATGTCGGCGAGCATGTCGTTGCGCACCGGGATCGAGCCCTTGTTGGTGCTGAACACCTTCTGGAAGTCCTCGCCCAGGACCTTCCTGGCGATGTCCTGTTGCCCGGCCGCAGTACCTTTGTCCTTCTGCTTGAACACCACCAGCGAGTCGATGTTGTAGAGGAACGCCTGGGCAGTGCCAGGGAAGGCCACGCACTGGTAGTCCTTGCCGGCGGTTTTTTTCGCCAGGGTCCATTCGCTCTTGGCCCAGTCGCCCATGATCTGCATGCCGGCCTTGCCGTTGATGACCTTGGCGGCTTCAAGGTTCCAGTCCTGGCCCTTGCCGTCGGCATCCATGTAGGTGGCGACCTTCTTCAGCTCGGTCAGCGCCTTGACCATCTCGGGGCCGGTCAGGGCGTCCTTGTCGAGTTCGACCAGGGCTTTCTTGTAGCCATCGACACCCATCACCGAGAGCACCACGCTCTCGAACACGGTGCTGTCCTGCCACGGCTGGCCACCGTGGGCGAGCGGGATGAAACCGGCGGCCTTGAGCTTGTCGCCGGCGGCATAGAACTCATCGAGGGTGGTCGGTGCCTTGTCGATGCCGGCCTTCTTGAACACCTCGGGGTTGATCCACAGCCAGTTGATGCGGTGGATGTTCACCGGTACGGCCACATAGTCGCCGTCGTACTTCACGGTGTCGGCGACTTTCTTGTCGAGCAGGCTGTCCCAATTCCCTGCCTTGGCCACCTCCTTCAGGACATCGGGATCCAGCAGCCCGGTGGCGGCCCAGTCCTGGATGTCCGGCCCTTTGATCTGGGCAACGGCAGGTGGGTTGCCGGCCACGGCGCGGCTCTTGAGCACGGTCATCGCGGTAGCGCCGCCACCACCGGCCACGGCGCCGTCCTTCCAGGTGAAGCCATCTTTCTCGACCTGGGCCTTGAGCACATCGACGGCGGCCTTTTCACCACCGGAGGTCCACCAATGGACGACTTCCACGTTGCCTTTGGCGTCGGCGGCATGGGCACTGAGGGAATAGAGGGAGGCGAGGGAAATCGCGGCGGCGAGACGAAGCGTCGAATTCATGGGAATACCTTTCTTGTTGTTATGCGTGGCAAGACGGTCGCTTGCTTTGCATCGAGTGTAAGGATCTCGCGCCCCACCTCAGGTAACGAACGGATGCGCGATTGTCATCATCTGGTTACAAAGCCAGCGCCGTGGCCAAACTAGGTGCCAACGGCAGGCGTGGCAGCAGCAGGGCCTGGTAGGCGTGATAAAGGTCCGGCTTGCCGCCCCAGATACGGGCACTGGGCCGGTTGCTCGGATCGAGTTCGTGGTGCCAACTGCCATGGGCGCGGTCGATGAAGTGTTCGCCGATGAAATCCCAGAAGCAGCGATACCAGCGCTCGTACTGCGCCTCGCCCGTGCACCGCAGCAACGCGGCGGCGGTGGCGCAGGCTTCGGCATGCACCCAGTGCAGGCGCTCGCGCACCACCGGCCGGTTGCGCCAGTCCAGGGTGTAGACCAGGCCCGGTGCGCCATCGACCTGCCAGGCATGGCGGCAGGCGCTGTCGAACAGGCCCTTGGCGGCGTTCGCCAGGCCCTTCGATACAAGCAGGTCGGCCTGCTGGCGGGCGGCTTCCAGGTGCAGGAGCAGGCGGGCCCACTCGAAGGCATGGCCGGGCGTGGTGCCATAGGGACGGAAGCCGTCGGCGGGGTTGTCGCGGTTGTAGTCCGGCAGGGCCTGCCAGTGCTGGTCGAAATGCTCGGTGACACGCAGGCCATCGATCGAGGACTGACTGAGGATGAGCCTGTCAACGATCCTCTGGGCGCGCTCCAGCCACAGCGAGTGGCCGGTCACGTCGGCCAGGGCGAGGAACGCCTCGACGCCATGCATGTTGCTGTTGGCGCCGCGGTAGGCCTCCGGCTGCTGCCAGTCGCGAGCGAAGGTTTCGCACAGGGCGCCCTCCTCCTCGCGCCAGAAACGCTGCTCGATGATTTCGATCGCAGTGTCCAGCAACGCCTGGGCGCTTCTGGCCCCGGCCACCACCGCCGAGCTGGCGGCCAGGGCGACGAAGGCATGCAGGTAAGCAGCCTTGTCGCTGCCGCGCTGGCCTTGCGGATGGGAGAACCAGCCGCCGAAGTCGGCGTCGCGCAATGGCCCTTGCAGTGCGGCGACGCCGTGCTCGACCAGCCCCAGGCAGCCTGGCACACCCTGGATATGCGCCAGGGCGAAGCTGTGGGTCATGCGCGCGGTGGTCAGCGTTTCGGCGATGGCGCAACGGGGCAGGCGCCCTTCATCGTCGAGGTTGCCGAAGCCTTCGGGCAAGCGCGAGGCCTTGGCGAAGTCGAGAAGGCGCAGGGCTTCTGTCGCAAGCCAGGCGTGATGGATCGGGGAATCGAGCCAGCGGTGGGTCATGGGACATGCCTTCCTTGTTGTTGTCAGCGGATTCTAGCCAGCCGTCCTGGCTGGCATGTCACGAAGGCCCGCCGATTTGTCACCGGATGGTGACCTGCAGGAGCGGCTTCAGCCGCGATCACCCGCAAAGCGGGTGCAAGGCACCGCGGTGCCTGCATCGCGGCTGAAGCCGCTCCTACAGGGAATTGCGCAAATCTTCCTCAATCGGCGGTACGGGGCAGGCACAAGGTTACCCGCAACCCACCCTCGCGCAGGTTCAGCAGGCTCACTTCCCCGCCATGGCTATGGGCAATATTGCGCGCGATCCCCAACCCCAGCCCATAGCCTTGTTGTTGCCCAGCCAGGCGAAAATGCGGCTCGAACACCTGCTCCAGGCGCTGCTCAGGCACCCCCGGTCCCTGGTCATCGACTTGCAGTACGAAACTCTCGGCGCTGTCGAGAATCCGCAGGTGCGCCCGCTCGCCATACTTGATGGCATTGTCGATCAGGTTCCCGATACAGCGACGCAGGGCCAGCGACTTGCCCGGATAAGGTGACAAGGCCCTGCCTTCGACGGTGATGCGACCATCGCCTACGTAGGGTTCGGCAAGCATCTCGAGCACCTGGTTGAGATCGATCGGTTCGATGTTCTCGTGGATATCGGTGTCCTTGACGCATTGCAGCGCGCCCTTGACCAGCAGTTCCAGCTCGTCCAGGTCGCGATTGAACTTGGCCTGCACCTGCTCATCCTCCAGCAACTCGACCCGCAGGCGCAGGCGCGTGATCGGCGTACGCAGGTCATGGGACACGGCGCTGAACAACTGGGCGCGCTCGGTCAGGTAACGGCTGATGCGCTCGCGCATGCTGTTGAACGCGCGCCCCACTTCGACCACCTCGCTGCCGCCACCCTCCGCCACTGGCGCCACGTCCGCGCCCAGCGACATTTCCCGCGCGGCCCGCGCCAGGCGCTTGAGCGGTCGGCTCTGCCAGTGCACCAGCAAACCGATGAACAACAGCAGCATGGCCGTGGTAAGGGCGATGAAACCGATCTGCTGGCGCGGCAGGCGTTCGGCTTCGAGGCTGGTATAGGGCTCAGGCAGCAACGAGGCGATATACAACCACTCGCCTTCGTCCAGGCGGATCTGAGTGACCAGCACCGGCGGATTGAGCGGTTCGAGCGTCAGCGAGTAATGCGCCCATGAGCGCGGCAGTTCATCGAGCTTCAGCCCGCTGTTGAAGATACGCAGGTCGTCCGGGCTGACGAAGGCCACGGAGATTTCCATCTGCTGCCCCAGGCGCTCGTGCAACACCTGCTGGAAAACGTCGATCACCGCCTGCTTGCGCGGGGTGACCGGCAACACCGGCATCTCCAGTGGCTTGACGTTGAGCGAAACGAAGAAGCGTGTGCCGCCCATGCTGCGCAACTGATCGAGGACCATGGGCCGGTAGCCCACCGGCAGCGAGCGGAAGTAGCTGACACTGGCGCTCATCGAATGGGCCAGGCTGCTGGCGCTGGCACGCAGGCCCTGCAACTGACTGGCGCGCAGCTGCGCCACCCAGATCAGGCTCGACAGCCCTTGGGCCAGCAGCACCACCAGCAACGTGAGCAGCAGCATGCGCCCCAGCAGCGAGCGTGGCAGCAGGCGCCAGCGCCGCTCGCTAGGCCGGGCAGACATGGGCCGCCAAAAGGTAGCCGCTGCCGCGCACGGTGCGGATCAATCGCGGGGGTTTCTCGGTGTCGCGCAGGCGCTGCCGCAGGCGGCTCACCGCCATGTCGACGATGCGGTCCAGGGGCATCGGCTCGCGGCCCCGGGTGGCGTTGCCGATGGTGTCGCGGTCAAGGATCTGTTGCGGGTGGTCGAGGAACAGCTTGAGCAGGGCGAAGTCGGCACCGGACAGGATCACCTCCTCGCCGTCGCGGTGGAACAGACGGTGGCTGACCATGTCCAGGCGCCAGTCGTCGAAGGCCAGCACCGCGCTGGCCGGCCCGGCCTGGCCGAACTCGGCGCGGCGCAACAAGGCTTTGATCCGTGCCTGCAATTCCCGCGGACTGAAGGGTTTGCCGAGGTAGTCGTCGGCACCCAGCTCCAGGCCGATGACCCGGTCCGCTTCGTCGGAGCTGGCGGTGAGCATGATGATCGGCACCCGAGACAGGCGCGGGTGCTGGCGCACCCAGCGGCACAGGCTGAAGCCGTCCTCGTCGGGTAGCATCACGTCGAGGATCACCAGGTCGCAGGGGCTGCTGTCCAGCGCACGGCGAAAGCCCTGGCCGTCGGCTTCGGCGTGCACCTGGAAGCCGGAGCGGGCGAGGTAGGTCTGCAGCAGTTCACGGATGTCCTGGTCGTCATCGACCATCAGGATCGATTTGCCGGCAGTGGTCACAATGGTCCTTCCTCTTGTCAGCGCAGATCTTCATGTCTGCTGTGCGGGGCCTGTGGGAGCGGGTTTACCCGCGAATGCCGTGGTTGCCTTAGCGACGCTTTCGCGGGTAAACCCGCTCCCACAACTCAGTGGTCCAGATCCTGTTGCAAGGCCACCCCCGCCCCCAGCAACCCGGAAAACTCCGCCGTTACCAGCCACACCGGCACCCCGGCGAAATACCCGCTCATGCAGCCCTTGTCGGCAAAACTCGCGGCAAAGCCACTGCCCAGGAACAGCTTGGCAAACCGCGGAATCACCCCGCCAACGATATAGACCCCACCTCGAGCCCCCAGGGTGAGCACATTGTTGCCCGCCACCCGCCCGAGGAACCGGCAGAACTGCTCGATCACCGCCAACGCCCGAGGCTCGCCGGCCAGGGCCGCGTCGGTGATCTGCGCCGGTGTCTTGTGCGTCGGCGTGGCACCCTCGAGCGCGCAGATGGCCTGGTACAAACGCACCAGCCCACCACCACTGAGCACGGTCTCGGCACTGACATGGCCGATCTGCCGGTGAATTTCCTGATGGATCGCCGCCTCGCGGGCATTGCCCACCGGCAGGTCGACATGCCCGCCCTCCCCCGGCAACGCCAACCAATGCTCGCCCAGGCGCAACAGGCTGCCCACACCCAGGCCAGTGCCGGGCCCGATCACCAGCGCCGGGCGCGACGGGTCGGCCTGGCCGGCGCAGACCTCGCGGAACTCACCGTCGCGCAGCCGGGTCATGCCCAGGGCCATGGCGGAGAAATCGTTGATCAGCAGCAGGCGCTCGACCTGCAGCGTCTGGCAGAAAGCGCTGCGGCTCAAGCGCCAATGATTGTTGGTGAAGCGGAATTCGTCGCCATCCACCGGCCCGGCCACCGCCAGGCACACCGCCGCCAGGCCGCCACGAGCGATGCCCTGGCTTAAGAGGTAGGCCTCGATGGCCTGCTCAGGGCTGGTGAAGTCGGCGGTCGCCAGCACCTGGACCGCCTGCAGCTCATTGTCCCGCCACAAGGCGAAACGTGCATTGGTACCGCCGATATCGCCGACCAGCAGGGCCTTCATTCAAGGTGCTCCAGAGCCGAAGTGAAGGCGCTCGCGCCCTTTTCGGCCGAACTGAACGCCACGCGCATGAAGCCGAACAGCTCGCGCCCGCAGCCCAGGTCGTTGCCCTTGGGCGCTTCGGGCAGTTCACGGCTGGCCAGTTCCTCGGCCGACACCATGATCCGCAGCGTGCCTTCGACACCATCGACCCGCACGATATCACCATCGCGCACCCGCGCCAGCGGGCCACCGTCGAAAGCCTCGGGGCACACATGGATGGCCGCCGGGATCTTGCCCGAGGCACCGGACATGCGCCCGTCGGTGACCAGCGCCACCTTGTAGCCCCGGTCCTGCAACACGCCGAGGAAGGGGGTGAGCTTGTGCAGTTCGGGCATGCCGTTGCAGCGTGGTCCCTGGAAGCGCACCACGGCGACGAAGTCTCGCTCCAGCTCGCCGGCCTTGAATGCATCGGCCAGGGATTGCTGGTCGTGGAACACCCTCGCCGGCGCCTCCACCACCTGGTGCTCGCGCGCCACGGCGGACACCTTCATCACGCCACGGCCCAGGTTGCCCTCCATCACCCGCAGGCCGCCTTCCGGCGAGAACGGCCGCGCCACCGGGCGCAGGATGCTCTCGTCCAGGCTATCCTTCGGCCCCTCGCGCCAGACCAGCTGGCCATCCTCGAGGAACGGCTCCTGGGTGTAGCGGCGCAGGCCATGCCCGGCCACGGTGTTGACGTCCTCGTGCAGCAGGCCCGCGTCGAGCAGTTCGCGGATGAGGAAAGCCATGCCGCCCGAGGCCTGGAAATGGTTGATGTCGGCCTTGCCGTTCGGATAGACGTGGGACAGGGTCGGCACCACTTCGGAGAGGTCCGCCATGTCCTGCCAGGTCAGCTGGATGCCAGCGGCCTGGGCGATGGCCGGAATATGCAGGGTGTGGTTGGTCGAGCCGCCGGTGGCGTGCAGGGCGACGATCGAGTTGACCAGCGCCTTCTCGTCGACGATCTGGCCGATCGGCATGAAGTTGCCGCTGGCCTTGGTCATGCGCGTGACCTGCCGCGCAGCCTCGGCGGTGAGGGCGTCGCGCAGCGGCGTGTAAGGGTTGACGAACGAGGCGCCGGGCAGGTGCAGGCCCATCACTTCCATCACCAGCTGGTTGGTGTTGGCGGTGCCGTAGAAGGTGCAGGTGCCCGGGCCGTGGTAGCTCTTCATCTCCGACTCGAGCAGTTGCTCGCGGGTGGCCTTGCCCTCGGCGTAGCGCTGGCGCACGTCGGCCTTCTCCTTGTTGGAGATCCCCGAGACCATCGGCCCACCTGGCACGAAGACGGTTGGCAAATGGCCGAAGCGCAGCGCGCCCATCATCAGGCCGGGGACGATCTTGTCGCAGATGCCCAGCATCAGCGCGGCGTCGAACATGTTGTGCGACAGGGCGATGGCGGTGGACATGGCGATCACCTCGCGGCTGGCAATGGCCAGCTCCATGCCTGGCTCACCCTGGGTGACGCCATCGCACATGGCCGGCACGCCACCGGCGAACTGGCCCACCGAGCCGATGTCGCGCAAGGCCTGCTTGATCTGTTCGGGGAAGTGTTGATACGGCTGGTGCGCCGAGAGCATGTCGTTGTACGCCGAGACGATGGCCACGTTGGCGGCGTTCATCAGACGCAGGGTCTGCTTGTCCTCACCGCCGCAACCGGCCACGCCATGGGCGAAGTTGGCGCACTGCAGGCTGGCGCGCATGGGTCCGTCACTGGCCGCGCCGCGGATCAGCTCAAGGTAGCGTTCACGGGTGCGGCGGCTGCGGGCGATCAGCCGTTCGGTGACCTCAAGGATGCGCGGGTGCATGTACTGGACTCCAGGCTAACGGTAAGGGCGGTCTCACCGGGCATTTTCCCTCCAAACGATTGCGGCCTAGGCTCTAGAGAGAGGTGCCTGGCGTGTTCGAAGAGGGGCTGACCCGACCACTCGTTGTATGTTTAAACAAAATACTGCCAGCAAAAAGGCTTGTTTTCTATCACTCGATGAATAATCTTGTAATTCCAACAACAAAACCGTTTCAGTGAAGCTACTCTTTGTGCCACAGGCTTCACCTGACTGCCAGAGGTAACGCCATGACCCTTCGCATCGCCATCAACGGCTTCGGTCGCATCGGACGCAACATCCTGCGTGCACTCTACACGCACGGCTACCGTCAGGACCTGCAGGTCGTCGCCATCAACGACCTGGGCGACAGCGCGATGAACGCCCACCTGCTCAAGTTCGACAGTGTCCACGGCACCTTCGACGCCACGGTCGAATCCGACCATGAAAGCCTCACCGTCAACGGCGACCGCATCGCCGTCAGTGCCATCCGCAACCCCGCCGAGCTGCCCTGGAAAGCCCTGGCCGTCGACGTGGTGTTCGAATGCACCGGGCTGTTCACCGAGCGCGCCAAGGCTGCCGCGCACCTGGCCGCGGGGGCCAGCAAGGTGATCGTCAGCGCGCCGGCCAAGGGCGCCGACGCCACCGTGGTGTACGGGGTCAACCACGACGTGCTGCGCGCCTCGCACCAGGTCATCTCCAACGCCTCCTGCACCACCAACTGCCTGGCGCCGATCGCCCAGGTGCTGCACCGCGAGTTCGGCATCGAGCAGGGGTTGATGACCACCATCCACGCCTACACCAACGACCAGGTGCTCACCGACGTCTACCACACCGACCCGTACCGCGCGCGCTCGGCCACCCAGTCGATGATCCCGAGCAAGACCGGCGCCGCCGAGGCCGTGGGCCTGGTGCTGCCGGAGCTGGCCGGCAAGCTGACGGGCATGGCGGTACGGGTGCCGGTGATCAACGTGTCGCTGGTCGACCTCACCGTCAACCTCAAGCGCGAGGTGACGGCCGAGGAGGTGAACCAGGTGTTCCTCGAAGCCAGCCGCCACTCCCGCGTGCTGGGCTATAACGCCCTGCCGCTGGTGTCGTGCGATTTCAACCACAACCCGCTGTCGTCGATCTTCGACGCCAACCACACCCGCGCCAATGGCCGCATGCTCAAGGTGCTGGCCTGGTACGACAACGAGTGGGGCTTCTCCAACCGCATGCTGGACAACTGCCTGGCGTTGTTCAACGCGAAGTAACCCTCGACCCCAAGGCCGCGCTGAACCTGTAGGAGCGGCTTCAGCCGCGATCACCCGCAAGGCGGGTACCAGACACCGCGATGCCTGCATCGCGGCTGAAGCCGCTCCTACAGCGCCCTGTGCGACATCCCCAGTCTTTACCTCCTCATGACATTTCCCCACTTGACCTGAAGCATGGATGATACGCATTATCATTCACCCCAAAGCGGTCAGGTTTCCCCGTGAGTCAGTCCCGGTTCAACTCAGTCTTCCTCAACCAGCGCCTCACCCTGCTGCGCACCCTGCAGCGCATGGTGGGCAACCCCAGCACCGCCGAGGATTTGCTGCAGGAAACCTACCTGCGGGTTACCCGCGCCCTGGGCGAACGTCCCATCGAGCACCTGGAACCCTTTGTCTTCCAGACCGCCCGCAACCTCGCCCTGGACCATCTGCGCGCCCGCCGGGTACAGGCCCGCACGCTGATCGACGATGTCCCCGACCAGGTCCTGCACAACGTCGCCGCCCCCGCAGGCAGCAGTGAAGATGCCGCCCATGCCGAGCAGTTGCTCAAGCACCTGAGTGTCAGCCTCGGCCAGTTGACCGAGCGCCAGCAGCGCATCTTCATCCTCAGCCGCCTGCACGGCGCCAGCTACCTGGAGATCGCCGAGCAACTGGACGTCTCGGCCAGCACGGTGCAGAAAGAACTGAAACTGATCATGGCCATCTGCATGGGCGTGGCCGACCGGCACCAGTGACAGCACCGCTCGCCAGGCCACCCGCGCAAAGCCCTTGCCATGTATCGGGTCTGCACTGATCATGCGCAAAAAAGCCCGCCGCAAGGACCCTCCGTGACCCACCAGCCCTCCCCTCGCCCGACCACCGCCGCGCCTGACGCCCGCGCCCGTGCCCGCGCAGAGGCGATGGACTGGCTGATCCGCCTGCAGTGTGCCGACGAAAGCGACACCCAGGCCTTCGAGCTGTGGCTCGGTGCCGAGCCGGAAAACGCCGAGGCTTACGTTGAGGCCGAGGCGCTGTGGAACGGCGCGCCGCTGCGCCAGGCCGCCGGCCAGTTGCACCAACAGCGCCGCCGCACCGTCGGCGGGCGCCTGCGCCGCCATTGGAAGCCCCTGGCCACCGCCGCCATGCTGCTGGTCGGGTTGTTCACTTTCGGCAACCTGCCGGTGCGCCTGCTCGCCGACCACCTGACCGTGGTCGGCGAGCGCCAGCGCCTGCAATTGGACGATGGCGCCAGGGTCTTGCTCAACACCAACTCGGCCTTCGCCAGTGATGTACGCGACGGGCGCCAGGTGGCCCGCCTGCTGCAGGGCGAGGCGTACTTCCAGGTGTCCGATGGCGGCCAGCCCGCACTGGAAGTGCAGGCCGGTCCGTTGCGCGCCAGCGTGCGCGACACCGACTTCGCCGTGCGTTATCTCGACGGCCAGGCCCAGGTACGCGTGCAACGCGGCGATGTCGACTTGCAGGCGGCCAGCGACCAGCGCATCCGCCTCAGCGCCGGCGACAGCATCAGCGTCGGCCCCGACGGCTTCGGCCAGCGCCAGCGCCCGGACCTGCGCAAGGAGCTGGCCTGGATCGAGGGGCGCCTGGTGTTCGAGAACTGCCCACTGAGCCAGGTGCTGGCCGAAGTGCGCCGCTACTACCCCGGCTGGATCATCAACCACAACGAACGCCTCGAACAGGTCGCCGTCACCGGCAACTACCGCCTCGACCAACCCCTGGAAACCCTGCGCGCCCTCGCCCATATCACCTCGGCGCAGCTGCACGAATACCCCGCGCTGGTGATTCTCAACTGACCTGAAAGTTTTTTTACGCGATCGCCCTCCCTCGCCCGTCTCGTTATAGCCAATACGATTGATTCTCGTTCCAAAACGAGAACAGCCACTGCCTATAACCCTTCGCGCGACAGGGAGCGCTTTCGATGTCCACTGGTCAAACCCGCCCGTCCTCCATTTCCCGTCGTCGGGGGCAGCTGTCGCTGCTGACCCTGGCCCTGCTCGCCAGCGGCGCCATCAGCCTGCCGACGCTGGCCGCCGAGCCGGCCCAAGCCAGTAGCCCGCGCATGGGCGACTACCGTTTCGCCATCGCCCAGCAGCCGCTGGTGTCGGCCGTCAACGCGTTCAGCCAGGTAACCGGCTGGCAGGTTGGGTTCAGCGCGGAGCTGGCCGAGGGCGTGGCGTCGCCGGGCGTACAGGGCTCGCTGGCGCCGGAGGCGGCGCTGCAACGTCTGCTGCGCGGCACCAGCCTGAGTTACCGCAAGATCGGCAACGGCAATGTGGTGCTCGAACGCCAGGCGGCCGGCAATGCCATCGCCCTGCAACAGGTAACCGTCAGTGCCACACGCAGTGCCCAGGACGTCAGCCAGGTGCCGAGCACCGTCAGTGTGCACACCCGCGAGCAGCTCGATCGGCAGAACGTCAACGACATCAAGGAACTGGTGCGCTACGAACCGGGCGTCTCGGTTGGTGGTGTCGGCCAGCGCAGCGGCCTGAACGGCTACAACATCCGCGGCATCGACGGCGAACGCATCCTCACCCAGGTCGATGGCGTGTCGATCCCCGACAGCTTCTTCTACGGCCCCTACGCCCAGACCCAACGCAACTACGTCGACCCGGAGATCGTCAAGCGCGTGGAGATCCTCCGTGGCCCAGCTTCGGTGCTGTACGGCAGCAACGCCATCGGTGGCGCGGTGAGCTACTTCACCCTCGACCCCGATGACATCATCAAACCTGGCCAGGACGTCGGCGCACGCCTGAAGACCGGCTACAGCTCCGCCGACGAAAGCTGGCTGACCTCCGCCACCGTCGCCGGTCGCCAGGGCGACTTCGACGGTTTGCTGCACCTGAGCCAGCGCAATGGCCACGAGACCGAATCCTACGGCGAGCACGGCGGCACCGGCCTGGACCGCAGCGAAGCCAACCCCGAGGACGTGCGCACCACCAACGTACTGGCCAAGCTCGGCTGGAACTACGCCGACGACGCGCGCCTGGGTTTCACCTATGAGCACTACAAGGATGACCGTGACCAGAACATCCTCAGCGCTGTGGGCGGCCCGTTCATTCCGGGCCGTGGTGCCTCGAACATGTACCGCATGCGCCAGGGCAACGATACCGTCACCCGCGAGCGCTTCGGCATCAACCACGAATTCGGCCTCGACAGCCTGGTCGCCGACCACGTGAAGTGGAGCCTGAACTACCAGATCGCCAAGACCGACCAGCGCACCGACGAGCTGTACTTCGCCAGCGGCCGCCAGGTGTTCCGCGACCGCCAGACCACCTACAAGGACCGCCAGTGGGTGTTCGACGGCCAGTTCGACAAGGCCTTCAGCATCGGTGCCACCGAGCACCTGCTGACCTACGGCACCACCCTCAAGCATGAGAAGGTCACCGGTTCGCGCAGCGGCACCGGCACCTGCCTGAACGTGGGTGGCAGCTGCCGTGGCATCGGCCAGAACAGCCCGAGCGATGGCCAGGTGCTGGTCAGCGACTTCCCGGACCCGACCGTGAACACCTACAGCCTGTTCGCCCAGGATGAAATCCGCTGGAACAACTGGACCTTCCTGCCGGGTGCGCGCTATGACTACACCCGCATGGAGCCGAAGATGACCGCCGAGTTCCTGCGCGGTATCCAGGGCACCGGCGCGGCGCCGGGCAGCATCGACGACTCGGACAAGAAGTGGCACCGCGTCTCGCCCAAGTTCGGCGTCACCTATGCCTTCAACGACAACTACACCTGGTACGGCCAGTACGCCGAAGGCTTCCGCACCCCGACCGCCAAGGCCATGTACGGACGCTTCGACAACCCGACCCTCGGCTACAGCGTCGAGCCCAACCCGAACCTGGAACCGGAGAAGAGCAAGAGCTACGAGACCGGCCTACGCGGCAACTTCGAGGCCGGCAACTTCGACGTGGCGGTGTTCTACAACAAGTACCGCGACTTCATCAACGAGGACGCCGTGCAGTCGGCCAACCTCGGTTCGACCTTCCAGGCCAACAACATCAAGCACGCCACCATCAAGGGCGCCGAGTTCAAGGGGCGCCTGAACCTCGACCACTTCGGCGCCGCGCAAGGCCTGTACACCCAGGGTTCGCTGGCCTACGCCCGTGGCCGCAACGACGATACCGGCCAGCCGCTGAACAGCGTCAACCCGCTGACTGCGGTGCTGGGCCTGGGCTATGAGCAGCAGAATTACGGCGGGTTGGTCAGTTGGACCCTGGTCAAGCGCAAGGACCGTGTCGACGACACCACTTTCTTCGCCCCCGATGGCGCCAGCAAGCAGTTCCGCACCCCGGGCTACGGCGTGCTGGACCTGACCGGCTACTACAAGGTGACCGACGACATCACCGTCAATGCCGGGCTGTACAACCTGACCGACAAGAAGTACTGGCAATGGGATGACGTGCGTGGCTACGACGCGCTGGGCGAAGCAGGCG
This sequence comes from Pseudomonas entomophila, assembly GCF_018417595.1. Classification (NCBI taxonomy): domain Bacteria; kingdom Pseudomonadati; phylum Pseudomonadota; class Gammaproteobacteria; order Pseudomonadales; family Pseudomonadaceae; genus Pseudomonas; species Pseudomonas entomophila. The sequence continues at coordinate 4,807,057 of NZ_CP070982.1, forward strand.
TGACCCAACCGGCCAACCTCGATCGCCTGACCATGCCGGGGCGCAACTTCGCCATCAACCTGGTGTGGGATATCTGATGGGCTGAAATCGTCGGCTGCATCGCGGTTGTAGGAGCGGCTTCGGCCGCGATGCAGGCACCACATACGTGACACCCGCTTCGTGGGTGATCGCGGCTGAAGCCGCTCCTACACAGACCGCACCCAATCAATGCGCGACGCCCTGACGTCGACTCATGAGAATGATTTCACTTCGCAGGTGAGGTTTTTTTACTGTCCCGCGTCTTCTGTTTCGTCTTGTCACTAGACGCCCCATTTTCCAAGGATGCCCCATGAACGCCCCTTCCTCCGAGCGCGCCGCCCTGCGCTCCCAGCGCCTCAACCAGATCACCCACGCCCCGCACACCGAGCTGGATGCCCTGGTCAAGTCGCACAAGCCGTTCGACACCCGCGAGAGCTTCGCCCGCTTCGTGGTCGCCCAGTACCTGTTCCAGTCCGAACTGCAGGCGCTGTACAACGACCCGCAACTGATCGCCATCGTCCCCGACCTGGCCGAGCGCTGCCGCGCCGAGCAAGCGCGCCTGGACCTGGCCGACCTCGACACCGAAGTCCCCGCCCCGGTCGCCGGTGCCCTGCAGTCGCCAAGCCTGGGTGAGGCCATGGGCTGGATCTTCGTCTCCGAAGGCTCCAAACTGGGCGCCGCGTTCCTGATCAAGCGTGCCGTGGCCCTCGAGCTGTCCGACAGCTTCGGTGCCCGTCACCTGGGCGAACCGGCCGGTGGCCGCGCCGAAGGCTGGAAGCAGTTCACCCGCATCCTCGACGGCCTGGCGCTGTCGGCTGAAGAGGAGGCCGCCGCCGAACGTGGCGCGGTCGCCGCCTTCGAGCGCTTCACCGAACTGCTCAAGCACGCCTACGCGACCGACGCCGCCCTGGCCTGACACGCTTTACCCGGCCGCCCTCGGGCGGCCACACCGTTGCCGTGAGACCATGACCCGAATCGCCCGCTCGAAACTGTCCCGCCTGCTGTACGCGATCCTGGCCTATGTCAGCCTGGGGATCGGCCTGGTCGCGATCGTCATCCCCGGCCTGCCCACCACCGAGTTCATCCTCCTCGCCGCCTGGGCCGCCACCCGCAGCTCGCCGCGACTTTCGGCATGGCTGGAGAACCACCGCCTGTTCGGCCCGATCCTGTACAACTGGCGCAACGGCAAGGTGATCCAGCGCCGGGCGAAAGTCAGCGCCACGGTAAGCATGCTGCTGTGCGCGGGGCTGATGCTGACCTTCCTCGACCACCGCTGGCCGGTGTTCCTCGCCATCGGCGGCATGACCCTCGGCAACCTGTGGATCTGGTCGCGCCCTGAGCGCCCGATCACACCCGCTGCCGTCGAACTGCAACGCTGAGCATTTGCGCCCCGGCGCAGGATGTACTGCAATTGGATCCACGAAGGAGGATCCTGCATGCAGCCTTTGCTCGAGACCATCGCCCATTCCCTGACCCTCGATCCTGCCGCCGTGCGCTGGCAAGGTATCGGTACCCTGCCTTCCGCGTTCGCCGTGACCGGCCTGGCCTCGGCCAGCATCGCCGCCGCTGGCCTGGCCCTGGCCAACCTGCTGCAAGGCCAGCGGGACAGCTGCCCGCTGGTCCGCGTCGACCGGCGCCTGGCCTCCTTCTGGTTCGCCACCAGCCTGCGCCCCCGTGGCTGGGAGCCACCGCCCCTGTGGGATGCCATCGCTGGCGACTACCCGGCTCGTGACGGCTGGATTCGCCTGCACACCAATGCCGCGCACCACCGCGCCGCCGCCTTGAGCGTACTTGGCCCGGTATCCAATCGCGCCGATGTGACCCGACGCGTGGCGCAGTGGGACGCTGACGAACTGGAAGCCGCCGTGGTCGAGGCCGGTGGCTGCGCGGCGCGGATGCGCGGTTGGCTGGAATGGTGCGAACACCCCCAGGGCCGGGCCGTGAACGCGGAATCGCTGATCCTGCGCGAAACCTTCGCCGGACCGTGTCAGCCCTGGCACGGCAGCGAGGCCAGGCCGCTGGCCGGCATCAAGGTGCTGGACCTCACCCGCATCCTCGCCGGCCCCATTGCCACCCGGCTGCTGGCGGGGTTTGGCGCCGACGTGCTGCGTATCGACCCACCCGGCTGGGAGGAGCCAGCTGTCGCCGCCGAAGTGACCCTCGGCAAGCGCTGTGCTCGCCTGGACCTGCACACCCCCGGGGGCCGTCGCATACTCGAGCAACTGCTGACCGAGGCCGATGTGCTGGTCCACGGTTATCGCGCCGACGCGCTGGAGCGCCTCGGCCTGGGCGCCGAGCGGCGCCGCCAGTTGAACCCCGGGCTGGTCGACGTGAGCTTGAATGCCTATGGCTGGAGCGGCCCCTGGAAGGACCGCCGCGGTTTCGACAGCCTGGTGCAGATGAGCAGCGGCATCGCTCGCGCCGGCATGCGCTGGCAGCAGGCGGACCGACCGGTGCCACTGCCGGTGCAGGCACTGGACCACGGAACGGGGTACCTGATGGCCGCCGAAACGATTCGAGCCTTGGGCGAGCGGCTGCGTAACGGCCAGGGCTGCCGCTCGCGGCTGTCGCTGGCGCGTACGGCCAAGCTGCTGGTGGAGCACGGGACGATGGACGAGGACCTGCCCCTGGCACCGGAGTCGGCCGACGATCACGACCCGCATACCGAGCGCACACCCTGGGGTGACGCGCAACGGATCAAAGGGCCGCTGAAAGTGGGGGACGCTCAGTTGAGCTGGGCCTTGGGCGCCTGTGAACTCGGCTCTTCCAAGGCCAACTGGTAACGCTTTTCGTAGGCGCCAGCCTTGCTGGCGAATGCAAGGCGCAGCCTTGCCCGGTACACCGAGGTGCGCCCTTCGCCAGCAAGGCTGGCTCCTACAGGCTCAGCAGCCCGGAATAGAGTGCGTACGCGGCCAATCCCGCACCGACCAGTACCGCCGCGAATATCAGCTTCTCCCAGGCGGTGAACAACACCTGCCCCTGCTCGCGCTTGGCATGGGCGAACAGGATCACCCCCGGCGCGTACAGCAGCGCCGACAGCAGCACGTACTTGAGCCCGCCGGCATACAGCAGCCACACTGCATACAACAACGCGATCACCGCCACCAGCAGGTCCTTGCGCCGCAACCCGGCCTGCCCTTCGTAGCTCTCCCCTCGAAGCGCCAGCAACACCGCGTAGGCCGCCGACCAGAAGTACGGCACCAGGATCATCGACGACGCCAGGTAGATCAGGCTGGTGTAGGTGCCCGCCGAGAACAGGGTGATCAGCAGGAAGCCCTGGATCATCACGTTGGTCAGCCACAGGGCATTGGCCGGCACATGGTTCTGGTTCTCCCGCGCCAGGAAGCGCGGCATGGTCTTGTCGCGGGCGGTGGCGAACAGGATCTCGGCGCACAGCAGCGCCCACGACAGCAGCGCCCCCAGTAGCGAAACCGCCAACCCGATGCTGATCAACAGCGCGCCCCAGGGGCCGACGATATGCTCCAGCACCGAAGCCAGCGAAGGGTTCTGCAACCCCGCCAGCTCAGGCTGGGTCATCACCCCCAACGACAGCACGTTGACCAGCACCAACAATGCCAGCACCCCGAGAAAGCCCACCACCGTCGCCTTGCCCACGTCCGAACGGTGCAACGCACGCCCGGAATAGACGCTGGCACCCTCGATACCAATGAACACGAACACCGTCACCAGCATCATGTTGCGCACCTGCTCGAGCACGCTGCCGAACTTCGGGTTGCTCAGCCCCCAGATGTCGCGGGTGAAGATGTCGGCGCGAAAGGCAAAGGCGGCGATGACGATGAACATCAGCAACGGCACCACCTTGGCCACGGTGGTCACCTGGTTGATGAACGCCGCTTCCCTGATGCCGCGCAGCACCAGGAAATGCACGGCCCACAACAGCAGCGAGGCACAGCCGATGGCCACCGGCGTGTTGCCTTCGCCGAACACCGGGAAATAGAAGCCCAAGGTGCTGAACAGCAGCACGAAATAACCGACGTTGCCCAACCAGGCGCTGATCCAGTAGCCCCAGGCCGAAGAGAAGCCCATGTAGTCGCCGAAGCCGGCCTTGGCGTAGGCATACACCCCGGAATCCAGCTCCGGCTTGCGGTTGGCCAGGGTCTGGAACACGAACGCCAGGGCCAGCATGCCCACCGCGGTGATGCTCCAGCCGATCAGCACGGCCCCCACGTCGGCGCGCGCGGCCATGTTCTGCGGCAACGAGAAGATCCCGCCACCGATCATCGAGCCGACCACCAGCGCGATGAGCGCGCCAAGGCGCAGTTTCTGTCCCGGTTCGCTCATGGGGTTCCTCGTGCGCGGGCGCGCGTAAACGTATTTACCAACATCATTGTTACAAGTTTTTTATCAAAACGAGCCATTAACCCTATAGCACTCATAACCGGAATGTCTATGGCATCCCCCTCATAAAAATCACAGTTGTCGGATACTTCACGCGCCGTCTAAACCTGTCGCTAATTACTGTGAAAAATTTGCGAAAACCCTAAAACGGTCTAACTTCACAGTTCGCAGGCGAAACGGAGCGTTTGCTCCAGAAGGACATGGAGGTGCCAGCGCACAAGGCCTGCGTCAGAGCTGTCGGCATCCTCCAGGAGGCGCATGAGGGATTTTTCTGATCTTCATGCGGGCATGAACTGATCTAAGTCAGCGAATGATCCAGGCGTCAGATTTATTCTGAGGTCAACTTTCTCCTGGTACGGAGTCGTTAAATGTCTGATTCTCCCGGAAAACTAAAACTCGGTGCACTTGTTGCACTTGTCGTCGGCTCGATGATTGGCGGCGGGATCTTCTCGTTGCCGCAGAACATGGCCGCCAGCGCCGGCGTTGGGGCCGTGCTGATCGGTTGGGCCATCACCGCGGTGGGCATGCTCACCCTCGCCTTCGTCTTCCAGACCCTCGCCAACCGCAAACCTGACCTCGACGGCGGGGTGTACGCCTACGCCAAGGCCGGCTTCGGCGACTACATGGGCTTCTCTTCCGCCTGGGGCTACTGGATCAGTGCCTGGCTCGGCAACGTCGGCTACTTCGTGCTGCTGTTCAGCACCCTGGGGTACTTCTTCCCGGTGTTCGGTGAAGGCAACACCCCGGCGGCGGTGATCGGCGCGTCGATCCTGCTGTGGGCGGTGCACTTCCTGGTGCTGCGCGGCATCAAGGAAGCGGCGTTCATCAACCTGGTCACCACCGTGGCCAAGGTCGTGCCACTGGCGCTGTTCGCCCTGATCTGCCTGTTCGCCTTCAAGCTCGATGTGTTCACTGCGGATATCTGGGCCCTTGGCACGCCAGAGCTTGGCAGCGTGATGAACCAGGTGCGCAACATGATGCTGGTCACCGTGTGGGTGTTCATCGGCATCGAGGGCGCGAGCATCTTCTCCTCCCGTGCGGAAAAACGCTCCGACGTGGGCAAGGCCACGGTCATCGGCTTCGTCACCGTGCTGCTGTTCCTGGTGCTGGTCAACGTGCTGTCGCTGGGCGTGATGACCCAGCCGGAACTGGCCAAGCTGCAGAACCCGTCGATGGCGGCCGTACTTGAACACGTGGTCGGCCATTGGGGCGCGGTACTGATCAGCGTCGGTTTGATCATCTCGCTGCTGGGGGCGCTGCTGTCGTGGGTGCTGCTGTGCGCCGAGATCATGTTCGCCGCCGCGAAAGACCACACCATGCCGGAGTTCCTGCGCCGCGAGAACCAGAACCATGTGCCGGCCAACGCCCTGTGGCTGACCAACGCCATGGTGCAGATATTCCTGGTCATCACCTTGTTCTCCAACAGCACCTACCTGTCGCTGATCTACCTCGCCACCTCGATGATCCTGGTGCCTTACCTGTGGTCGGCGGCCTACGCGGTACTGCTGGCGGTGCGCAGCGAAACCTACGAACAGGCCCTGGCCGAACGCAAGAAAGACCTGATCATCGGCGGCATCGCCCTGCTCTACGCGATCTGGCTGCTGTACGCCGGCGGCGTGAAATACCTGCTGCTCTCGGCCCTGCTCTATGCCCCTGGCGCGATCCTGTTCGCCAAGGCCAAGCGCGAGGTCGGCCAACCGATCTTCACCAACGTGGAAAAACTGATCTTCGCCGCCGTGGTCGCGGGCGCCCTGGTGGCGGCCTACGGCCTGTACGACGGCTTCCTGACGCTCTGAACCACGACTTCGCTTTACAGGAGGATTCACCATGTCCACTGAGAAACAGCAATACGGCGTTCATTCCGAAGCCGGCAAACTGCGCAAAGTGATGGTCTGCAGCCCGGGCCTGGCGCACAAGCGCCTGACCCCGAGCAACTGCGACGAACTGCTGTTCGACGACGTGATCTGGGTCGACCAGGCCAAGCGCGACCATTTCGACTTCGTCACCAAGATGCGCGAGCGCGGCGTCGACGTGCTGGAAATGCACAACCTGCTGACCGACATCGTCCAGCAACCCGAAGCGCTGAAGTGGATTCTCGACCGCAAGATCACCTCCGACACCGTCGGCGTCGGCCTCACCAACGAAGTGCGCAGCTGGCTCGAAGGGCTGGACCCACGCCACCTGGCCGAATTCCTGATTGGCGGCGTGGCCGGCCAGGACCTGCCGGAAAGCGAAGGTGCCAGCGTGGTCAAGATGTACAACGACTACCTCGGCCACTCCAGCTTCATCCTGCCGCCGCTGCCCAACACCCAGTTCACCCGCGACACCACCTGCTGGATCTACGGCGGCGTGACACTGAACCCGATGTACTGGCCGGCGCGACGCCAGGAAACCCTGCTGACCACCGCCATCTACAAGTTCCACAAGGAGTTCACCGAAAAAGGCGAATTCCAGGTCTGGTACGGCGACCCGGACAAGGACCACGGCAACGCCACCCTCGAGGGCGGCGACGTGATGCCGATCGGTAAAGGCATCGTGCTGATCGGCATGGGCGAGCGCACCTCGCGCCAGGCCATCGGCCAGCTGGCACAGAACCTGTTCGCCAAGGGCGCGGTGGAGAAAGTCATCGTCGCCGGCCTGCCGAAGTCCCGCGCCGCGATGCACCTGGACACCGTGTTCAGTTTCTGCGACCGCGACCTGGTCACGGTCTTCCCGGAAGTGGTGAAAGAGATCGTGCCGTTCATCATCCGCCCCGACGAGAGCAAGCCTTACGGCATGGACGTGCGTCGCGAGAACAAGTCGTTCATCGAGGTGGTCGGCGAGCAGTTGGGGGTCAAGCTGCGCGTGGTCGAAACCGGCGGCAACAGCTTCGCCGCCGAGCGCGAACAGTGGGATGACGGCAACAACGTGGTGGCCGTCGAGCCCGGCGTGGTCATTGGCTACGACCGCAACACCTACACCAACACCCTGCTGCGCAAGGCCGGGATCGAGGTCATCACCATCAGCGCCGGCGAACTGGGCCGCGGCCGCGGCGGCGGCCATTGCATGACCTGCCCCATCATCCGCGACCCCATCGACTACTAAACGTCCATCCCCCGGCCGCACCTACCCGGTGCCGGCCGGGCCGATCACCGAATCCAAGGAGAACCGCCATGGCGTTCAACATCCACAACCGCAACCTGCTCAGCCTCGAACACCACAGCACCCGCGAGCTGCGTTACCTGCTGGACCTGTCCCGCGACCTCAAGCGCGCCAAGTACACCGGTACCGAGCAGCAGCACCTGAAGGGCAACAACATCGCCCTGATCTTCGAGAAGACCTCCACTCGCACCCGCTGCGCCTTCGAAGTCGCCGCCTATGACCAGGGCGCCAACGTCACCTACATCGACCCCAACTCCTCGCAGATCGGCCACAAGGAGAGCATGAAGGACACCGCCCGCGTGCTCGGGCGCATGTACGACGCCATCGAGTACCGGGGCTTCAAGCAGGAGATCGTCGAGGAGCTGGCCAAGTTCGCCGGCGTACCGGTGTTCAACGGCCTGACCGACGAATACCACCCGACCCAGATGATCGCCGACGTGCTGACCATGCGCGAGCACAGCGACAAGCCGCTGCACGACATCAGCTACGCCTACCTGGGCGATGCCCGCAACAACATGGGCAACTCGCTGCTGCTGATCGGCGCCAAGCTCGGCATGGACGTGCGTATCGCCGCGCCCAAGGCCCTGTGGCCCCACGACGACCTGGTCGAGCGCTGCCATAAATACGCCGAGGAAAGCGGCGCGCGCATCACCCTGACCGAAGACCCGAAAGCTGCGGTCAAGGGCGTGGACTTCGTCCACACCGACGTCTGGGTGTCGATGGGCGAGCCGATCGAAGCCTGGGGCGAGCGCATCAAGCTGCTCAAGCCCTACCAGGTGAACAAGGAACTGATGAAGGCCACCGGCAACCCGCGTTCCAAGTTCATGCACTGCCTGCCGGCGTTCCACAACTCCGAAACAAAGGTCGGCAAGCAGATCGCCGAGCAGTACCCGGACCTGGCCAACGGCATCGAAGTGACCGATGACGTGTTCGAGTCGCCGGCCTGCATCGCCTTCGAGCAGGCGGAAAACCGCATGCACACGATCAAGGCGATCCTGGTGTCGACCCTGGCTGACCTGTAAGCCTCTACCGCTTTCCTGAGGCTTGCACTGTACCTGTGGGAGCGGGCTTGCCCGCTCCCACAGGGGCCCCTGCAACCCTTACAGCGGCGTTTCACTCTCTTTCGATAAAGGACATTCCCCATGCGTATCGTTGTTGCATTGGGCGGCAACGCCCTGCTGCGCCGCGGCGAGCCGATGACCGCCGACAACCAGCGCGCCAATATCCGCACCGCCACCGAGCAGATCGCCAAGATCCACCCCGGCAACGAGCTGGTCATCGCCCACGGCAACGGCCCGCAGGTCGGCCTGCTGTCGCTGCAGGGGCTGTCGTACAAGCCGGACGAAGCCTATCCGCTGGACGTGCTCGGTGCCGAGACCGAAGGCATGATCGGCTACATGATCGAACAGGAGCTGGGCAACCTGCTGGCCTTCGATGTGCCATTCGCCACCCTGCTCACGCAAGTCGAAGTGGACGCCAACGACCCGGCATTCAAGGACCCGACCAAGTTCATCGGCCCCGTCTACGCCAAGGACGAGGCCGAGCGCCTGGCCAAGGAGAAAGGCTGGGTGGTCAAGCCCGACGGCGACAAGTACCGCCGCGTGGTGGCCAGCCCGAAACCCAAGCGCATCTTCGAGATCCGCCCGATCAAGTGGCTGCTGGAGAAGAGCAGCATCGTGATCTGCGCCGGCGGCGGCGGCATCCCCACCCTGTATGACGAGAACCGCAAGCTCAAGGGCATCGAGGCGGTGATCGACAAGGACCTGTGCTCGGCGCTGCTGGCCGAACAGCTGGACGCCGACCTGCTGATCATCGCCACCGACGTCGACGCGGCGTACATCGACTGGGGCAAGCCGACCCAGAAAGCCATTGCCCAGGCGCACCCGGACGAGCTTGAACGGCTGGGCTTCGCCGCCGGTTCCATGGGGCCGAAGGTCCAGGCCGCCTGCGATTTCGCCCGCCACACCGGCAAGGTGGCGGTGATCAGCTCGCTGGAAAACATCGAGGACATCGTCAAGGGTACCGCCGGCACTCGGGTTTCCACGCAGAAGCCCGGTATCAGCTACCGTTGAATGCAGTTGGCGGGTGCCTGGCACCCGCCGTTTTCAACCTTCCGGAGGATTCCGCCATGGCCCAGTACGCGCCCGGTCATGTACACATTGAGCGCACCGCGCTGAACACGAACGACCACAGCTACGACCTCAATATCGAATACGAGGCGGCAACCGATCCCAAGGAAGGCAGAGGTATCCAGTTCCGCATGCACGGCCACATCGAGGGCAAGACCGTCGATGAGAAATTCTTCCTGGCCAAGGACCAGGTGCTGCCGAGCTTTCTGATGCAGTTGAGCCGCAAGGCCCAGTCGTACCTGCCGCCACCGAAGAAGTTCGAGAACCTCGGCTCGCCGCACAAGCTGTATGACTATATGTTCGAAGACATTCGCACCAAGTTGGATGTGAAATCGGGCGACCCGATCAAACCTGAACACCTCGAGTGACTTCTGGGGCTGCTACGCAGCCCTTTCGCGACACAAGGCCGCTCCCACAGGTAAAACGCCGTATCTAAAAGCGGTGAGATACCTGTGGGAGCGGCCTTGCGTCGCGAAAGGGGCGCAACGCGCCCCCGGCAATGTTGGGCTAGCCCCGGCTCCCAAGGCATACTACGGCCTCCCTCGGCCATAATTGCCCCCCATGCGCATCCACGTCAGCTTCATCGACCGCGTCGGCATCACCCAGGAAGTCCTGGCCCTGCTCGGCGCCCGCAACCTGAACCTCGATGCCGTGGAGATGGTCCCGCCGAACGTCTACATCGACGCCCCCACCCTCAGTCCCGCCGTGCTCGAAGAGCTGCACGACGCCCTGTTCGAAGTGCGCGGCGTGCAGTCGGTGGAGGTGGTCGACATCCTCCCCGGCCAACGCCGCCACCTGCAGCTCGACGCCCTGCTCGCCGCCATGAGCGACCCGGTGCTGGCCGTGGACAGCGCCGGCAAGGTGCTGCTGGCCAACCCCGCGCTGATCGCCCTGTGCGGCCGCGAATCGGCCGGGCGCTCGGTGGGCGAGCTGTTCGGCGACCCCGACCTGCTGCAAGCGTTGCTGGACAACAACTTCCACCTGCCCATGCGCGAGATGCAGCTCAACGGCCAGAGCCTGCTGCTCGACGCCACGCCGATCACCCACGCCGGCGGCCTGCTGACGCTGTACCCGCCCAACCGCATGGGCGAGCGGTTGTCGGCCTTGCACCATGATCACGCCGAAGGCTTCGACGCCATGCTCGGCGACTCCCCGGCCATCCGCACCCTCAAGGCCCGCGCCCTGCGTGTGGCCACCCTCGACGCACCGCTGCTGGTGCATGGCGAGACCGGCACCGGCAAGGAGCTGGTGGCCCGCGCCTGCCATGCCATCAGTAGCCGCCACGCCGCGCCGTTCCTGGCACTCAACTGCGCGGCGCTGCCCGAGAGCCTGGCCGAGAGCGAGCTGTTCGGCTATGCCCCCGGCGCCTTCACCGGCGCGCAACGTGGCGGCAAGCCCGGGCTGATGGAGCTGGCCAACCAGGGCACGGTGTTCCTCGACGAAATCGGCGAGATGTCGCCCTACCTGCAAGCCAAGCTGCTACGTTTTCTCAGCGACGGCAGCTTCCGCCGCGTGGGTGGCGACCGTGAAGTGAAGGTGGACGTGCGCATCATCAGCGCCACCCACCGCGACCTGGAGCGCATGGTCGCCGAAGGCACCTTCCGCGAAGACCTGTTCTACCGCCTCAACGTGCTCAACCTGCAAGTGCCGCCGCTGCGCGATCGCGGCCAGGACATCCTGTCCCTGGCGCAGTACTTCATGCAGCAGGCCTGCACCCAGATCCAGCGCCCACCCTGCCGCCTGGCCCCGGCCACTCACCCGGCGCTGCTGGGCAACCCCTGGCCGGGCAACGTGCGTCAGTTGCAGAACGTGATCTTCCGCGCCGCAGCCATCTGCGAGAGCAACGTGGTGGACATCGGCGACCTGGACATCGCCGGCACCTCGGTGGCCCGTGGGCAGGATGGCGAGGTGGCGAGCCTGGAACAGGCGGTGGGGGATTTCGAGCGGGAGTTGCTGCAGCGCTTGTACGCCAGCTATCCCTCGACAAGGCAGCTGGCCGGGCGGTTGCAGACCTCGCATACGGCGATTGCCCAGCGCCTGCGCAAGTACGGCATCCCCAGCAAGGCCTGACACTGTAGGAGCGGCTTCAGCCGCGATCACCGGCGATGCGGGTGCCACACACCGTGGTGCCTGCATCGCGGCTGAAGCCGCTCCTACAATGGGCGCGACGGCGCGATGGCCAGGACCGGCTACGCTGAAGGCACCCTGCCATCAACCTGCGCAGGGGATTCGACATGGACAGGGAGGGACACCATGGCACAGGCGCTGCTGGTCAAGATTCGCGGGAGCTTGAGCGACGGACACAGGCAGGGGCTGGCCGCCGCGGTCGGCGCGCCGGACATGGAAGCGATCCTGACGCTTCCCGCCCAACCCGGGATCACCGGCGCGGCAGGCGTGGCGGGCGCACAGGGATCGACCTGGTACCGTGCACCCTTGCCACCCACGAGCAACCCCTGGGACGCCGCCCATGCCATGCTGGCCCACGGCGCGGGTTTTGCCGCCACCGGCAGCACGCAAATCGAGTTCGTCGAACCGGACATCGAGCAAGCCTGGTTCACCGAGTCGCCAGCGCCTGCGAGCGCGCTGGCCGCAGCGGCATGCACCTTTCACCCTCAGGACAAGTCAGGCCAGAAGGCCGTGGTAAAGGATGACAACCAGTGGCACCTCGAAGACCGCTTCTCGCAGCTGGGCACTGCACGGAGCAAGGTCGCCGAGGACCAGCAGCAAGCCATCAGGATCGCGCACCTGGACACCGGCTACGACCCGAACCACGCCTCCCTGCCCCTGCACCTCGACAAGCAGAACCAACGGAATTTCCGCGATAGCGATCACCCCAACGACGCCACCGATCGCACACCGGATGGCTGGACGGCCGTGCGCAACCAGGGCCATGGCCATGCCACGCTGAGCCTCCTGGCCGGCAACGAAGTCAACAACCCCGCCATCGCGCAAGGCTTTTCCGGCTTCGTCGGCGGCGCGCCATACGCCACCGTCATTCCCATCCGCATCGCCGACTGGGTCGTGCGCTTCTCGACCGGCAGCATGGTCCAGGGCTTCCAGTACGCGGTGCAACAGAAGGTGCACATCCTGTCGATGAGCATGGGCGGCCTGTCCTCCCGCGCCCTCGCCGATGCGGTCAACCTGGCCTACGAACACGGCGTGTTCATGGTCACCGCAGCAGGCAACAACTACGCCTGGGCACCGACACCCGGCTCGATCGTGTTCCCCGCCCGCTTCAAGCGCGTGCTCGCGGCCTGCGGGGTGATGGCCAACGGGCGCGCCTACGCCGGCCTCAGCCCGGGTACCATGCAAGGCAACTATGGGCCGGCGTCGAAGATGCAGACGGCAATGGGCGCCTTCACCCCCAACGTGCCCTGGGCCGAGTTCGGCTGCGGCAACCTGGTCAGCATGGATGGCGCGGGCACCTCCTCGGCCACGCCGCAACTGGCAGCCGCCGCCGCGCTGTGGATGGCCAGCCACCAAGCGCAACTTGCCAGCTATCCAGAACCCTGGATGCGCGTCGAAGCGACTCGCGCGGCCCTGTTCGGATCGGCCATGAAAACCACTGGTGCCATGGACGCGGAGGAAACCCTCGAGAAAATCGGACGGGGCGTGCTGCAGGCGAACGCGGCACTTGGCATTGCTCCACCGGCCAAGGACGTGCTCGTGAAGACCTCACCGGCAGAGCCCAGCTGGAGCTGGCTCAACCTGATCACCGGTGCTGGCGGCGCCTCGCTCGCCCCGGACCAGGCTTCAGCGGTCGAGCAGATGCTTGCGCTCGAATTGACGCAAATGGCGCAGCGCCATCGCGCAGTGGACGAGGCGCTGCCCGACGGCGAAAGCGGCGCTGATGTGCCAGCGGCCTTGCTCAATCGCTACCTTGAGGCGGCACTCGACTCCGGCAATCCTTCAGCGCCTCTGAAAGCCTTCCTCGAGAAGCACCTGGGCCGGCCCCAAGGCGCCCCTGCCACGGGCCCCGTCACGGTAGCCGAGGGCCCACGCATCGCACGCAAGACCAAGCAACTCCCCACCCCGCCACGGCGCCTGCGCGTCTATGCGCTTGACCCGTCCATCGCCAAGCGGCTGGATTCCGTCGAGATCAACGAGACCATCATCAATGTCCCCTGGGAAAAACTCGAACCCGGACCGGTGGGCGAATACCTCGAGATCGTCGACATCGACCCCGCCTCCGACCGCCTCTACGACCCGGTGGACCTGAACGAGCCGAAGCTGCTGGCCCAGGATGGCTGGCCCCCCTCGGAAGGCAACCCGGCCTTCCACCAGCAGATGGTCTACGCGGTGGCGATGAAGACCATCAGGAACTTCGAGGAAGCCCTGGGCCGGCGTGTGCTCTGGGCTTCGCGCAAGGTCGCGGGCACCGGCGGGCTAAGTGAGCCGCACTACGAGTACCACAGCGTGCGCAGGCTGCGGATCTACCCCCACGCACTGCGCACCGAGAACGCCTACTACAGCCCCGACAAGGTGGCGCTGCTGTTCGGCTACTTCCAGTCCACCTCGACGGCGACCGCCGCCACCCCTGGCGGCAGCATGGTGTTTGCCTGCCTGTCCAGCGACATCATCGCCCACGAGATGTCCCACGCCCTGCTCGATGGCCTGCACCGCAGCTTCCAGGATGCCTCCAACCCGGATGTGCCAGCGTTTCACGAGGCATTCGCCGATATCGTCGCGCTGTTCCAGCACTTCTCGATCCCCGAGCTGGTGCGTTTCCAGGTGCGCCAGGCCCGTGGCCGGCTGGATGCGGCGAAACTGCTGGGCTCCCTGGCCCAGCAGTTCGGCGAAGGGACCAACCGCGGCGGGCCACTGCGCGACTACCTCGCCAAAGGCAACAAGCCCAGCTACCCCGACGAGCTGGAGGTGCACGCACGGGGCTCGATCCTCGTCTCGGCGGTCTATGAAGCGTTCCTCAGCATCGTCGACCGGCGCACGGCGGACCTGGTCCGCATCGCCACCAACGGCAGCGGGCTACTGCCCAGGGGCGCGCTGCTCCCCGACCTGGTCGAACGGCTGACCGAAGAAACCTGCAAGACCGCCCGCCATGTGCTGCGCATCTGCATCCGTGCGCTGGACTACTGCCCCGCCGTCGATATCACCTTCGGTGAGTACCTGCGCGCACTGATCACCGCCGATATCGATCTGGTGGCCGTCGACCGGTTCCACTACCGCGTCGCCTTCATGGACGCCTTCCGCAAGCGCAACCTGCTGCCAGCGGATGTGCGCACTGTCTCGGAAGAGTCCCTGGCCTGGGGCACGCTGGTCGATACACAGCCGAAATGGCTGAACGCGCTGGTCAAGGACCTCGACTTTGGCTGGGACCTCAAGCTCGATCGGGAGGCGATCCATAGTCTCAACGAAACCAACCGCAAGATGCTGTGGGATCGCCTCTCCAAGCTCCTCGGACGCCACCCTGAACTGTACCCGGCATTCGGCCTGCTGCCCGATGTGCCGAAGTACACGGAGGACGGAGAGATCGTGAAACAGGCGGCCACCGGCCAGACCAATTTCTCGGTTACCAGCGTGCGCCCCGCACGCCGTGTCGCCCCCGATGGCAGCTTGTTCACCGAGGTGGTGGCAACGATCATGCAGCGCCGGCGCGTGCCGGTGGACCCGAGTGACCCGCAAGGGCCACAGATGTGGTTCCGCGGTGGCGTGACGCTGATCATCGACCCACGCCGCAACCACTGCGAAATCCGCTACGCCATCGTCAAGAACTGCGGCAGCGAGAGCCGCCTCGCCCGACAGCGGCAGAGCGCCTCGGGCAGTGGCTTCGGCGCGCTGCAAGCCCTCTACTTCGCGGACACCCCGAGCGAGCCGTTCGCGCTTCTGCACACCCACAACGGGGAGTTCGGCCATGCCCACTGACCAGCCAGGCTTCACCATCCGCCACTACTGCCAGGGCATTGGCGACTGCCACCTGCTGCGCTTCGGCAAAGCCGATGGCGGCACCTGCTGGATGCTCATCGATTGCGGGATCCACACGGCCATCAAGGGGGGCTCGCAGATCATCGACGACATCGTCGACGACATCTACCAACAGACCGGCGGCAAGCTCGACATCCTGGTGCTGACCCACGAACATACCGACCACATCAGCGCCTTCCGCGAGTCCTCCAACCGGTTTTCACGCTTCAGCGTCGGCGAGGTGTGGATGGCCTGGACCGAATCCCCCAGCGATCCCCAGGCCCGGCAACTGGACAGGTTCAAGCAGCAGGCCCTGAGCGCGCTGTCCGGCGCCAGCCGGCAGTTGCATGGCGCGAACGCGGCAGGCAGCAGCGCGTTGCGCGACGGCCTCGACCAGCTCCTGGCCTTCAGCTTCGGCGCCCAGGGTGAGACCGTTCGCGCCATGCGCGACGCCGCCGCCAAGCTGGGCAAGGCAGGCGTCAGGTACCTCGAACCCACGGTCGCCCCCCTCGACATGCCCGGCGTACCCGCGGTCCGGGTATATGTCCTGGCCCCCTCGCGAAACGCCGACTACCTCGACATCATCGACCGTGTCGGTGAGCGCTACCCGATGGCCAACAGCCTGCAAGGCCTGCGCACTGCCGAATCGCTCTCGAATGCGTTTCGCGCGGCGGCATCGGGCAGCGGCTTCACCGACCCGACGGCGCCCTTCGACGCCAGCCAGGGCACGCCACTGAGCGAACTGACGCGCCCAGGCAAGACGTTCGCGGCAGACCCCATCGGCCGTTTCGCCTATGCGCACTACTACGGCCCGAGCGACCGCTCCGACCTGCTGGACACGGGTAAATCCGCGAAGACCGTCGATGCAAGCGCGACCGACCAGGCCTGGCGCCGGATCGACCTCGACTGGCTGAGCGGCGCGGGCACGCTGGCGATGCAACTCGACAACAAGATCAACAACACCAGCCTGGTCCTCGCCTTCGAGATCGTGGCGACCGGGCGCGTGGTCCTGTTCGCCGCCGACGCGCAGATCGGCAACTGGCTGAGCTGGCAGGATGCGGCCTGGAAGATGCCCGACGGGACGACCGTGACCGGCCCCGACCTGCTGAAGCGCACGGTCTACTACAAAGTGGGCCACCACGGCAGCGAGAACGCGACGGCAAAGGCCAAGGGGCTCGAACTGATGACCAGCGAGGACCTGGCGGCCTTCATCCCCACCAACGCGCAGGATGCGGGCACGGTGCGCTGGGGCCGAATGCCGTTCCCATCATTGCTGGCGGCCCTCGACACCCAGTGCCACCAGCGGGTCGTACGTGCCGACGACGCGCAACTCTTGAATGGAACAGCGCCCTTCCAGGCGCCTTCCGGCTCAATCCAGGCACTTCGGGTGGGCAGCGTCGGCCAGGGCAACGACCAGCGGCGCACCTGGATCGAGTTCGACGTGGCTTAGCCGTATCGATTTCAATCCAGTGTAATTAAATCATTCCGCAACGATTCAGATGCGTCTACGCAAGGGTTTGATCCTCCAGCGCTTTCGAATCGTTATCCATGCGTATCGATTTCGTTCCACGCAGACGGACCGCATTTCGAACAAACAACCTAACCATCTGATTTATAAAGATATTTATAGTCTGGCCGCATTATTGCTAAGGGAATTCCAACCTTAAGAGCGTGGCCCAACCACGCCCAACGCCCCCTGCTTCCCGAGGAATTCCCATGAGCGAGTTGCGTTTCACCGAAGATCACGAATGGCTGCGTGTCGAAACTGATGGCAGCGTCACCGTAGGCATCACCGCCTACGCCCAGAACGCCCTCGGCGACGTGGTCTATGTGCAACTGCCGGAACTGCAGCAGTATGAAAAGGGCGCCGAAGCCTCCACCGTGGAATCGGTCAAAGCCGCCAGCGGCGTGTACATGCCGCTGGCCGGTGAAGTGGTCGCGGTCAACGAAGGCCTGAACGACAGCCCCGAGCTGGTCAACGAAGACCCGCTGGGCGAAGGCTGGTTCTTCCGTTTCAAACCCGCCGACATGAACGAAGTAAGCGCCCTGCTCGACCAGGACGCCTACGACCGCCTGCTCAAAGCCAACGACGACGCCTGAGGTACCGCACCATGACCATCAACCTCGGCACCGCCAACGAATTCATCGCCCGTCACATCGGCCCGCGCGCCGCTGACGAGCAGGCCATGCTCAACGCGCTGGGCTTCGACTCGCTGGAAGCGATGACCGCCGCCGTCATCCCCGACAGCATCAAGGGCACCAGCGTGCTCGGCAGCGAAGACGGCCAGAGCGAGGCCGACGCCCTCGCCGCGCTGAAAGCCATCGCCGGCAAGAACCAGCTGTTCAAGAGCTACATCGGCCAGGGTTACTACAACACCCACACCCCGGCGCCGATCCTGCGCAACCTTCTGGAAAACCCGGCCTGGTACACCGCCTACACCCCGTACCAGCCCGAGATTTCCCAAGGCCGCCTGGAAGCGCTGCTGAACTTCCAGACCCTGATCAGCGACCTCACCGGCCTGCCGATCGCCAACGCCTCGCTGCTCGACGAAGCCACCGCCGCCGCCGAAGCCATGACCTTCTGCAAGCGCCTGTCGAAGAACAAGGCCAGCCACGCCTTCTTCGCCTCGGTGCACTGCCACCCGCAGACCCTCGACGTGCTGCGCACCCGCGCCGAACCCCTGGGCATCGAAGTAGTGGTGGGCGACGAGCGTGAACTGGGCGAGGTCAGCGCCTTCTTCGGCGCCCTGCTGCAATACCCGGCCAGCAACGGCGACGTGTTCGACTACCGCGAGGTGGTGCAGCGCTTCCACGCCGCCGGCGCCCTGGTGGCCGTGGCCGCCGACCTGCTGGCCCTGACCCTGCTCACTCCGCCAGGCGAGTTCGACGCCGACGTGGCCATCGGCAGCGCCCAGCGCTTTGGTGTGCCGCTGGGCTTCGGTGGCCCGCACGCGGCCTACTTCGCCACCCGCGACGCGTTCAAGCGCGACATGCCGGGCCGCCTGGTCGGTGTGTCGATCGACCGCTTCGGCAAGAGCGCCCTGCGCCTGGCCATGCAGACCCGCGAGCAGCACATCCGCCGCGAGAAGGCCACCAGCAACATCTGCACCGCCCAGGTGCTGCTGGCCAACATCGCCAGCATGTACGCCGTGTACCACGGCCCGGCCGGCCTCAAGCGCATCGCCGAACGCACCCACGCGCTGACCGCGATTCTTGCCACCGGCCTGACCAAGCTGGGCATTAAAGTGGTCACCGGCGACTTCTTCGACACCCTGACCCTGGCCACCGGCAGCGCCACCAGCGCCCTGCACGGCAAGGCCCGCGCCCAGGGCATCAACCTGCGCCAGGTCGACGCCGCCCACCTGGGCCTGTCGCTGGACGAGACCAGCAGCCAGGCCGATGTCGAGGCCCTGTGGCAGCTGTTCGCCGAAGGCCAGGCCACCCCGGACTTCACCGCCCTGGCCGCGACCGTCGCCGCGCGCCTGCCGGCCGCCCTGCTGCGCCAGTCGGCCATCCTCGAGCACCCGGTGTTCAACCGCTACCACAGCGAAACCGAGCTGATGCGCTACCTGCGCCGCCTGGCCGACAAGGACCTGGCGCTGGACCGCAGCATGATCCCGCTGGGCTCGTGCACCATGAAGCTCAACGCCGCCAGCGAGATGATCCCGGTGACCTGGGCCGAGTTCGGCAACCTGCACCCGTTCGCCCCGGCCGAGCAGAGCCAGGGCTACCTGCAGATGACCACCGAGCTGGAAGCCATGCTCTGCGCCGCCACCGG
This sequence comes from Pseudomonas entomophila, assembly GCF_018417595.1. NCBI lineage: Bacteria > Pseudomonadati > Pseudomonadota > Gammaproteobacteria > Pseudomonadales > Pseudomonadaceae > Pseudomonas > Pseudomonas entomophila. The sequence continues at coordinate 4,826,401 of NZ_CP070982.1, forward strand.
CTATGACGCCGTGTCGCTGCAACCGAACGCCGGTTCCCAGGGCGAGTACGCAGGCCTCTTGGCGATCCGCGCCTACCACCGCAGCCGCGGCGACAGCCACCGCGACATCTGCCTGATCCCGTCCTCGGCCCACGGCACCAACCCCGCCACCGCGCACATGGCCGGCATGCGCGTGGTGGTCACCGCCTGCGACGCCCGCGGCAACGTCGACATCGACGACCTGCGCGCCAAGGCCATCGAACACCGCGAGCGCCTGGCGGCGATCATGATCACCTACCCGTCGACCCACGGCGTGTTCGAGGAAGCCATCGGCGAGATCTGCGCGATCATCCACGGCAACGGCGGCCAGGTGTACATCGACGGCGCCAACATGAACGCCATGGTCGGCCTGTGCGCCCCGGGCAAGTTCGGCGGCGACGTCTCGCACCTGAACCTGCACAAGACCTTCTGCATCCCCCACGGCGGTGGCGGCCCGGGCGTCGGCCCGATCGGCGTCAAATCGCACCTGGCGCCGTTCCTGCCTGGCCACGCCGCGCTGGAAAACACCCAGGGCGCGGTCTGCGCCGCGCCGTTCGGCAGCGCCAGCATCCTGCCGATCACCTGGATGTACATTCGCATGATGGGGGGTGCGGGCTTGAAGCGCGCCTCGCAGATGGCGATCCTCAACGCCAACTACATCGCCCGCCGCCTGGAAGAGCACTATCCTGTGCTGTACACCGGTGGCAACGGCCTGGTGGCGCATGAATGCATCCTCGACCTGCGCCCGCTCAAGGATACCAGCGGCATCAGCGTCGACGACGTGGCCAAGCGGCTGATCGACTTCGGCTTCCACGCCCCGACCATGTCCTTCCCGGTGGCCGGCACGCTGATGATCGAACCGACCGAAAGCGAGTCCAAAGAAGAACTGGACCGCTTCTGCGACGCCATGATCCAGATCCGCGAAGAGATTCGCGCCGTCGAGAATGGCAGCCTGGACAAGGACGACAACCCGCTGAAAAACGCCCCGCACACTGCGGCGGAGCTGGCCGGCGAGTGGACCCACGGTTACAGCCGCGAGCAAGCGGTCTATCCGCTGCCAAGCCTGGTGGAAGGCAAGTACTGGCCGCCGGTGGGCCGGGTCGACAACGTGTACGGCGACCGCAACCTGGTCTGCGCCTGCCCGTCGATCGAGAGCTATCAGGACGTCTGATGGCCCTCAGGCCTGCCCATCCCCGTGAGGCGGGCCTCGGCTCCTGTGGGAGCGGGTTTACTTGCGAATGCGACAGTGAATTCACTGATGCATTCGCGGGTAAACCCGCTCCCACAGGGTCACCATCAACCTCAAGCGCCGGTTAGGAGGTCAGCATGTCCCTGAGCGTCTTCGACCTGTTCAAGATCGGCATCGGCCCCTCCAGCTCCCACACGGTCGGCCCGATGCGCGCCGCCGCGCGCTTCGCCGAAGGGCTACGCCGTGACGGCCTGCTGGCCAGCACGGTCAGCGTCAAGGCCGAGCTGTACGGCTCGCTGGGTGCCACTGGCAAAGGCCACGGCAGCGACAAGGCCGTGCTGCTGGGCCTCGAAGGCGAACACCCCGATACCGTCGACACCGAATCCATCCCCGCCCGCCTGCAGGCGATCCGCGACAGCGGCCACCTGTGCCTGCTCGGCGAGCACGATATCGTCTTCGTCGAGAAGCAACACCTGGCGATGATCCGCAAGCCGCTGGCCTACCACCCCAACGGCATGATCTTCCGCGCCTTCGACCAGGCCGGGTTGCAGATCCGCAGCCGCGAGTACTACTCGGTGGGCGGCGGCTTCGTGGTCGACGAGGACGCGGCGGGCCATGACCGCATCGTCGAGGACAGCACCGTGCTGCCCTACCCGTTCAAGACCGGCAAGGAACTGCTCGGCCACTGCACCGCGCAGCACCTGTCGTTCAGCCAGGTGATGCTGGCCAACGAAGCCGCCTGGCGCCCGGAGGCCGAGACCCGCGCCGGCCTGCTGCGCATCTGGCAGGTGATGCAGGACTGCGTCGAAGCCGGTTGCCGGCATGAGGGCATCCTGCCCGGCGGGCTCAAGGTCAAGCGCCGGGCGCCGGCGTTGTATCGCCAGCTCAGCCGTCATCCGGAGGCGAGCTTGCGCGATGCGCTGTCGGTGCTCGACTGGGTCAACCTCTATGCCCTGGCGGTGAACGAGGAAAACGCCTACGGCGGCCGCGTGGTCACCGCGCCGACCAACGGCGCGGCCGGCATCGTCCCGGCGGTACTGCACTACTACATGCGCTTCGTCCCCGGCGCCAACGAGGACGGCGTGGTGCGCTTCCTGCTCACCGCCGCGGCCATCGGCATCCTCTACAAGGAAAACGCCTCGATCTCAGGTGCCGAGGTCGGCTGCCAGGGTGAGGTGGGCGTGGCCTGCTCGATGGCCGCCGGCGCATTGTGCGAAGTGATGGGCGGCACCCCACAGCAAGTGGAGAACGCCGCCGAGATCGGCATGGAACACAACCTGGGCCTGACCTGCGACCCCATCGGCGGGCTGGTCCAGGTTCCCTGCATCGAGCGCAACGCCATGGGCTCGGTGAAGGCGATCAACGCGGTGCGCATGGCCCTGCGCGGCGACGGGCAGCACTACGTCTCCCTCGACAAGGTCATCCGCACCATGCGCCAGACCGGCGCCGACATGAAAAGCAAATACAAGGAGACCGCCCGCGGCGGTCTGGCCGTCAACATCATCGAATGTTGACCCGAATGAAAAACGAGGAGTCACCGATGTCCGAAACACTGCACAAGACCCCGCTGCACGCCCTGCACCTGGAACTGGGCGCGCGCATGGTGCCGTTCGCCGGCTACGACATGCCCGTGCAGTACCCGCTGGGCGTGCTCAAGGAGCACCTGCATACCCGCGAGCAGGCCGGCCTGTTCGATGTCTCGCACATGGGCCAGATCATCCTGCGCGGCAGCGATGCCGCCCGCGCCCTGGAAACGCTGGTACCGGTCGATATCGTCGATCTGCCGGTGGGCATGCAGCGCTATGCCATGTTCACCAATGAGCAAGGCGGCATCCTCGACGACCTGATGGTCGCCAACCTGGGTGACGACACCCTGTTCCTGGTGGTCAACGCCGCCTGCAAGGACCAGGACCTGGCGCACCTGCGCAAGCATATCGGCGATCGCTGCGAGATCCAGCCGCTGTTCGAAGCCCGTGCCCTGCTCGCCCTGCAAGGCCCGGCGGCGGTCAAGGTGCTGGAGCGCCTGGCGCCGGAAGTGGCCGGCATGACCTTCATGCAGTTCCGCCCGATCAGCCTGCTGGGCAACGACTGCTTCGTCAGCCGCTCGGGCTATACCGGCGAGGACGGCTACGAAATCTCGGTGCCGGCCGCCGCCGCCGAAGCCCTGGCCCGTCGCCTGCTGGCCGAGCCCGAAGTGCAGCCGATCGGCCTGGGCGCCCGCGACTCGCTGCGCCTGGAAGCCGGGCTGTGCCTGTACGGCCACGATATGGACACCACCACCACCCCGATCGAAGCCAGCCTGCTGTGGGCCATCTCCAAGGTGCGCCGCGCCGATGGCACGCGCGCTGGCGGCTTCCCTGGCGCCGACACCGTGTTCGCCCAGCAACAGGCTGGCGTGGCGCGCAAGCGGGTCGGCCTGCTGCCCCAGGAACGCACGCCTGTGCGTGAGGGCGCGCAGATCGTCGACCAGGCGGGCAAGGTGGTCGGCGAAGTGTGCAGCGGCGGCTTCGGCCCGACGCTCGGCGCCCCTGTCGCGATGGGCTATGTCGATAGCGAACATGCGGCCCTCGACACGGCATTGTTTGCCGTCGTCCGTGGCAAGCAAGTTGCCCTTAAAGTCAGCAAAATGCCTTTCGTGGCACAGCGTTACTACCGTGGCTGAATGAGGGGTTTGGACAGGTTCGACATATTCGTTTTCGAACCTGTCCAATAACTTCTGAACATAGCGCCAGGCCAGGCGCCACGCCGTTTCCGACAAATCGTTCGGTTATCGGGAAAAGCCTGATTTCCACCCGCCGGAAGGGCTTGTTTTTCGCTCAGGAGTTGGCGTAGAGTCACTGCACTGTGTTTGCATGGGTCGCAACAGTTCGTGACCTGGGCCAGTAGCCGCAATCCGCTACAACCCGTTCGACGTCTCTTACTTTCCTGCAACCCAGCCCAGTAATCTTTCACGTACAAACGTGTGAAAGAAACTGTCATCAAAATTCAAGTTTCATAGGAAATAAGACAATGGCTGAGCGTCAGAACGGTACCGTCAAGTGGTTCAATGACGAGAAAGGTTACGGCTTCATCACCCCAGAAAGCGGTCCGGATCTGTTCGTCCACTTCCGCGCTATCCAAGGCAACGGCTTCAAGAGCCTGAAAGAAGGCCAGAAAGTGACCTTCGTTGCTGTGCAAGGCCAGAAGGGCATGCAAGCCGACGAAGTCATTCCACAGCAGTGATCTGACTTCCACAAAAAAGCCCCTGTGTTGACCCACAGGGGCTTTTTTGTGCGCGCAATTCCATAGAATGGACCTTTGCCATCTGGAGCCGTCCTGCATGTCCAAGCCTCTGCTCAACCCTCAGGGTGATTTCCCACCGGTCGGCCTGGGTCGGCGCCTGGCCGCCATGTTCTACGACTTCCTGCTGTGCACCGCCCTGCTGATTGTCACTGCCGGACTCTACAAGATGATCCAGATGGCGATCATCGGCGAAGCGCGCATGCGTGAGCTGACCGAGGCCGGCGCGCTGGATGGCGACCCATTGTTGTCGACGATCCTGCTGTTTGCCCTGTTCGGCTTCTTCGCCAAGTTCTGGACCCACGGCGGCCAGACCCTGGGCATGCAGGTGTGGGGCATGCGCGTACAGAACGCCGACGGCAGCGCCATCAGCCTGTGGCAGGCGCTGCTGCGCTTCGTGGTGTCGATCGCCTCCTGGCTGTGCCTGGGGCTGGGGTTCTTCTGGTCGCTGATCGACAAGCGCCAGCGCAGCTGGCACGACATCTATTCCGAAACGCAGCTGGTGCGCCTGCCCAAGCGTAAAAAATAACTCGCATGGAACCTCACGCAACTTGTTGCCTTGGCGGGACCCTGTGGGAGCGGCTTCAGCCGCGAACACCGGCTTGGCCGGTGCCATTCACCGCGCCGCCTGCTTCGCGGCTAAAGCCGCTCCCACAGAGGGCAGCGCTCCTTTCTCGGGCACAAAAAAGCCGACCCTGGGGTCGGCTTCTTGTTTGGCGGATCAACCCGCCCGGCGCATCAACCACAAACCGGCCAACGCACAGATACCAGCAGGTATTACCACCGCCAGCAACGGCGGGAAGCCGAACACCTGGCTCGACGGCCCAAGCAGGTCGCCGGCGATGCGGAACACGAAGCCCACCAGCACACCGGTGAACACGCGCTGACCCAGGGTCACCGAACGCAGCGGCCCGAAGATGAAGGAAATCGCCATCAGCACCAGCGCCGCGGTCACCGCCGGCTGCAGGACCTTGGTCCAGAACGCCAGCCAGTAGCGGGAATTGTTCAGGCCCTGGTCGGACAGGTAGTGGATGTAGTCCCACAGCCCGGTGATCGACAGCGACTCCGGTGCCAGCACCACGGTATTGAGCAGTTCCGGGGTCACCGACACGTCCCAGACTTCTTCGGGCGCATTGACCACTTCGGTGTGGTCGCCACGGAAGTAGGTGGTGGCCACGTCGTTCAGCACCCACTTGCCGTCCTGGTACTGCGCCCGGCGAGCGAAGCTCGAGGTCTGGATCTTGCGCTCCTCATCGAAGCGATAGCGGGTCACCCCCAGCAGCAGACCGTTGGGCTGCACCGAGTTGATGTGCACGAACTCCTCGCCCTGGCGGTGCCACATACCCCGCTTGGAGCTTTGTGCCTCGCCACCGCCCTGGGCCAGCGAACGGTCGGCCTGGGCCTTGTTCTCGGTCACCGGAGCGACATACTCGCCGATCAGCACACCGACCAGCATCAGCACCAGCATGGGTTTCATCACCGCCCAGACAATGCGGCCGATCGATACGCCAGCGGCGCGCATGATGGTCAGCTCGCTGCTGCTGGCCAGGCTGCCCAGGCCGATCAGGCAGCCGATCAGCGCGGCCATCGGCAGCATGTCGTAGAGCCGGCGCGGCGCGGTCAGCAGCACGTAGCTGCCGGCGTCCATCACCGTGTAGGTGTCGCTCAGGTCGCTCATCTCGTCGATGAAGGCGAACAGCGAGGCAAGGCCCAGGATGATGCCCAGCACGGCCAGAATGGCCAGCAGCACGCTCTGGCCGATGTAGCGGTCCAGTTTAACCACGGGCCACCTCCGCACGGCGAGCGGCACGCTTGAGACGCAGCGGCTCCCAGTACATCAGCCCCAGGCCAATGAGCAGGAACAGGCCATGGACCCACCAGATACCCAGCGAGATAGGCAGTTTGCCCTTCTCCAGGGCGCCACGCACGGAAATCAGCATCGTCAGATAGGCCATGTACAGGAGAATCGCCGGCAGCAGCTTGAGGAAGCGGCCCTGGCGCGGGTTGACGCGGGACAGCGGCACCGCCAGGAGCGTCACGACGAACACCAGCAGCGGCAGCGACAGGCGCCACTGCAGCTCGGCGCGTTCGCGAACGCCCGGGTTGCCGAACAGCTCGGAGGTCGGGATCGCCTCGCGCTCGGTCACCTCTTCGGCGACCTCCGGCTTGGGCAGCAGCACGCCGTAGGTGTCGTACTTGATCGCCCGGTAGTCGGCCTGGCCCGGGTTGCCGTCATAGCGGTAGCCGTTCTGCAGCACGAGATAGCGGTTGCCGTCGGCCTGCACTTCCTGGTGACCCTTCTCGGCGACCAGCACCGATGGCGCGCGGTCCTTGGTTTTATCCTGGTTGAAGCGCTTCTCGGAGATGAACACCCCGGCCAGGTTGATGCGGTCGTCGGACAGCTGCTCGGTGTAGGTGACCCGCGAGCCGTCACGCAGGGTCTGGAAGCGGCCCGGCACCAGGGTGTCGAACTCGGTGAGCGCGTCCTGCTGGGCAATGATCTTCTGCACCTGGGCCACGCCCAGGGGCGCCAGGCTCAGGCTCAGCCAGGCCACCAGCAGGGCGACCAGCGCCGCCGGCGCCAGGGTCATCGCCAGCAGGCGCTGCTGGCTCATGCCGGTGGCCGATAGTACGGTCATCTCGCTTTCGAGATACAACCGACCATAGGCGAGCAGGATGCCGAGGAACAGCCCCAGGGGCAGGATCAGTTGCAGGAAGCCCGGCAGGCGGAAGCCCATGATCATGAACAGCACGCCCGGATCGAGCACGCCCTGGGCCGCCTGGGCCAGGTATTTGATGAAGCGCCCGCTCATGATGATCACCAGCAGCACGGCGCTGACGGCGCTCAAGGTCACCAGGACCTCGCGGGACAGATAACGAAAGACGATCAAACCAGACACTCCTGGGTTGTCAGGGGCGGAAAGCCAAACGAACGATTCGGACAGCCAAGACCCATGCCGGTTCGCCGGGGCGAACCTCCATGTAAAGTGCGCGCATTATCCTGTGATTGACGGCGCCTGTCACTTGGCCGCGCATGACGCCGCATGACGGGGTTGTCATCGAGGTCGCGGCAGGCTCAAACTGGCAGCTTTTCCGCTGGCTGGCATCGGCCGCCAGCCGCATTATCCGAGCGCCTGCGAAAGACAGCGCCCACTGACAGATCATTCGGGGACCCCAGACATGGAATTGGTTGTAAAAAGCGTAGCCGCTGTATCCGTCAAGACCGCGACACTGGTTGTACCGGTCGGTGAAGGGCGCAAGCTCGGCGCCACTGCAAAGGCCGTCGACCTGGCCAGCGAGGGCGCCATCAGCACCGTGCTCAAGCGCGGCGACCTGGCCGGCAAGCCGGGCCAGACCCTGCTGCTGCACAGCGTGTCGGGCCTGAAAGCCGAGCGCGTGCTGCTGGTGGGTAGCGGCAAGGACGAGGCACTCGGTGACCGCGCCTGGCGCAAGCTGGCCGCCAGCGTCGCCGGCGTGCTCAAGGGCCTGGGCGGCAGCGACGCGGTGCTGGCCCTGGACGACATCGCCGTGACCGGCCGTGAAGGCCACTATGGCAAGTTCCGCCTGCTGGCCGAAACCCTGCTCGACAGCGACTATGTGTTCGACCGCTACAAGAGCCAGAAAGCAGAACCGCGCGCCCTGAAGAAGATCACCCTGCTGGCTGACAAGGCAGGCCTTGCCGAAGCCGAACGCGCCGTGAAGCACGCCAGCGCCATCGCCACCGGCATGGCCTTCACCCGCGACCTGGGCAACCTGCCGCCGAACGTCTGCCACCCAAGCTTCCTGGCTGAACAGGCCAAGGGCCTGGGCAAGGCGCACAAAGGCCTCAAGGTCGACGTGCTGGACGAGAAGAAGATCAAGGAACTGGGCATGGGCGCGTTCTACGCCGTGGGCCAGGGCAGCGACCAGCCACCACGCCTGATCGTGCTCAACTACCAGGGCGGCAAGAAGAGCGACAAACCGTTCGTGCTGGTGGGCAAGGGCATCACCTTCGACACCGGCGGCATCAGCCTCAAGCCCGGTGCCGGCATGGACGAGATGAAGTACGACATGTGCGGTGCCGCCAGCGTGTTCGGCACCCTGCGCGCCGTGCTCGAACTGCAACTGCCGATCAACCTGGTGTGCCTGCTGGCCTGCGCCGAGAACATGCCGAGCGGTGGCGCCACCCGCCCGGGCGATATCGTCACCACCATGAGCGGGCAGACCGTCGAGATCCTCAACACCGACGCCGAAGGCCGCCTGGTGCTGTGCGACACCCTCACCTACGCCGAGCGCTTCAAGCCCCAGGCGGTGATCGACATCGCCACCCTGACCGGCGCCTGCATCGTCGCCCTGGGCAGCCACACCTCCGGCCTGATGGGCAACAACGACGAGCTGCTCGGCCAACTGCTGGACGCCGGCAAGCGCGCCGACGACCGCGCCTGGCAGCTGCCGCTGTTCGACGAGTACCAGGAGCAACTGGACAGCCCGTTCGCCGACATCGCCAACATCGGCGGCCCGAAGGCCGGCACCATCACCGCTGGCTGCTTCCTGTCGCGCTTCGCCAAGGCTTACAACTGGGCACACCTGGACATCGCCGGCACCGCCTGGATCAGCGGCGGCAAGGACAAAGGCGCCTCGGGCCGTCCGGTCCCGCTGCTGACTCAGTACCTGCTGGACCGCGCTGGCGCCTGATGCCCCACGCCGGTGGCGCCCTGGCGTCACCGGCCGGCAGACCGAACCATGAGCCAAGTCGATTTCTACATCCTGCCCACCGACTCGCTGTCGGCGCGGCTGGATTTCGCCTGCAAACTCTGCGAGAAGGCCTGGCGCCTGGGGCACCGGGTCTACCTGCACTGCCAGGACGAGGCCCAGCGCCTCGAACTGGATGAACGCCTGTGGCGGTTCAAGGGCGAGGCCTTCATCCCCCACGACCACGCCGAGGCGCACAAGGATGCCAGCGTGGCCCTTGGGCTCGGCAACGACGCCGGTGAACACCGCGACCTGCTGATCAACCTGGGCGGCGACGTCCCCGGGTTCGTCGGCCAGTTCGAACGGGTCGCCGAGATCGTCGTCGAGGAACCGGCCATCCGCCTGGCCGCACGCGAGCGATTCCGTTTCTACCGCGAACAGGGCTATGCTCTGCAAGACCACCGCTTACAGCGACTTTGACGACGATGGACAAGCAGCTGACCAGCCTCACCCATTCCGCCCACCTGCTCGACGATCTCGAATCGATCCGCGAGCTGCTGGGAGACGCCAACCTGCAACCGCCGCTGCTGACCGAGACGGTGGAGCAGATCCCCCTGTTGCTCGACGAGCCCGCCGCTGCCGCGCCGCCGGTCGTCGAGGCCGCGCCAGCGCCTGCGCCCGAGGAGGATGCCCAGGCCCGCCGCCAGGACACCCTGCTGCACCTGGACAGCGAACTGCGCGCCGCCGCGCAGTTGATCATGCAGGACGTGATCAACGACTTCACCCCGCACATCGAGACCGAGATCAAACGCCGCCTCGATGCGCGGCTGGAGCGTTTGCTCAAGCGCTCCGAGTAAAACCCGCCCCTGCGGTGCGTCCTTCGCGGGTAAACCCGCGAAAGGGCCATCGACTGCTACTGCGTCGCCCACTCCTCCATCGCGTCTTGCAGCTTGTCGCTTGAAACTCGCGGCTCCGTTATACTTCCCGGCTTTCCCGAATTAATGCCTAAGGGTCCCGCCGCGCATGGATAAGACCTACCAGCCGCACGCCATCGAAACTTCCTGGTACAACACCTGGGAGTCCGAGAACTATTTCGCCCCACAAGGTGCTGGCGACTCGTACACCATCATGATCCCGCCGCCGAACGTGACCGGCAGCCTGCACATGGGTCACGGTTTCAACAACGCGATCATGGACGCGCTGATCCGCTTCCGCCGCATGCAGGGTCGCGACACCCTGTGGCAGCCGGGCACCGACCACGCCGGCATCGCCACCCAGATGCTGGTGGAGCGCCAGCTCGAGGCGAAAGGCCAGAACCGCCATGACCTGGGCCGCGACAAGTTCCTGGAAAAGGTCTGGGAGTGGAAGGATCAGTCCGGCGGCAACATCAGCCGCCAGATCCGCCGCCTGGGCTCGTCGGTGGATTGGAGCCGCGAGCGCTTCACCATGGACGACGGCCTGTCCGAAGCGGTCAAGGAAGCCTTCGTGCGCCTGCACGAGGATGGCCTGATCTACCGCGGCAAGCGCCTGGTCAACTGGGACACCAAACTGCACACGGCGATTTCCGACCTCGAAGTGGAGAACCACGACGAGAAGGGCCACCTGTGGAACCTGCGCTACCCACTGGCCGACGGCGCCAAGACCGCCGAAGGCAAGGACCACCTGGTGGTCGCCACCACCCGTCCGGAAACCCTGCTCGGTGACGTCGCCGTCGCGGTCAACCCGAGCGACGAGCGCTACCAGGCACTGATCGGCAAGTTCGTCGAACTGCCACTGGTCGGCCGCCGCATCCCGATCGTCGCCGACGACTACTGCGACCCCGAGTTCGGCACCGGCTGCGTGAAGATCACCCCGGCCCACGACTTCAACGACTATGAAGTCGGCAAGCGCCACAACCTGCCGCTGCTCAATATCTTCGACAAGAATGCCACCGTGCTCGCCGCCGTGCAGGCGTTCAACCTCGACGGCAGTGTCAACGAGAACATCGACACTTCGCTGCCGGCCCAGTACGCCGGCCTCGACCGCTTCGTCGCGCGCAAGCAGATGGTCGCGGACCTGGACGCGCAAGGCTTGCTGGTCAGCATCGACGACCATGCCCTGAAAGTTCCGAAAGGCGACCGTTCCGGCACCGTCATCGAGCCGTGGCTGACCGACCAGTGGTACGTCTCCACCAAGCCGCTGGCCGAACCTGCCATCGCCGCCGTGGAAGACGGCCGCATCCAGTTCGTACCGAAACAGTACGAGAACATGTATTTCTCCTGGATGCGCGATATCCAGGATTGGTGCATCAGCCGCCAGCTGTGGTGGGGCCACCGCATCCCGGCCTGGTACGACGAAGCCGGCCAGGTCTATGTCGGCCGCGACGAAGCCGAAGTGCGCGCCAAGCACCAGCTGGGCGCCGAGGTGAAACTGCGCCAGGACGACGACGTGCTCGACACCTGGTTCAGCTCGGGCCTGTGGACTTTCTCCACCCTCGGCTGGCCGGAACAGACCGAGTTCCTGAAGAAGTTCCACTCCACCGACGTGCTGGTCACCGGCTTCGACATCATCTTCTTCTGGGTCGCCCGGATGATCATGCTGACGATGCACCTGATCAAGAACGAGGACGGCACCCCGCAGGTACCGTTCAAGACCGTCTACGTGCACGGCCTGGTGCGCGACGGCCAGGGCCAGAAGATGTCCAAGTCGAAGGGCAACGTCCTCGACCCGCTGGACATCGTCGACGGCATCACCCTCGACGCCCTGCTGGAAAAACGCACCAGCGGCATGATGCAACCGAAGCTGGCCGAGAAGATCGCCAAGCAGACCAAGGCCGAGTTCCCGGAAGGCATCGCCAGCTACGGCACCGACGCCCTGCGCTTCACCTTCTGCTCGCTGGCCTCCACCGGCCGCGACATCAAGTTCGACATGGGCCGCGTCGAAGGCTACCGCAACTTCTGCAACAAGATCTGGAACGCCGCCCGCTACGTGCTGGACAAGGGCGAGGACTGCGGCCAGAACGGCGAGGCCTACGAGCTGTCGCTGGCCGACCGCTGGATCATCTCGCAGCTGCAGCGTACCGAAGCCGAAGTGACCCGCCAGCTCGAGCAGTTCCGCTTCGACCTGGCCAGCCAGGCGCTGTACGAGTTCATCTGGAACCAGTACTGCGACTGGTACCTGGAGCTCTCCAAACCCGTGCTGTGGGACGAGAACGCCCCGGTCGAACGTGCCCGTGGCACCCGCCGCACCCTGGTGCGCGTGCTGGAAGTCGCCCTGCGCCTGGCCCACCCGTTCATGCCGTTCATCACCGAAGAGATCTGGCAGCGCATCGCGCCGCTGGCCGGCATCCAAGGCAAGACCATCATGCTGCAGCCGTGGCCTGAAGCGAACGAAAGCCGCATCGACGCCGCCGCCGAAGGCGACATCGAGTGGCTCAAGGAGCTGATGGTCGGCCTGCGCAACATCCGCGCCGAAATGAACATCGGCCCGGGCAAGCCGCTGCCGCTGTTCCTGAAGAACGCCAACGCCGACGACCAGCGTCGCCTGCAGGAAAACGAAGCCCTGCTGAAGAAACTGGCCAAGGTCGAGTCGTTCACCGTGCTGGGCGAGCAGGATGAGGCGCCGTTGTCGGCCACCGCGCTGGTGGGTGATCTGCAGGTGCTGGTACCCATGGCCGGCCTGATCGACAAGGACGCGGAGCTGGCGCGCCTGAGCAAAGAGATCCAGCGCCTGCAGGGCGAAGTCCAGCGCGTCGGTGGCAAGCTGTCCAACGCCGCCTTCGTCGACAAGGCCCCGCCTGCGGTGATCGAGAAGGAACGTGCCAAGCTGGCCGAGTCGGAGCAGGCCCTGGCCAACTTCACCGAGCAGCATGCGCGGATCGCTGCGCTGTAATCATTTACATCGCTGACTGACCGGCGAGGGCTTCGCCCTCGATCGCGACACAAGGCCGCTCCCACAGGACGACGCCATACCCAAAGGCGCCTTTATCCTGTGGGAGCGGCCTTGTGTCGCGATAGGGCCGCACAGCGGCCCCATCCAGCCAGCGACGCTTTATCGGAGTCATCCATGACCCAGGACAAACCCACCCTGCACCCACGCAACCGCCACCAGGGCCGCTACGACTTCCCCGCGCTGATCAAGGCGCACCCGGATCTCGCCCGCTTCACCATCACCAACCCCTACGGCAAGCCCAGCATCGACTTCGCCAACCCCGAAGCCGTGCGGGTGTTCAACCGTGCCCTGCTCAAGGCCCAGTACGGCATCCAGCACTGGGACATCCCGGCAGACTACCTGTGCCCGCCGATCCCCGGCCGCGCCGACTACATCCACGTGCTGGCCGACCTGCTGGCCGAGGACAACGCCGCCGAGGTGCCTCGCGGCGCCCAGGTGCGGGCCCTGGACATCGGTGTCGGCGCCAACTGCATCTACCCCCTGCTGGGCCACAGCGACTACCGCTGGCGCTTCGTCGGTTCGGACATCGACACCACCGCCCTGGCCTCGGCCAAGGCCATCGTCCAGGCCAACAAGCTCGACAAGGCTATCGGCCTGCGTCAGCAACTCCAGCCCAAGCATATCCTCGCCGGGCTCCTGCTGGCGGACGAGCGCTTCGACGTGACCTTGTGCAATCCGCCCTTCCACGCCTCGCGCGAAGAAGCCACCCGTGGTAGTCAGCGCAAATGGAAGAACCTCGGCAAGCAGGATCCCAAGCGCAAGTTGCCGGTGCTGAATTTTGGCGGGCAGAACAACGAGCTGTGGTGCGAAGGTGGCGAGATTCGCTTCGTCAGCCAACTGGTCGGCGAAAGCGCGCAATACGCCGAACAGGTGCTGTGGTTCACCAGCCTGGTATCGAAGGCCAGCAACCTGCCGGGCATAGAGGCCGCCTTGAAGAAGGCCGGCGTGAAAGCCCTGCGCATCGTCGAGATGGGCCAGGGCCAGAAGCAGAGCCGGATGGTCGCCTGGAGCTTCCACGACGACGCGGCCCGCCAGGCATGGCACGCCCGGCGTAAATCACAGGCATGAAAAAACCGCGCCCGGGCAAGCCGGGCGCGGTTTCGTCAACGCATCAACAATTACTTGTTGATCGAGTCGGTCAGCACTTTGGCAGGAACGAACTTGACGACTTTCTTGGCAGCGATTTCGATGGCGGCGCCAGTCGAAGGGTTGCGGCCGGTACGGGCAGGACGCTCGGTGACTTTCAGCTTGCCGATGCCTGGCAGGGTGATTTCAGCGCCGTTTTCCAGTTGGTCGGCGACGATCTGGCCCAGTTGCTCCAGGGCAGCGCGCGCGGTGGTTTTCGGCGCGTCGATGGATTCGGCGATATCGGCAATCAGTTGGTCTTTGGTCAGTGCCATGTTGATGTTCCTTCCCTATCAAATTCAGTGGTTGTGCAGCGTGCTTGGTCGGTGGTCGGGCCAGCCCGGGACAATCCAGAGGCCGCGTCGATCGCGTATGTAGATGCGCAAATCGGCGTTTGGTTCGACACCCCGCAAACGTGCTGCCAGCAATGCGCCACACAAGGGGCGCAAGACCGCGCAAAGCTACCACAGGAATCGATAAATATCCGCTGTCGACATTGATTTTGTGCAGGTTTTTCGGGGGTTTTCGGAAAAATCGCAAAAAAATGAACAAAAAACGAACAACCGGCATTTCCGCCAACATCTGGCCACTGCATCACCCCTGCCCTGAGGTAAACTGAACGCCTTTTGCAGCGCGGCTTTCCCCCGCCCACACCACCGAGATTTCCATGCCAATCCGTCATTGCATCGTTCACCTGATCGACAAGAAGCCCGATGGCAGCCCCGCCGTGCTCCATGCCCGCGACAGCGAACTGGCAGCGTCCGACGCCATCGAAAACCTCCTGGCCGACCTCAACGACAGCTACAACGCCAAGCAAGGCAAAGCCTGGGGCTTCTTCCACGGCGAATCCGGCGCCTACCCGTTCAGTGGCTGGCTCAAGCAGTACCTGGACGAGGAAAAGGACTTCGCTACCTTCAGTCGGGTCGCCGTCGAGCACCTGCAGAAGCTGATGGAGGAATCCAACCTGTCCACCGGCGGCCATGTGCTGTTCGCCCACTACCAGCAAGGTATGACCGAGTACCTGGCCATTGCCCTGCTGCACCACAGCGAAGGCGTGGCGGTGAACGCCGAGCTCGACGTCACCCCGTCGCGCCACCTCGACCTTGGCCAGTTGCATCTGGCGGCGAGGGTCAACCTGTCCGAGTGGAAGAACAACCAGAACTCGAAGCAGTACATCTCGTTCATCAAGGGCAAGAACGGCAAGAAGGTCTCGGACTACTTCCGCGATTTCATCGGCTGCCAGGAAGGGGTCGATGGCCCGGGCGAAACCCGCACCTTGCTCAAGGCGTTCAGCGACTTCGTCGAAAAAGAGGACCTTCCGGAAGAGTCCGCCCGGGAGAAGACCCAGACGCTGGTCGACTACGCCACCACCCAGACCAAGCTGGGCGAGCCGGTGACGCTCGAGGAGCTGTCCAGCCTGATCGACGAGGACCGCCCCGAGGCGTTCTACGACCACATCCGCAACAGCGACTACGGGCTGTCGCCGGAGATCCCGGCAGACAAACGCACCCTCAACCAGTTCCGCCGATTCACCGGGCGCGCCGAAGGCCTGTCGATCAGCTTCGAGGCGCATTTGCTGGGCTCGAAGGTGGAGTATGACGAGGAGGCCGGCACGCTGGTGATCAAAGGCCTGCCAACCCAGCTGATCGACCAGCTGAAACGGCGCAAGGACTGATTACACCTGTGGGCGCGGCTTTAGCCGCGAACACCGGCGACGCCGGTGCCATCCACCCCGTCGCCTGCATCGTGGCTGAAGCCACTCCTACAGGGTGATGCATGCACTGGCGTAGGAGGCAACCAAGGCCTCCTTCGCCGATTTGCGCAGCTTCTTCACCAACCGCTCCTGGCGCAAGGCCTCGCCTTTGTCCGGCCACTGCTCCACATAGACCAGTGCCTGCGCCGGGCTGGTCTTGAAGTACCGAGCCCCCTGGCCCTTCTGATGCTTGATGAAACGCCGCCGCGGATCGTCACTGATACCGCAGTACAGCGAACCATTGGCAGCCCGTACCAGGTACACGTACCAGGGCTTGCACTCGGGGGTCATGGGTGTCTCGCTCACGGCTCGATTCGATACAGCTGAAGATGGCCGTCAGCTTACCCGCTCAACGAGCCTGCTGGAATGCGCGCAAGCCTTTGAACGCTTGCTGGCGCACCTTGTTCTGCAGCATCGGCGTCCAGCCCAGCAGCACGCCGGGCATGCCCAGAGCCTGGCGCGACCAGCGCCACAGGTCGAAACTGTCGTCATGCTGGCAGATCAGCCCGTCACGGATCACGAAACGCGCCTGGATGTCGTTGACCACCACACGGCCAGTCTGGCTGAACAGATAGGTCGCGACCCAATGCGCGCCGTCGCCGCGGACATTGTCGAAGGTCAGGGTGAAGTCCTTGGCGCGGGAGGTGAGCATGCGCCACATGTCTCCGGCATCCTGGCCACGCAGGGTGCCGAAGACCGGGTCGCTGAAGACGATATCGTCGCTGTAGCAGGCCACCATGGCCTCGGCGTCCAGGCGCTGGAAGGCCTGGTAGAAACGGGTGATCAGGGCGCTGTTGGCGTCGCTCATGGGCCGGTCCGTACTGGGTCGAAAACCGCACGATAATCCCTGCCCAGCCATGGCGCCATCTCCATTTGCGCCATGAATGGTGGGCAGGCCCGCTTCAGAGTTTCTCGCTGACGGCCCCGACATGCAGCGCCCGCCCAGCGCCAAGCCCGAACAGGATCGCTCCCGCCCCCAGCACCGTGAAGATCCACCCCACCGCGTTCCAGCCTCCCGTGAAGTCATGCACCAGCCCCACGGCGAACGGCCCCATCGACGCCAACGTATACCCCACCCCTTGGGCCATGCTCGACAGGTTGGCAGCCACGTGAGCATCCTTCGAGCGCAGCACGATCAAGGTCAGCGCCAGGGCGAAGGTACCGCCCTGCCCCAGCCCGAGTACCACCGCCCAGCCCCACAGCCCTTCGACGGGTGCGTAAAGGCAGCCGAACAACCCCGCGAGGGTCACCAGCATCACCACCACGATGGCCAGGCGCTGATCCCTGCCACGGGTCGCCAGCCAGGGCGCGCTCAATGAGCTCGCCAGTTGCACGATCACCGAGCCGGACAAGACCAGCCCGGCTTCGGTGGGGCTCAAGCCGCGCCCGATCAGGATCGACGGCAACCAGCCGAACACGATATAGGCCAGCGACGATTGCAGCCCCATGTACAGGGTCACCTGCCAGGCCAGCGGATCACGCCACAGGCCACGTACGCGATAGGCCACCTTGTGCAGGCCATGGCCCTGGCGGGCCTGGGGCAGCCACATCAGCATCGCCAGCAGCGCGGGCAACATCCAGACACCCAGGCCCATGGCCCAACTGCCGTCAAAGTGCTGCGCCAGCGGCACGGTCGCCCCCGCTGCCATGGCCGCCCCCAGGCACAAGGCCATGGTGTAGACCCCCGTCAGGGTGCCCGCATGCCGTGGGAAATCGCGTTTGACGATGCCCGGCAGCAAGACGCCGATGATGCCGATGCTCGCCCCCGCCATCAGGCTGCCGAGGAATACGCCGCTCACCCCGAGTGTGCTGCGCACGAGGATGCCCAGTGCCAGGGTGAGGAGAATGCCGAAGATCACCCGCTCACTGCCGAATCGGCGCGCCAGGATTGGCGCCAGCGGCGCGAACAGCCCCAGGCACAGCACGGGCAGCGTGGTCAGCAGGCCGGCCTGGGAGGCATTGAGCCCCAGCCCTTCGGCGACCTGGCCAAGCACCGGCGCCATGCTCGACAGCGCCGGGCGCAGGTTCAGCGCCACCAGCACCAGCCCGAGCAACAGCAGCCAGGGGCGGTGTACCGCTGCCGGCTGCTGCTGGACCTGCTCGTCATCGGCTTCGGCGTCGATCAGCAACTCGTCGAGTTCCGCTTCGCGGGGGTGAGTGTTACGGGTCTGTTGCATGACCAATTCCCTGTCAGGATTCGATGAGGGTCCGGCTCAGGCGCTTGGCCCGCTGCGGATCGCGTTGCTCGATGGCGTCGAGAATGTCCCAGTGCAGGTCGAGCACGGCCTGGCTGCGGGGGACGTCCCCCATGTTGTGCTGCAGGGTTGCGGCCACCACACCGGAGAAATAGCGGTACAGCTCGCTGAGTGCCGGGTTGTGGGCGGCGTCGACCAGGCGTTGATGGAACACCAGGTCGCAGGCGACGTAGGTGTCCAGGTCGCCGTGAAAATGGCCCGCGCTGTGCTGCAGGGCCTGGCGCAGCTCACGCAGGTCTTGGTCACTGCGACGCTGGGCGGCCAAGGCGATGGCTTCGGCCTCGAGGATGTGGCGGGTCTCGCGGGCATGCTCGAGGGTGCAGTTGGACATGGCCTGGACGGCCTGCAGCGGGTCCTGGGCCGTGCGCAGGTAACTGCCGTCGCCCTGGCGGATCTCCACCAGGCCGCTGAAGGCCAGGACGCGCATGGCTTCGCGGACGGTATTGCGGCTGATGCCGAGGTCGCTGGCCAGCTCGGGTTCGGTGGGCAGGCGCTGGCCTACCGACCAGGTGCCCTTGGCGATGCGATCGCGGAGTTGGTCGACGGCTTGCTCGACCAGGGAGCGTTTGATCAAGGGGGACATGCATTACGTCCAATCATCGGATGAATTTATCGCGACGGTGGACGATAGCGGGTTTGGGGGCGTTGACGCAAGGATTCGGGTTCAGGGTTGAGGTGGACGTTTGATTGCAGAAGTGCGGTGTTCTTGAAACCGAGCGCCGCCTGCGCGGCGCATCGCGGATGAATCCGCTCCTACAGGCGGGTAGCGCCATTCGGGAAATCAAGTCGGACAAACAGGAAGGACAACCACGGCCTATCAGGCAGGGTCACGTTGCAACGTAGGAGCGGATTCATCCGCGATGCGCCGCGCGGGCGGCGCTCGATCTCACAGGCGCTGCAACGCTTGCGTCGAACAACCTGAAAACCCCTGACGCCCGCATCCAGCAGGACCTCAGCCGAACGGCCGCAGCCCCTGCCTCATCCCAAACAGAAACAACAGCAAATCATGGTCCGGCTCGACCCGCGCCTGCCCGGGCTTGACCACCACCCGCGGCAACGGACAAGCCCCACCCACCTCGGCCTTGCTGAACACCATCGGCCTGGGTTGCTCCCAGGCAGCCGCGGCCACCGTGGTGACCCCCAGCGCCCCGATGAAAAACAAAGCTCGAGCGATTTCTAGTTTCATTGCTCTAACCCTTTGACAGCGCTGCCAAACGCCATCTGGTAAAAATAGAGCAGGCTGCGCCACTCCGCCTCGTTCAACGACGAATGGCGACGTAGCTGACGCAAGTCGTTGTACGCCGCACGCTGGCAACGGATACGCCGCCGGCACTTCTCAAGGTCGAGCAGCGCCACCTCGACACGGGCCTGTTCACCCTCGCCGATCACCTTCACGAACACATGCTTGCCGTACAGGCAGCCATGCTGCCAATGCCCCAGGTGCATGCGCGCCAGGTTGTCAGCCAGGTCCTTGAGCATGCGCTCATGCACCGCTTGTGGATACCGCTCGCGGGCGCCGCCGGCATGCCAGGCGTCGAGCTCGACGAAACCATCCAGGGCCTCGCTGACCAGCAAGGCCCGCCACTGATGATCGGCATCACGCTCGGCGCCGGCGTAGACGATCCGGGGCACGCGCACACCCAGTTGCTCGAAACTGTTCAGTGCGTCGAGTTCACGCAAGACCGTGGGCCGACCAAACGGATGCAGCAGGCTCCGGTAGATATGGCCAACCTGACGCTTGGCATATAGCGTCTGCCCAGCTTCCGTGGACAACCGCTGCACACCACTCTCGCCGCCGCGCCGCTGGTTGGGTTCCTCGACCCATTCCCCTTGCTGCTGCCAGTAATAATCGAACTGTCTGCTCTCACTCTGGACCACTGCCATCAATACCTACCCTTTGCGCAATACATACACTCGCCACATGGCATAGAACGGCAGGAAGTCGAGTCGTTCCTGAATTCTGAATCCAGCTGAAACAAATTCTTCTTCTACTGTAGCCGCTGGTAACACAAACCGGTTCTGGTAGCTGTCCTGCTCCGCCCGCTGGCTGCGCCGTGCTTCCAGCTTTCTGCGCCGCCATGCCTTGAAGTTGCCATCCACCCACAGCGACAAGATTACGCTATCGCGGCTAACCCTTTGAAATTCAGAAAGAATAGTCTGCCGATGAGCAGGATCGCCGATATGGTGGAACAAGCGCATGCAGAAGATGCTGTCCACCGAATTGTCCGGCAGATCAATAGCGAAAGCCGATGTTTGCAAAGGCCGTACCCGTGCCACCACCTCTGGCGGTTGCGCCGCACAAGCTGTCTCGATCATCGCCGCAGAATTATCGGCGCCGATGATCACGCGGTTGGGTTTTTCCGCCAGCAAAGGCCAGAAGCGCCCGGCACCGCAAGGCAGGTCCAGGACCAGCCCAGGCTCTCCCGCCAGGGTCAAGGCACGGCGGGCCAGTTGTTCATCACGCTGGTGCGACAAACGGCGGGCCAGGCCATCCTGGTGCTTGCGGAAATACTCCTGGGCATGATCCCGATCGTACTTGTCGGAAAATTCGAGTTTGATAGGGCTTCGCATAAGGCATCTCCTGACTCCAATGCGCCCACCTTAGGTAGGCAAGCGTTGGCGTCAGGTCATGCTGATGTGAAAAATCTGTCAGTGTAAAACGCAGATGTTACAAGAAGTTAATCAGTGATCGATGCCTGTTCGCCGCCATCCATCTCCAGATTCGCCGTTTTCCCTTGGCTCAGGTCCACCTGGAAACGGCAGCCATGGGGCAGCGTCGTCGTCAGGGTGACCCGCCAACCCTGGTCATCGCAGATGCGCTGGACCAGCGACAGACCCAACCCCAGCCCCTCGCCGCGACGCTCGTCGCCACGCACGAACGGCCGGAACATCGCTTCGCGCTGCTCCTCGGGAATCCCCACGCCGCTGTCCTCGACACTGAAGCCTGCGGGCTCGAGGCTCAGGCGAATGTAGCCACTGTCGGTGTAGTGGGCGGCGTTGCGCAACAGGTTACCCATCACCGATTGCAGGAACGTGGCGTTGTACAACACCTGGCTGGCACCGGCGCGGCCATCGTAGTGCAGTGCCAGGCCCTTCTGCTCGATGGTGTCGCGCCATACGCCGGTCAGGTCATCGGCGACTTCACGCAGGGTCGCACGGGACGCCACCGCACCTTCATCACGCTGGGCACGGGCAAGCATGAGGAAGGTCTTGACCAATTCGCGCATCTCTTCCGTGGCCCGGGCGATTCGCTCGACCTGGCTGCGCGAACGGCTGTCCAGGTTCGGGTTCTCCATCAACAGCTCACAGGAGGTGGCCAGCACCATCAGCGGTGTACGCAGTTCGTGGCTGACATCACTGGTGAACAACCGCTCGCGAGTCAATGCATCGCGCAGGCGCCCCAGGGTGTCGTCGAACGCCACCGCCAACTGGCCGACCTCGTCCGCGGCGTAGTCCGGCGCCAAGGGTGGCGCCAACCCGAGCAACTGGTCACGATGGCGGACCTGACGGGCCAAGCGAATCACTGGCGCCATCACCCGGCGGGCCAGCAACCAACCGAGGATCACCGCCAGCGCCAGGCTGAGCACGAAACCCACCACCACCACCGCGAACAGGACCCGCTCGCGTTCCTCGAAATCGCTCTGGTCCTGCAGCAATACATAACGGCGACCATCGACGATTTCGACCATGGCGTGGTACGACAGCTGGTCGCGGAACACTTCATGGAAACCCGCATCGAGGTGACGCAGGTCCTTGGGCAACTCGAAGTCATCGCGGCCGCCGCTGAAGTAGAACAACTGGTCCGGGCGTGGCCGGTGGCTCCAATCGCTGACGCTGTCCATGCGCAGCAGGCGCTGCAGGTCACCGCCGAGCACCGACGAGATCAAACGCTCCTCGACCAGGTGGACGGTGGCGACGATACCGAACGCGAATGCCCCGGCCACCAGCGCGCTCATCAAGGCGAAAGCGATGATGATGCGTTGAGCAAGGCTCTGCTTAAACTCCATCGCGGCCCTCGGCGAGGCGATAGCCGACGCCATGGACGGTATGCAGCAGGGCTTTCTCGAACGGTTTGTCGATCACCTGGCGCAACTGGTGGACATGGCTGCGCAGGCTGTCGCTGTCCGGGCAGTCATCACCCCACAGGGCTTCCTCCAGCACTTCGCGGCGCAACACGTGGGGGCTTTTCTGCATCAACACGGCCAGCAGCTTCAGGCCAACAGGGTTGAGCTTGAGCAGGCGGCCCTGGCGGGTGACCTCCAGCGTATCGAGGTCGTAGCTCAGGTCGGCGACCTGCAGCGTGCGCCGGCCGCCCCCTTGGGCACGGCGCAGCACCGCTTCGATGCGCGCGGCCAACTCGGACAGGGCGAACGGCTTGAGCAGATAATCGTCGGCGCCGGAGCGGAACCCTTGCAGGCGGTCGTCCAGCTGATCGCGGGCGGTGAGCATGATCACCGGGGTATCGCGGCGCGCATCCTCGCGCAGGCGCTTGCACAGTGTGTAGCCATCGATGCCCGGGAGCATGATGTCGAGCACGATCAGGTCGTAGTGTTCGGTGGCGGCCAGGTGCAGGCCGGAAAGACCGTCCTGGGCGCAGTCGACGGTATAACCCTTCATACCGAGGTAGTCGGCCAGGTTGGCCAGGATATCGCGGTTGTCTTCAACCAAAAGAATGCGCATCGGGTTCTCCTGTGCGGCGCTTCGCTCGCGGCGCGGCAGGCGCAGCTTAAGGCCATCGCCCGCGTCGTACCAGCCCTGCGGAGAAATCGCCGAACTTGACAGATTTTTCACTGATCCTTCACGGACACAGGATAGCGGGCGCCCGACAATGCCCGGTCTTTTTCAGTCCTCTGGAGC
Organism: Pseudomonas entomophila; assembly: GCF_018417595.1. Lineage (NCBI taxonomy): Bacteria > Pseudomonadati > Pseudomonadota > Gammaproteobacteria > Pseudomonadales > Pseudomonadaceae > Pseudomonas > Pseudomonas entomophila. The sequence continues at coordinate 4,849,478 of NZ_CP070982.1, forward strand.
TGTCATGCCGGAAACCCTCCGCCCTCGCCCGATCAACCCGTGGCTATACCTGGGCATCCCCTTCATCACGGCCGTGGCCCTGATCCTGCTCGAATGGACCTCGCTGGACCTGGACGTGGCTGACCTGTTCTTCGACCAGGCCGCCGGCGAATTCATCGGCCGTCACAGCTATCTGCTGGAGACCGTGCTGCACGACCGAGTCAAGCAAGGGGTAATCGCTTTCGGGTTGATCGCCGTGGCCGGGTTCGCCGCGAGCTACTTCTGGAAGCGGCTGTTCGGCTGGCGCCGTGAACTGGGCTGCCTGGTGCTGGCACTGGGGCTGTCGACGGCCTTTGTCACGCCCTTGAAGAAAGTAACCCAGGTGCAGTGCCCCTGGAGCCTGACCCAGTACGGCGGCAAGGAAACCTACAGCAAGCTGCTGGAGCCGCGCCCGCCCACCGACAAACCCGGGCTGTGCTGGCCGGGTGGCCATGCAGCGACCGGTTTCTGCCTGTTCGGCCTGTTCTTCATGCTGCGTGATCGGCGTCCGCGCCTGGCACGGGCGGCATTTGCACTGGCGTTCGTGGCCGGCTCGGTATTGTCGGTCGGGCGGATGATGCAGGGGGCGCACTTTTTGTCGCACAACGTGTGGACGGCGGTGTTCTGCTGGTTGATCGGGCTGGGGTCGTATTACCTGGTGCTGTATCGCCGGGGTGTGGCGGTTGCGGCAGCACCTCAGAACAGCGTTGCCTGATCGCGGATGAATCCGCTCCTACAGGGGCGGATTCTTCCGCGATGGGTTGGACGCCAACAAAAAGCCCCGCACTAGGCGGGGCTTTTTTTGTAGCAGGGGTCAGGGTGGCTTACATCATGCCGCCCATGCCACCCATGCCGCCCATGTCAGGCATGCCGGCAGCTGGCTTGTCTTCCGGCAGGTCGGCAACCATGGCTTCGGTGGTGATCATCAGACCGCCGATCGAAGCTGCGGCTTGCAGGGCCGAACGGGTGACCTTGGCTGGGTCCAGGATGCCCATCTCGATCATGTCGCCGTACTCGCCGGTGGCGGCGTTGTAACCGAAGTTGCCCGCACCTTGCTTGACCTTGTCAGCGACAACGCTTGGCTCGTCGCCGGCGTTGGCAGTGATCTGGCGCAGCGGCGCTTCGACGGCGCGACGCAGCAGGGCGATACCGACGTTCTGCTCTTCGTTGTCGCCTTTGAGGTCGGCAATGGCAGCCAGGGCGCGAACCAGGGCCACACCACCGCCAGGCACCACGCCTTCTTCGACGGCTGCGCGGGTGGCGTGCAGGGCGTCTTCAACGCGGGCTTTCTTCTCTTTCATCTCGACTTCGGTGCCAGCACCGACCTTGATCACCGCAACACCGCCAGCCAGTTTGGCCAGACGCTCTTGCAGCTTCTCACGGTCGTAGTCCGAAGAGGTTTCTTCGATCTGGGCACGGATCTGCTTGACGCGTGCTTCGATGTCGCCGTCGGCGCCAGCGCCGTCGATGATGGTGGTGTTTTCCTTGGACAGGATGACGCGCTTGGCGTTACCCAGGTGCTCCAGGGTGGCGGTTTCCAGGGACAGGCCGATTTCCTCGGAGATGACCTGGCCGCCGGTCAGGGTGGCGATGTCCTGCAGCATGGCCTTGCGGCGGTCGCCGAAGCCAGGTGCCTTGACCGCTGCGACCTTGACGATGCCGCGCATGTTGTTCACGACCAGGGTCGCCAGGGCTTCGCCTTCGACGTCTTCGGCAACGATCAGCAGCGGACGACCGGCTTTGGCAACGGCTTCCAGAACGGGCAGCAGTTCGCGGATGTTGGAGATCTTCTTGTCGACCAGCAGCAGCAGCGGGCCTTCCAGCTCGGCAACCATGGTGTCCGGCTTGTTGACGAAGTACGGCGACAGGTAGCCGCGGTCGAACTGCATGCCTTCTACGACGGACAGTTCGTTTTCCAGGCCCGAGCCTTCTTCAACGGTGATCACGCCTTCTTTACCGACTTTTTCCATGGCTTCGGCGATGATTTCACCGATGGAATTGTCGGAGTTGGCGGAGATGGTGCCTACCTGGGCGATGGCCTTGGAGTCGGCGCATGGCTTGGACAGGTTCTTCAGCTCGGCGACGATGGCGGCGGTAGCCTTGTCGATGCCGCGCTTCAGGTCCATCGGGTTCATGCCGGCAGCGACGGCTTTCAGGCCTTCGTTGACGATGGCCTGGGCCAGGACGGTAGCGGTGGTGGTGCCGTCACCGGCAGCGTCGTTGGCCTTGGATGCAACTTCCTTGACCAGCTGGGCGCCCATGTTTTCGAAGGCGTCTTTCAGCTCGATCTCTTTGGCGACGGAAACGCCGTCTTTGGTGATGGTCGGCGCGCCGAAGCTCTTGGCCAGGACCACGTTACGGCCTTTCGGGCCCAGGGTCGCTTTTACCGCGTCAGCCAGAACGTTGACACCAACCAGCATTTTCTTACGGGCGGAATCGCCGAATTTTACGTCTTTAGCAGCCATGATCGTTTAATCCTTGAAATTCTTTGGAATAACGGGAAGTCGGGGGGAAATCAGCCTTCGATGACGGCCAGGATTTCGTTCTCGGCCATGACCAGCAGGTCTTCGCCATCGACTTTCACGGTGTTGCTGCCCGAGTAAGGGCCGAAAACCACTTTGTCACCCACTTTCACGGCCAGCGCGCGTACTTCGCCGTTGTCCAGGATGCGACCGGTGCCAACAGCAACGACTTCGCCGCGGTTTGGTTTTTCAGCGGCCGAACCCGGCAGGACGATACCGCCAGCGGTTTTCGATTCTTCTTCGCTGCGACGGATGACGACGCGGTCATGCAGAGGACGAAGCTTCATTGTCGATCTCTCCCAAATTGTGGTTTTCATCGGCCGGTGTCAGCACCGGCGGGTTGATTCGGTCCGGCGTTGCCGGTCAGGGCCCGCATTTCGCGAACCCTGTGTGTCATGCCCGGTGAACTCACCGGAAACCTTGCGGTGACCACTACATGAGGTCGCCGGGTTCAATTACAAGGCTTTGAAAACAAATTTTTTTCACGCCGTTTCAGTGACGGGATTTCACCCGCCCATTCGCGGGCAAGCCCGCTCCCACAGGGGCAGTGAGATACCTATGGGAGCGGGCTTGCCCACGAATGACTTTTACTTGTCGCGACGCTCGTACTCACCCTCGATCACGTTCGGGCGATGGCCGCCATCGCGCGGCTGGGCCTGGAACGGGTCATCCTGGAACGCACGCTGGCGCAGGGTTTGCTCTTCGGCACGGCGGCGCAGCTTGCCGGCCACCAGGCGGCGGGTGAACGGCAACAGGCACAGCACCCCCAGCACGTCGCTGATGAAGCCTGGCAGCAGCAGCAGGCCACCACCGACAGCCAGCATCAGCCCCTGGAACATGTCCTCGGCGGGCAGTTCGCCGCGCTGCAGGCTTTCACGGGCACGCAGAGCGGTGGCCAGGCCGGCCACGCGCATCACCAACACGCCCAGGGCGGAACCGGCGATGATCAGCAGCAGCGCCGGGAAGAAACCGATGGCGGCGCTGACCTTGACGAAGACGAACAGCTCCAGCACCGGAAAAATCAGAAACAGCAATAGAAAAGCACGCATCAAGCATTCCTCGACGGAAGAGAATCTTCCTATTAGGCCTTCAGATGGATGCGTGCCCTCGCGTTTTCAACCCTCGCCTTCATCCGCTACCGGCCATTGGTCGGCGCGGGCCAGCTGCACCAGGGCTTCGCGCACTTGTGTCGGGGTGTTGCAAGTGTTTGGGAAGGCCAACCAGTAGATACCCTGACCGATACGCAGATGCATGCCTTCGCTATCGATACCCACCATGTGCGCCGAATGCGGTAACCCCGCCAGTTCCACATAATGTGCGATAGCGTTGGCATGGTCACTGTTCATGTGCCCGATCATGCTTTCTTCGACCTGCCCAGCGAAGGGATTGGCCAGGGTGACCTGGTCGAGCCAGTGGATCGCCCCGAAGCCGCCAATGTAGCGATGACGCACCGGTTGCAGCACCCAGAAATCGAAATCGTGGGCCTTGTGGTAGTTGGCCGACTCGGGGAAGTACCGGTAGTAGCGTGCCGCCGCCGCTTCGATGGCCGCCTCGTCGGTCAGCTTGCGCGCTTCGGCCATGACCGTCAGGCGACCGACCGCCTGGACATCCTCGGCGTCACGCTCCCCCACCAGCAGCGAACACTTGGGGTCTTTCTGCAAGTTGTGGGTGTGCTGGGCGATACGGCTGATGAGGATCAGCGGATGCCCCTGGGCATCCAGGCAGTACGGAACCACGGAACCGAAGGGGTAGCCGGGCATGGATTTGGAGTGGGTCGAGAGCACGCCGCGGTATTCCTTGAGCAGCAGTTCCCGGGCGGGGCGAAGGGCGTTGGTACTCACTGGCGTAGGCTCCTGGCAGTGATTCGATGGATGACAAGATAAGCATTATCACCCTCCCCTGCCACTGGGGCTGTCATGTAGGAACGGCTTCAGCCGCGATGCGGGCAACGCGGTGCCTGGCCCCCGCTTTGCGGGTGATCGCGGCTAAAGCCGCTCCTACAGGCGTCGTGTCAGATCAATGGGAGAGGTGTTTCGTCCAGGGTGGGCGGAAAACTACCAGGTAACGCCGAACCCAGCGGTATAGCGCGTCTTGTCCAGATCACTGTCCCGAGTGCCCTTGATCAGGTCCTTCTCGGCCTTGAGGTTGAGCGAAGCCCATTCGGTGACCTTGTAGCGCAGGCCCATCTCGGCATCCAGCGCGTAGTCGGCAACGGTCCCCAGCGGCTTGCCGAACTCGCCGTTGGTGAAGAACTCCACCCGCTTGCCGATCAGGTAGCGGTTGTAGTCCCACTTCACGGCGGCGGAATAGAAGTTATCCTTGCCACCGTCGCGGTATTCGAAATCGGTGCGGTTGATCAGCGACCCCAGGGAGAACGCACCCAGTTCGTCGTCCCAGAACTGATAACCCGGGCCGGTACCGACGGTGCGCTGGCGGGCGAGGTCCTCGATCTGGTCACGCTTGTACTCCAGGCGCCCTTGCCAGAACCACTTGTCGGTGATGAAGCGGTCCAGGGCGTACTCGGCGCTCCAGTTGTTGGTGGTGGTGACTTCGTCCTTGGTCTCGCGGTTGTACTCGCCTTCGGCATGGTGCCGCCAGCGGCCATGGCGGGCGGTGGTCTTGAAGCTGACGTCGTAGTCGTCGCTGTTGGTTTCGGCGCGCTTGTAGTCCATCGCCACGTCGACATTGCCTTTCCACAGGAAGTCCTCGACCAGCGGCCGTGGCTTCATGATCTGCTCGATACTGGCCAGCTCGACGGTCCTGGGCGCCTCACCGTTGGCCAGGGTCACCTTGCCGGGTTCCGCGGCCTTGAGCGACTTGGCTTTCTCACCACTGTAGGCGTCCTGCTTGACCAGCAGTTCCTGGTCGCTTTCCAGCGTCTTGACCTGCTTCCAGTCCAGGGCGATCGAGCCGCCGTAAGGCGTCTCCAGCAACAGCTTGCCGCCGTCGAAGACCTTGATCTTGCCGCTGAGCCGGTCTCCGTTCTTCATCCACACGGTATCGGCGAGCGCCGGGGCGCAGAGGGAGGCGGCGATGAGGCACAGCAAGGTTCTAGAATACATAAGCGGACTACAGGTTCGATTTGGCGAAAAAAGCCGGGCATTATCCGGATCGACACGACTTGAGCAAGGACAGACCGAGGTCATGCCGACGAGTTCAATTCTCATTACCCACCGCCGTTCATCCGTTTTCATCCACAGGTCAGGAGTCGTCTGATGCCCAGCGACACACCCCTCAGCCACGAAAATGCCGAGGCCCGACGAACGGCCCTGTATTCGGTGTTGGGGCAAGTCCCACCGGGCAAGGTGGTCAGCTATGGCCAACTCGCCGAGCTGGCGGGGCTTGGCCGCGCGGCGCGCTGGGTCGGTCGCACCCTCGGGCAACTGCCCGCCGACACCCGCCTGCCTTGGCATCGGGTGCTGGGTGCTGGCGGGCGCTTGAGCCTGGCCCTGGGCACGCCATCTGGCGACGAACAACGCGCCCGATTGCGCGCAGAAGGCGTCAACCTGACCAATAATCGTGTGGATATGGCGCGCCATGGCTGGCGCCCGATGGAGCACAGCGGTTAGAGTGCGCGCTTTGTTTTCGCTAACTTGAGGCAGATGTTGGCCCATGCCCCGTAAAACCTGGCGCGCTGCGCTCGCTGCCTATGCCAGCCCGTCAACCTTGGTGCTTTTGCTGCTCGGATTCGCCGCCGGCCTGCCCTACATGCTGGTCTTCTCGACGCTGTCGGTGTGGTTGCGCGAGGCGGGCGTGGCCCGCGAGACCATCGGCTATGCCAGCCTGATCGGCCTGGCCTATGCGTTCAAGTGGGTGTGGTCGCCCCTGCTCGACCAGTGGCGCTTGCCGCTGCTCGGCGGCATGGGCCGTCGTCGCTCCTGGCTGCTGCTGTCGCAGGGGCTGGTGGTGGTGGGTTTGATCGGCATGGGCTTCTGCGACCCGCAAAAGCACCTGTCGTGGCTGATCGCTCTCGCCGTGCTGGTGGCTTTCGCCTCGGCCACCCAGGACATCGCCGTCGACGCCTACCGCCTGGAGATCGCCGACGACCAACGCCAGGCTGCCCTCGCCGCCAGCTACATGGCCGGCTACCGGGTTGCCGCGTTGCTGGCCACCGCCGGCGCGCTGTTCTTCGCCGAATGGTTCGGTTCCACAGGCTTCAGCTACCTGCACCAGGCCTGGACCGGCACCTACGTGCTGTTCGGCGTGCTGATGCTACCCGCACTGTTCACCACCCTGGTGATGCGCGAGCCAGCGGTGCCGCTGCGCACCCAACTGTCGGCCGCGCGTTACGGGCTGATGCACCAGCTGGTGTCGGTGTTCGTGCTGATCATCCTGCTGGTCTCGGTACCCGCCAGCTTCACCCAGATGTACAACACCGACTGGGCCAGCGTGGTGTTCGGCGACTCCAGCATGCTTGACCTGCTGCTCGAGGACCGCGCCTTCCTGCGCCTGATCCTCTACGCACTGCTGACCTGGCTGTGCCTGTCGTCGATGGGCCGTCGCGGCCTGGCGCCGGTGCTCACGCCGGTCAACGACTTCATCACCCGCTATCGTTGGCAGGCCCTGCTGCTGCTCGGGCTGATCGCCACCTACCGCATGTCCGACACGGTGATGGGCGTGATGGCCAACGTGTTCTACATCGACATGGGCTTCACCAAGGACCAGATCGCCAGCGTCAGCAAGATCTTTGGCCTGATCATGACCCTGGTCGGCGCCGGCGTCGGCGGCCTGCTGATCGTGCGCTTCGGCATCCTGCCGATCCTGTTCATCGGCGGTGCGGCCTCGGCGGCCACCAACATCCTGTTCCTGATGCTGGCCGACATGGGCCCGAATCTGGAAATGCTGGTGGTGACCATCTCGCTGGACAACTTCAGTTCCGGGCTGGCTACCTCGGCGTTCGTCGCCTACCTGTCGAGCCTGACCAACCTGAAGTTCTCGGCCACGCAGTACGCCCTGCTCAGCTCGATCATGCTGCTGTTGCCGCGCCTGATCGGCGGCTATTCAGGGGTGATGGTGGAGAAGTTCGGCTATCACGATTTCTTCCTGATCACCGCGCTTCTGGGCGTGCCGACGCTGGTGCTGATCGCCCTGCACTGGCGCCAGGAGATCGGGCGGGGAAAGCAGGCACCGGTCCAGAGCCCCGCAGCTGAACAAAGCTGATCGAAGGGGGCCATGCCCCCTTTTCGCCGGCAAGCCGGCGAACCAGGCCAACTCACTTATCGCGCGACAGCCTCTTCCCCAGGCCGCCGGCCCACCACGAACCACAGCGGCCACAGCGCCAGGGCGCCCGCCACGCCCGCGCCCAGGGCAAAGTGCATCAAGCTCGCCCCCGCCCCGAGCATCGCCAGCACCGCGCCGCCCAGCCCCAGCAAGGCGATGGTGATCATCCCCAGCATCGCCGATACCAGGCCCTTGCTCTGTTCGCTGGAGAACAGCGTCATGCGGTACAGCACCGCGTTGGCCACACCCAGGCCGAGGGCATACAGCGACATCCCGGCCACCACGCTGGGTACCGTCGGCCAGAGCCAGGTCGCCAGGAGCATCAGGCCGAGGCCCGCCAGGTAAGGCAGGAGCGCACCCCGCACCAGTGCAGGCAGCGGATAGCGATCGGCAATACGGTTGATGATCAGGTTGCCCAGGATCAGCCCGCCGAACACCGGCAGCTGCCACAAGGCGTATTCCATCCTGCTCAGGCCCTCGTCGGTGATCAGCAGCACCGGCGACAGGCCGATCCAGCCGATCAGCGGCAGGCCCACCAGCCCCAGCGCCGCGCTGCCGGCAACAAAGCGGCGGTTGGTCAGCAGCTGGCCGTAGCCGGCCAGCAAAGGCAGCAGGTGGATCGGCGTGAACGGCAGGCGCGAGCCGTCGCGGCGCTCCACCCCCAGGGTTTCAGGCATCAGCCGGTACAGCAGTACCCAGCACAACACCGCGCCTGCGGCAAACGCGACGAACAGCCAGCGCCAGTCCAGCCACTCCAGCAGCAAGGTACCGACCAATGGCCCCAGCAGTGGCGACAACAGGGCGATGTTGGCCAGCAGGGCCATCATGCGCACCGCGTCGGCCTCGCTGAATGCCTCGTTCAACGCCGGGTAGCTGACCGTGACCACGAAGCCCAGGCCGATGCCTTGCAGCAGGCGCAGCAAGTTGAACAGGCCGATATCGTTCGCCCAGAAGGTCGCCAGGCAGGCCACCCCGAAGAGCACGCACCCCGACAACAGCAAGGGCCGTCGGCCAAAGCGGTCGGACAGCGGGCCGATCAGCCATTGCAGGACCACGCCGCCCAGCAGGTACAGGTTCAGGGCGTGGGGAATGTATTGAGGGCTGGCCTTGAGGTCGTCGACCACCACCGGCATGGCGGGCATGACCGCGTCGCTGGCCAGGTAGGTCAGCAACTCGAACAGCGCCAGGGTCAGGCCGAACAGCAAGGCGCGCAGGGGGGTGATGTACAGCAGAGGTTTCATGATGGCTATCAGGTGTGAACAGTGGAGTCAGGGTATATGCCAGATCTGGCGGGCGGTTGGCTGTGAACAAATGTAATGGCCTGAAAAGCAGCGCGGGGCAAGCCCGCTCCCACGATGTCGGTGGGAGCGGGCTTGCCCCGCGCTGGAAAACGACGCGGTGTTACTGGACAGCGGCTTCCTGCACCACGCGAATCACCCGCTGCGGGAACGGAATGTCGATCCCTTCGGCCTTGAGCCGGTCGCGGGCATGTTCGTTGAGCATGAACAACACGTCCCAGTAATCCGGGGTCTTGACCCAAATACGCAGCGACACAGTGATAGAGCTGTCGCCCAGCGTCGATACCACCGCCTGCGGTGCCGGGTCCTGCAGCACACGCGGGTCCTGGGCCAATTCCAGCAGCACGTTGCGCGCCTTCTGCAGGTCGGCGTCATAATCCACACCCACGTCGAACACGACCTTGCGGGTCGGCTGGCGGTTGGCGTTGATGATGATGCCGTTGGACAGGCTGCCGTTGGGCAGGATCACGGTCTTGTTGTCACCGGTGCGCACCACGGTGTGGAAGATCTGGATACTGTCCACGGTGCCCGCGATACCCTGGGCCTCGATCCAGTCGCCGATGCGGAACGGGCGGAATATGAGGATGAGCACGCCACCCGCAAAGTTCGCCAGGCTGCCCTGCAAAGCCAAAGCGAAGGTCAGACCGGCGGCACCGATAGCGGCGACGAACGATGTGGTCGCGATGCCGATCATCGATGCCACGCTGACAACCAGCAGCACCTTCAGCGTGATATTCGCCAGCGTGCTGATAAACCCCTGCAAGGCTTGGTCAGTGCTGCGCATACCCACCAACTTGCCCAGGCGCGCGCTGACCTTGTTGACGAACCACCAGCCGATCGCCAGCGTCAGCAGCGCCAGCAACACGCGGCTGCCATATTCCACGATCAACGGAATCCAGGTCTGCGATTGACGAACCAACTGATCGACTTCAGCGTTCAAATCCATATTTTTCTCCTGATGCCGAGCGGCACGTGCACAGTGAAGCAGGTCGCTAAACGAAAGCGGCCCGGGACCCGATGGACATCACTACGCCATCAAGGTTCCGGGCCGGCGCGATCAATCGCGGAAGTTGTTGAACTGCAGCGGCATGTCGAATTCCTTGGTGCGCAGCAGAGCGATGGCTTCCTGCAGGTCGTCACGCTTCTTGCCGGTCACACGCACCTGCTCGCCCTGGATGGCGGCCTGCACCTTGAGCTTGCCGTCCTTGATGGTGGCGACGATCTTCTTGGCCAGGTCCTTGTCGATGCCTTCGCGGAATTTGGCTTCTTGCTTCTTTTCCTTGCCCGAAGCATAGGGGTCCTTGGTTTCCAGGCACTTGACGTCGATCTTGCGCTTGACCAGCGCCAGGCGCAGGATTTCCAGCATCGCTTCGAGCTGGAACTCCTCTTCGGCGGTCAGCAGCACGGTCTGCTCTTTGTCCTTGAACTCGAAGGTGCCCTTGCCCTTGAGGTCGTAGCGGCGATCGAGATCCTTGATGGCGTTGTCGACAGCGTTCTGCACTTCGTGCTTGTCCAGTTCCGATACCACGTCGAACGAAGGCATGGGTGTTCTCCAGAAAAGAAAGCGCGCTCGTCTGAAGATGGAGCGCGTCGGGTTTGATGGTTAAAATGCGGACTCATTATAACGGGTTGCGAAACGCAGATGAGCAGCACCTGGCACATTCTCGGCGCCGGTAGCCTCGGCAGCCTCTGGGCCTGCCGCCTGGCCCGCGCCGGCAAGGCGGTCCGCCTGATCCTGCGCGATCCGCAGCGTTTGGCCGCCTATCAAGCCGCAGGCGGGCTCACCCTGGTCGAACAGGAAAATGCCAGCCATTACGCGATTCCCGCCGAGACCGGCGATGCACCTGGCCCGATCCATCGCCTGCTGGTCGCCTGCAAGGCCTACGACGCCGCACCCGCCGTGGCGCGCCTGGCCCCGCGGCTGGCCGAAGGGGCGCACGTCGTGCTGTTGCAGAACGGCCTGGGCAGCCAGGACGAGGTGGCCGACCAAGCCCCCCATGCCCGTTGCATCTTCGCCTCCAGCACCGAGGGTGCATTCCGTGAATCCGACTGGCAGGTGCGTTTTGCCGGCCAGGGTTTCAACTGGCTGGGCGACCCCGGCAACCCCGCCACACCGAATTGGTGGGATGACTTGGGCGATGCCGGGATCCCGGCCGAGTGGACCGTCGACATTCTCCCCCGCCTGTGGCGCAAGCTTGCGCTCAACTGTGCGATCAACCCGCTCACCGTGCTGCACGACTGCCAGAACGGCGGCCTGCTCGGCCACCTGGCCGAAGTCGACCAGCTGTGCGACGAGCTGGCCGAACTGCTGCGTCGCTGCGGCCAGCCCAACGCCGCCGACGACCTGCTCGAGGAAGTGCAACGGGTCATTCTCGCCACCGCGGCCAACTACTCTTCCATGTACCAGGATGTCCGCCATGGCCGGCGCACCGAAGTCCACTACCTGCTCGGCCATGCCTGCCGCGCCGCTGAGCGCCATGGCGCGGCCGTACCCCGGCTGGAACGCCTGCACCAGCGCCTGGTCGATAGCCTGAAGGCCCGCGGCCTGCCCAGCGCCTGATGCCAACCACCCAACGGAGATGGAAACCGCCTTGTCCATGACCCTGCGCCAACGCCTGGACAACCTCCCGGTCGGGCAGAAACTGCTGGCGGCCTTGCTGGTGCTGCTGGTCACCATCCTGCTGGTGGCCAACCTGGCGTTCATCAGTGCCGCCTACTGGATCACCCAGGACAGCATGGCGCCGCAGGCCCTGCAGACCATCGGCAAGCTGGTGTCCAACCCGCAGCTGTCCTCGCAGGCCGGGGACTCGCCAGACACCGCAAACGCACTGCTCAAGGAACTCGACAGCTACTCGCAGCTGCGCGCCGCGGCCATCTATGCCAGTGATGGCCGCCTGCTTGCACAGCTTCAGCACGGCGACACGCTCACCCTGCCCAAGCGCTTTCGCAACATCGACGGCTGGCGGCTCATGGAGTTTCGCAGTACCCAGCTGATCCGCCTGCCCCGCGACGGCGGCCCGCCCGCGCACCTGCTGCTGGTGGCCAGCAGCGAACTGCCCACCGCGTTCTATACCGGCACCCTGTCGGCCAGCCTGGCCATCCTGGTGTTCAGCGTGCTGCTGTGGCTGGTCATCGCCCGCCAGATCAAGCGCCTGATCACCCTGCCGATCAACCGCCTCGAGGAGCTGACGCGCCAGGTCACCCGCGAAGAGAGCTACGCCCTGCGCGCCAAGCGTGGCAATGACGACGAGATCGGCAGCCTGGCCGAGGCGTTCAACACCATGCTCTCGCGCATCGAAGCTCGCGAGCAGCAGCTCAAGCGCACCCGTGACGAATTCCAGTCAGCCTACGACCAGGCCCAGGGCCTGGCCGAGGAAACCCGCCATACCAACCGCAAGCTGGAGCTGGAAGTCCAGGTGCGCAGCAAGATCGAGAAAAAGCTCACGGGTTTCCAGAACTACCTCAACAGCATCATCGACTCCATGCCCTCGGCACTGATCGCCCTCGACGAGCAGCTCTATGTCACCCAATGGAACCATGAAGCCACGGTGCTTTCCGGCACCCCCCTGGACGAAGCGCTGAACCAGCCGATCTTCCTCGCCTTCGAGCCCCTCAAGCCGTTCCTGCCGCAACTGAAGGAGAGCGTGGAGAAACACCGGGTGGCGAAGATCGAACGGATCACCTGGCCCAAGGACGAAGACCTGCGCCACTACGCCCTGACCTTCTACCCGCTGACCGGCGGCGGCGGACGCGGCGTGGTGATCCGTATCGACGACATCACCCAGCGCCTGTCCCTGGAAGAGATGATGGTGCAGTCGGAGAAGATGCTCTCGGTCGGCGGGCTGGCCGCGGGCATGGCCCACGAGATCAACAACCCGCTGGGGGCGATCCTGCACAACGTGCAGAACATCCGCAGACGCCTGTCACCGGAGCTTGCGCGCAACCAGGAACAGGCCGCCGAACTGGGTATCGACCTGCCAAGCGTGAACCGCTACCTGGACAGCCGCGAAGTGCCGCAACTGCTCGATGGCATCCAGCAGGCCGGCGCGCGGGCGGCGAAGATCGTCACCCACATGCTCAGCTTCAGCCGCCGCAGCAACCGCCAGCTGGTGCCCTGCGAGCTGCCGGCGCTGATCGACCAGGCGGTGGAGATCGCCAGCAACGACTTCGACCTGACCATCGGTTTCGACTTCAAGGGCCAGGCCATCGTCCGCCAGTTCGACCCGACACTCGGGCCGGTGCCCTGCACCGCCAACGAGCTCGAACAGGTGCTGCTCAACCTGCTGAAGAACGCCGCCCAGGCCATCCACCAGCGCCCGCAGCCCAGCGAGCCCGGGCGGATCATCCTGCGCACCCGGCTCAACCCGCCGTGGGCGGAAATCCAGGTCGAGGACAACGGCATCGGCATGCCCGAGGCGGTGCGCAAGCGCACCTTCGAACCCTTCTTCACCACCAAGGAGATCGGCCAGGGCACGGGGCTGGGGCTGTCGGTCTCTTACTTCATCATCACCAACAACCACAAGGGGCAGATGGAGGTGCAGTCCACACCCGGCCAGGGCACCTGCTTCACCCTACGCCTACCCCTCGGCCAGCCGGCCGCCAGCAAGACGGAGGCATGACATGGGCTATCGCCTGTCGAAGATCTACACCCGCACCGGGGACAAAGGTGAAACAGGACTGGGCGATGGCCGCCGGGTGCCCAAGGACCATCCCCGCATCGAGGCGATCGGCGAGGTGGACAGCCTCAACAGCCAGCTGGGGGTGCTGCTGGCGGGGCTGTCCGACGCGGGTCTGGCTGAGGTGTTCGAGGTACTGGCGCCCTGCCAGCACCGTTTGTTCGACCTCGGGGGCGAGCTGGCGATGCCCAGTTATCAGGCACTGAATGTCGTGGAAGTCGAACGACTGGAAGCGGCCATCGATTTATGGAACGCAGAATTGGGGCCGCTGAAGAACTTCATCCTGCCCAGTGGTTCGGCGCTGGTGGCCCAGGCCCATGTGTGCCGAAGCCAGGCGCGGGCCGCGGAACGGCGCTGCCAGCAGTTGAATGCCGTGGAGCCGTTGGAGGGCGTCGGGTTGGCGTACATCAACCGGCTGTCGGACCTGCTGTTCGTGGCGGCGCGGATCATCGGCCGCCGACAAGGGGTGGCCGAAGTGCTGTGGCAGCCCGCCGGAAAACCATAAGCCTGGAGCCTGTGGGAGCGGGTTTACCCGCGAACAAGGGCGAGGCCCTTGCCATTCACCGCGGTGGCTGATTCGCGGGTAAACCCGCTCCCACAGCCAGGCATGGCTTCAGGCTACAGGCCAGAACGCCCGGATACCGGCAACACCCTGGGCACCAACCTCCCAGGCCTGCTCTCGCTCACCCGGCCCAACACCGCCCAGCAGGAAGACCGGGTGACTGAACTCGGTGATCAACCGCTGCGCCTCACCCCACCCCAGCGGCGTGGCATCGGGATGTGTCTGGGTCGCCTGCACTGGCGACAGGGTGACGAAGTCCACCCCCATCTGCTCGGCCAGCGCCAGCTCCTCGGCGTTGTGGCAGGATGCCGCCAGCCAGCGTTCCTTCGGGAACGGCCGGCCCTTCGCGGCATACTTGCGCAACTGCGCGGCGGTCAGGTGCCAACCCGCCGACGGGAAGTCGCCCAGCCACTCCAACGGCCCCTTGAGCATCAGTTGTGCCTTGCCCGCACACAGCCCGACCGCGTCCACCGCGACATCGCGGTACTTGGGGTCGTACATGTCGGGGGCGCGCAGCTGGATCAGCCTGATCCCGCTGGCCACCGCCTTCTGGATGCCCTTGAGCAGCTGCGGCACCTCCAGGCCATCCGGCGTGATCAGGTACTGATCAGGCAGGCGCGCCGCGGCGACGATGGGCTTGTTGGCCTCGGGGAACTCGTACTGGCCCAGGTCACGCGGCGCTACCCAGGCCAGCGGCTGGCCCTCGGCACCATGGGGTTCTCCGGTGAAGGCGTCAACTTCGCGCACATCCAGCAGCACCTGCTTGTCCGGATAGTCGTGGCTGACCTTGATCAACGGCCGTGAACGCGTGACCTCGATACCCAGCTCCTCGCGCAACTCGCGGGCCAGCGCCGCCTCGACGCCCTCGCCGTCCTCGACCTTGCCACCCGGGAACTCCCACAGGCCGCCCTGGTGTTGCGTGTCAGCGCGACGGGCGATGAGGATACGGCCGTCAGTGCCACGAATGACCGCGGCAACCACATGAATCCGCTTCACCCTTCACGCTCCGCCAGGCCAGCCGTCTGCCAAGCCTGGAACGCAGGCCATTGATAGATGGTTTCGATGTAGGCGGCCGCCGCGGCCGGTACTTCGACACGGTAGGTACGCAGGCGTACGGCCACCGGGGCGAAGAAGGCATCGGCCAGGGTCGGCCGGCCGAACAGGAACGAGCCGCTGTCCTTGGCCACCAGGCGGCATTCGTTCCACAAGGCAACGATGCGGTCGATATCGACCTGCACGTCCAGTGGCACCTCATCCAGCGCCTGGTCGCGCGACAGGTCGAAAGGCATCGCGCCGCGCAAGGCGAAGAAGCCGCTGTGCATCTGCGCGCAGGCCGAACGGGCCTGGGCACGGGCGGCAACATCCTCGGGCCAGAGCCTGGCCTCGGGGTATTGCTCGTTGAGGAATTCGGCGATGGCCAGGGAGTCGGCGATCACGCCATGCTCGGTCTTGAGCAAGGGCACCTTGCCAGTGGCCGAGAACGCGAGGAGGCGCTGGCGGGTGTCTGGCTGGTTGAGCTTGACCAGGGTTTCTTCGTAGGGGGCGCCGGCCAGTTCGAGGGCCAGGGCGCCGCGTAGCGACCAGGAGGAATACAACTTGTCGCCGATGATCAGGTGGTAGCTCATGAAGCTGCTCCATCAGGTTCGGATACGAGGGGCTGCTGCACAGCCTTCGCCGGCAAGCAGGCCCCTACAGAACCTGTGGGAGCGGGCTTGCCCGCGAAAGGGCTGTCAATCAGGTACGGTATTCAGCGTTGATCTTCACGTACTCGTGGGACAGGTCGGTGGTCCAGATGGTTTCGCTGCACTGGCCACGGCCCAGCTCGATGCGGATGGTGATCTCTTCCTGGGCCATCACCGCCGAGCCCTGCTCCTCGGTATAGCTCGGGCTGCGGCCGCCTTTGCTCGCGATGCAGACGTTGTCCAGGTACACGTCGATCAGGCTGACATCCAGCGCCGGCACACCGGCACGACCGACAGCGGCGAGGATGCGACCCCAGTTGGGGTCGGAGGCGAACAGCGCGGTCTTGATCAGCGGCGAGTGCGCCACGGCGTAGCCGACGTCCAGGCATTCCTGGTGATTGCCGCCGCCGTTGACCTGCACGGTGACGAACTTGGTCGCGCCCTCACCGTCACGGACGATGGCCTGGGCCACTTCCATGCACACCTCGAACACCGCCTTCTTCAGCGCTTCGAACAACGCACCGCTGGCCTCGGTAACCTCAGGCACGTCGGCCTTGCCGGTGGCGATCAGCATGCAGCAATCGTTGGTCGAGGTGTCGCCGTCGATGGTGATGCGGTTGAACGACTTGTTGGCACCGTCGAGCATCAGGTCCTTGAGCACCGCAGGTGCGACCTTGGCGTCGGTGGCGATGTAACCCAGCATGGTGGCCATGTTCGGGCGGATCATGCCGGCACCCTTGCTGATGCCAGTGACGGTGATGGTCTTGCCATCGAACTGGAACTGACGGCTGGCGCCCTTGGGCAGGGTGTCGGTGGTCATGATGCCGGTGGCGGCTTCGGCCCAGTGGTTCTCGGACAGATTGTCCAGGGCGGCCTGCAGCGCGCCTTCGATCTTCTCGACCGGCAGCGGCTCGCCAATCACGCCGGTGGAGAACGGCAGCACCGATTCAGCGGGCACGCCGGCCAGCTCGGCGAGTTTGGCGCAAGTACGCTCGGCCGCGGCCAGGCCTGGCGCGCCGGTACCGGCGTTGGCATTACCCGTGTTGGTCAGCAGGTAGCGCACGGTGCCCTGCACGCGCTGCTTGGAGAGGATCACCGGGGCGGCGCAGAAGGCGTTCAGGGTGAACACGCCAGCGACGCTGGAGCCTTCGGCACAGCGCATCACCACCACGTCCTTGCGCCCGGGGCGCTTGATGCCCGCCGAGGCGATACCGAGTTCGAAACCGGGAACCGGGTGCAGGGTGGGCAGGGGACCAAGACCAACAGCCATTAGAGCGCTCCTATGGAAAACAAGGGATGTGACGACGTCGGACGATCTTAATGTCGGCCGGTTACCTGAGGGAAGAGCGGGGGCCGCTGCGCAGCCCTTCGCGGCACAAGGCCGCTCCTGCAGGGGCTGCGTGGCTCTTGAGCCAAGCGCTGTACCTGTGGGAGCGGCCTTGTGTCGCGAAAGGGCCGCAACGCGGCCCCTCGGATGTCACGTGGGGTCGATTACTCGATCTGACCGTGGCAATGCTTGAACTTCTTGCCCGAACCGCACCAGCACGGCTCGTTGCGGCCCAGCTTCTGGTCATTGCGCACAGGCGCCGTGGCGACGGCGACTTCGGCGCCCTCCTCGCTGGCCTGCAGGTCGCTCTCCATGCCTGGTGCGGCGGCGTGCTGGAACTGCATGCGGCTGGCCAGCTCCTCGGCTTCGCGGCGCAGGCGGGCTTCCTCTTCTGCCGGGTCCTCGCGGCGTACCTGGACGTGCGACAGCACGCGGATGGTGTCGCGCTTGATAGACTCCAGCAGTTCCTGGAACAGGGTGAACGACTCGCGCTTGTACTCCTGTTTCGGGTTCTTCTGCGCATAGCCGCGCAGGTGGATACCGTGGCGCAGGTGGTCCATGGTCGACAGGTGGTCTTTCCACAGGTCGTCCAGTACGCGCAGCAGGATCTGCTTCTCGAAGGTACGCAGCGCGTCCTCGCCAGCCTGGTCCTCTTTCTCGTTGTAGGCGCTGGTGATCTCGTTCAGCAGCTTCTCGCGCAGGGTTTCCTCGTAGAGCTTGTCGTCCTCGTCGAGCCACTGCTGGATCGGCAGTTTCATGGCGAAGTCGCTGGCCAGCGAAGCCTCCAGGCCTGCCACGTCCCACTGCTCAGGCAGAGATTGCGGCGGAATGTGCTGGCTGATGGTGGCGTCGAGTACTTCCTGGCGGAACTCGGCGATGGTGTCGCCGATGTTCTGGGCCGCCAGCAGGCTGTTGCGCATGTGGTAGATCACCTTGCGCTGTTCGTTGGCCACGTCATCGTATTCGAGCAGCTGTTTACGAATGTCGAAGTTGCGGCCTTCGACCTTGCGCTGCGCTTTTTCGATGGCGTTGGTCACCATGCGGTGCTCGATCGCCTCGCCGGACTGCATGCCCAGCGCCTTCATGAAGTTCTTCACCCGGTCGGAGGCGAAGATACGCATCAGGCTGTCTTCCAGCGACAGGTAGAAGCGGCTGGAACCGGCATCGCCCTGACGGCCGGCACGGCCACGCAGCTGGTTGTCGATACGACGGGACTCATGGCGCTCGGAAGCGATCACGTGCAGGCCACCGGCCTCCAGCACCTGCTGGTGACGTTTCTGCCAGTCGGCCTTGATCTGCGCGATCTGCTCAGGGGTCGGATTGTCCAGGGCGGCTACTTCGGCTTCCCAGTTACCGCCCAGCAGGATGTCGGTACCACGGCCGGCCATGTTGGTAGCGATGGTCAGCGCGCCCGGCGCGCCGGCCTGGGCGATGATCTCGGCTTCCTTCTCGTGGTACTTGGCGTTCAGTACCTTGTGGTCGATCCCCTCCTTCTTGAGCAGGTTGGACATGTGCTCGGAGGTTTCGATGGTTGCGGTACCGACCAGCACTGGACGGCCCAGGGCCATGCTTTCCTTGATGTCGGTGATGATCGCTGCGTACTTCTCATCGGCGGTCAGGTACACCAGGTCGTTGAAGTCCTTGCGGGCCAACGGCTTGTTCGGTGGGATGACCATCACGTTGAGGTTGTAGATCTGGGCGAACTCGAACGCCTCGGTGTCGGCGGTACCGGTCATGCCCGACAGCTTCGTATAGAGGCGGAAGTAGTTCTGGAAGGTGGTCGAAGCCAGGGTCTGGCTTTCGGCCTGGATGTTCAGGTTTTCCTTCGCCTCGATGGCCTGGTGCAGGCCTTCGGACAGGCGGCGGCCCGGCATGGTGCGGCCGGTGTGCTCGTCGATCAGGAGAATCTGGCCGTCCTGGACGATGTACTCGACGTTGCGGTGGAACAGTTTGTGCGCGCGCAGGCCGGCGTAGACGTGGGTCAGCAGGCCCAGGTTGTGCGCCGAGTACAGGCTCTCGCCTTCGGCCAGCAGGCCCGACTGCGTCAGCATGTCCTCGATGAACTGGTGGCCGGCCTCGTTCAGTTCGACCTGGCGGCTCTTCTCGTCGATGGTGTAGTGGCCTTCTTGAGTTACCTGGCCTTCGACTTCCTCGATGTGCTGGGTGAGGCGCGGGATCAGGCGGTTGATCTCGATGTACAGCTTGGAGCTGTCCTCGGCCTGGCCGGAGATGATCAGCGGGGTACGCGCTTCGTCGATGAGGATGGAGTCGACTTCGTCGATCACCGCGAAGTTGAGCTCGCGCTGGAACTTCTCGTCCTGGCTGAACGCCATGTTGTCGCGCAGGTAGTCGAAACCGAATTCGTTGTTGGTGCCGTAGGTGATGTCGGCGGCGTAGGCGGCGCGCTTCTCTTCAGGCGGCTGGAAGGCCGAGACGATGCCCACGGTCAGGCCGAGGAATTCGTAGAGCGGGCGCATCCAGTTGGCGTCGCGGCGGGCCAGGTAGTCGTTCACCGTGACCACGTGCACGCCCTTGCCGGACAGCGCGTTCAGGTAGACGGCCAGGGTACCGACCAAGGTCTTGCCTTCACCGGTGCGCATTTCTGCGATCATGCCTTCGTGCAAGGTCATGCCGCCGATCAGCTGGACATCGAAGTGGCGCATGCCCATCACGCGCTTGCCGGCCTCGCGGGCCACGGCGAAGGCTTCAGGCAACAGCTGGTCCAGTGATTCGCCTTTGGCCAGGCGCTCCTTGAACTCTGCGGTCTTGCCCCGCAGCTGCTCGTCGGAGAGGGCCACCATCTTCTCTTCGAGAGCATTGACGGCGCTTACCGTCTTGAGCATGCGTTTGATTTCACGCTCGTTCTTGCTTCCAAAAAGTTTTTTTAACAAAGGCGCAAACATATCGGCAGGATCTTCCACACGTAGGGATGGAGGGCGGCCCCATGAGTCGCCCGTGCAGCCCTGAGGCCGCATGCGAACGAGCATTCTACCCGGAAACGATGGTGAGGAAAGTGGTGGATTTCCACGATGCTGGCACAGCGCTTTTAGGGGGCCTGACTAACATAGGGGCTTTTCGCGCAAGTTCAAGGTGCGGGAAGATGAAACGTATCGAGAATGACTTGCATCAATATCCAAGCTCTGCCGGTGTCTGTGCGGGCCCTTTCGCCGGCAAAGCCGACTCCTACGGGTACGGCGCCGATTTTGAGATAGCACAGCCTTCCCGCGAAGAGGCCAGCACAAGGGCATCTGTTAGACTGTCGATCTTGTCACCACCTGCGCACTCCCATGGCCTACAAACCCTCCCCTGCCCGCCCTCCCGCCGCCCTGCTGCGCCAGGCCCGCCCGCTGCGCCTGCTGCTCAACCAGGCCGAACGCCTGGAGCACCTGCAGCGTCTGCTGGAAAGCCAGTTGCAGCCGGCCGCCCGCGAGCACTGCCATGTGGCGTCCTGGAAAGAGGGTACTTTGTTGCTGGTGGTTACCGACGGCCACTGGGCGACCCGCCTGCGCTACCAGCAAAAGCGCCTGCAGCGCCAGTTGCAGGCCATGGAGGCCTTCGCCAACCTGTCACGCATCCTGTTCAAGGTGCAACCGCCCTTGGTGCCTGCCAAGCGTGGAGGCCAAGGGCCGGAGCTGTCGGAGCATGCCGCCGAAAGCATCCGCGGATCGGCTGACGGCATCAGTGATCCGAAGTTGCGGGCGGCACTGGAGCGGCTGGCAGCGCACGCACAGGCCAAAGGTTGACCCTGTAGGAGCGGCTTCAGCCGCGAAGCAAGCGACACGATGCATGGCACCGGCTATAGCCGGTGTTCGCGGCTAAAGCCGCTCCTACAAGTCTGCGTGAATCAACGAGTGGTTGGCAGCCTGCGGCCAATAAAAAAGGCCACCCGAAGGTGGCCTCAATCACTAGAGAGAGTGTTCGAACTTACACGGCCGCAACAGGGCGCATGTACGAGATCGGTGCCGTGCTGGCATCTTCGAAAAACACCACTTCCCAGGCATCTGTTTCTGCGATCAACTTGCGCAGCAACTGATTGTTCAACGAATGGCCGGACTTGTAGCCCTTGAACTCGCCGATCAGGCTGTTGCCCAGCAGGTAGAGATCACCAATGGCATCGAGGATCTTGTGCTTGACGAATTCGTCTTCGGAGCGAAGGCCGTCTTCGTTGAGCACGCCAGTCTCATCGACGACAATGGCGTTCTCGACGCTGCCGCCGAGCGCAAGGTTGTGCTTGCGCAGGTACTCGATGTCACGCATGAACCCGAAGGTCCGCGCGCGGCTGACTTCTTTCACGAACGAGGTGCTGGAGAAGTCTACAGACGCGCTCTGGGTCTGGCCCTTGAGGACCGGGTGATCGAAGTCGATCTCGAAGCTCACCTTGAACCCGTCGAACGGCAGGAAAGTGGCGCGCTTGTCGCCGTCTTCCACTGTCACTTCGCGCAGGATGCGGATGAACTTCTTCGGTGCGTCCTGTTCTTCCAGGCCGGCCGATTGGATCAGGAATACGAAGGGTCCGGCGCTGCCATCCATGATCGGCACTTCCGAGGCGGAGAGCTCGACGTAGGCGTTATCGATGCCCAGGCCCGCCATGGCGGAGAGCAGGTGCTCGACCGTATCGACCTTGACGTCACCGTTGACCAGCGTGGTGGACATGGTGGTCTCACCGACGTTGGCCGCGCGCGCCGGGATCTCCACGACGGGAGAAAGGTCGGCGCGACGGAAGACGATGCCGGTATCGACAGGCGCAGGCTTGAGGGTCAGGTAGACCTTCTCCCCGGAGTGCAGGCCGACGCCCGTGGCACGGATGGTATTCTTCAGGGTGCGTTGTCTAATCATGGCATTGGCCGCTTCAGCGCAAATTGCGAACAGGTATCAACAAAGGCTGGGGATGATAACAGACCCGGCCTTTGCTGAACACCAATCACCCTAATACCCCTGATAAATTCCATCAATCGGCCTGACGACGCAGGAACGCCGGGATATCCAGGTAGTCCAGATCATCCTGAGGGTTGAGTTTAGCTGCCGCCGCTGCACCCGCGTGCGCCTGGTTGCGCATCACGGTCGGACGCTCCAGGTCACGGTAGTTCACCGCCGACTGCTCCTGGCGAACCGGGGCCGGGTTGGAGGCCTCGTACACCTGCTGAGCGGTCTGCAGAGTGTTGTCGACCACCTTGACCGGCTTCTCGATGCGCGCGCCCAGGCCAGTGGCCACAACGGTCACGTGCAGTTCGTCGCGCATGTCCGGATCGATCACGGTGCCGACCTTGACCATCGCGTGGTCGGAAGCGAAGGCCTCGATGATGCTACCCACGTCGGAGTACTCACCCAGCGACAGGTCCGGGCCTGCGGTGATGTTCACCAGGATGCCGCGGGCACCCTGCAGGTTGACGTCTTCGAGCAGCGGGTTGCGGATCGCCGCCTCGGTGGCCTCGCGGGCACGGTTCGGGCCGCTGGCGCAGCCGGTACCCATCATCGCCATGCCCATCTCGCCCATCACGGTGCGCACGTCGGCGAAGTCGACGTTGATCATGCCCGGGCGCTTGATGATGTCGGAGATGCCGCGCACGGCACCGGCCAGTACATCGTCAGCCTTGGCGAAGGCGGACAGCAGGCTTGCATCCTTGCCCAGGATGGTCAGCAGCTTCTCGTTGGGGATGGTGATCAGCGAGTCGACGCTCTCGGCCAGCATGCGGATGCCTTCGTCGGCGATCTGCATGCGCTTGCGGCCCTCGAACGGGAACGGACGAGTCACCACCGCGACGGTGAGGATGCCCATCTCCTTCGCCACTTCGGCGATGATCGGCGCTGCACCGGTACCGGTACCACCACCCATGCCAGTGGTGATGAACACCATGTTGGTGCCCTGCAGCACTTCGGCGATGCGTTCACGGTCTTCCAGCGCGGCCTGGCGGCCGACTTCCGGATTGGCGCCAGCGCCCAGGCCCTTGGTCACGCCGGTACCCAGTTGCAGGATGGTGCGCGCACCAATGTTTTTCAGCGCCTGGGCATCAGTGTTGGCGCAGATGAACTCCACACCTTCAATGTTGCTCTTGACCATGTGGTTGACTGCGTTGCCGCCGCCACCACCGACGCCGATCACCTTGATGACCGGACTTTGCGGGACGTTGTCTACGAGCTCGAACATTTTCCCTCTCCTTACAGTTCTCTAGTTGTTGCGCCTACCACTACTGCTTTGAAACTTAGAAGTTGCCCTGGACCCAACGCTTGAGTCGTTCAAGCACCGGGGCCTTCGGTTCATCGCCATAGCTGTTGTTGCTGCTGTTGCTGATACCGGTCAGGGACGGGTCCTCGGACTGCTTCTGCAGACCGTAGGTGAGCAGGCCCACACCGGTGGAATAGATCGGGTTGCGCACCACGTCGCTCAGCCCCCGAACGCTGTGCGGCACGCCCAGGCGCACCGGCATGTGGAAGATCTCTTCGGCCAGTTCCACGGCGCCTTCCATCTTCGCGGTGCCGCCGGTGAGGACGATGCCGGCCGGCACCAGGTCCTCGAAGCCGCTGCGACGCAGCTCGGCCTGGATCAGGGTGAACAGCTCGTCGTAACGCGGCTCCACCACTTCAGCCAGGGCCTGGCGCGACAGCTCGCGCGGCGGGCGGTCGCCGACGCTCGGCACTTTGATCGTCTCGCCGGCACCGGCCAGCTTGGCCAGGGCGCAGGCATAGCGAATCTTGATTTCCTCGGCGTACTGCGTGGGGGTGCGCAGGGCCATGGCGATGTCGTTGGTGACCTGGTCGCCGGCGATCGGGATCACCGCGGTGTGGCGGATCGCACCTTCAGTGAAGATGGCGATGTCGGTGGTGCCGCCACCGATGTCCACCAGGCACACGCCCAGCTCTTTCTCGTCGTCGGTCAGCACCGAGTAGGCCGAGGCCAGCTGCTCGAGGATGATGTCGTCGATTTCCAGGCCGCAGCGGCGTACGCACTTCTCGATGTTCTGCGCGGCGTTGACCGCGCAGGTGACCACGTGGACCTTGGCTTCCAGACGCACGCCCGACATGCCCAGTGGCTCGCGCACGCCTTCCTGGTTGTCGATCACGTAGTCCTGCGGCAGGGTGTGCAGCACCCGCTGGTCGGCCGGGATGGCCACGGCCTGGGCGGCGTCAAGCACGCGCTCGAGGTCGGCGGTGCTGACTTCGCGGTCGCGGATAGCGACGATACCGTGGGAGTTCAGGCTGCGGATGTGATTGCCGGCCACGCCGACGAACGCCGAGTGGATACGGCAGCCGGCCATCAGCTGGGCCTCTTCCACGGCGCGCTGGATCGACTGCACGGTCGACTCGATGTTCACCACCACGCCCTTCTTCAGGCCGCGCGATGGATGGGTGCCGATGCCCACGATCTCCAGGGTGCCGTCCTCGCCGACCTCACCCACCAGCGCCACCACCTTGGAGGTGCCGATGTCCAGCCCGACGATCATTTTGCCGCTATGCGCGTTTGCCATGGTCCTGCCTCTCTCTAATTCTTCGCAACGGCGGGTTGGGCCGTCGTCGGTGCATTCGGTTCCCGCCAGCCAACGGCAAGTCCATTGGCGTAACGCAGATCGATGCGGGCGATATTGGTGATCTGGTCTTTAAGCGTTTTGTCGTAAATGGCAATGAAACGGCGCATCTTCTCCACCAGATGGTCGCGCCCCAACAGCAGCTCGATACCCGGCCCGGCGCTGCCCGCACCGGTGGTCAGGAACCAGCTGCCTCGCTCGCGCAGCTCCAGGCGAGCGATGGAAAAGCCCATGGGGCGCAGCATCTGGCTCAATACCTGATACTGCTGCATGACTTGTTGCTGAGCGCGCTGCGGCCCGAACAGCTGCGGCAGGTGCTCGTAGTTGGCCAGCTCGCGCGGGGTGAAAGCCTGGCCCTGGTTATTGAGCAAGGCCTCGTCGCCCCAGCGTGCCACCGGCAACTGTTCTTCCAGACGAATCACCACCTCGTCCGGCCAGACCCGACGCACTTCGGCGTGGGCGATCCATGGCATCTGTTCCAGTTCCACACGCATCGCCGCCAGGTCGACGGTGAAGAAGCTTGCCGCCACGTAGGGGGCGATCCGTTGCTGCACCGCCTGCTGGCTGATGTAGCTGAGGTCGCCCTGCACGGCGATCTTGGTGATCGGGCGATCGGCGTAAGGCATCAGGCGAATGGCGCCTTCGTAGGCGCCAAAGCCCGCCGCCACCAGCAGCACCGGCCACAGCAGGCGCTTGAAGCCACCAAAACTCGGGCGAGGCAGGCGCGCCGATACGGGCTCGTCGGCCACCAGTCGGCTGGCGCCACGCGGCACCGGCTTGCTACGGCCGGTAACGGGTTGCTGCTGACGTACCATCGCGCCTTGCATGGGGGTTAACCTCGCGTCGCTACGCTGTCGGCGAGGATCGCCAGCACCAACTGCTGGAAGTCCAGGCCGGCCGCGCGGGCCGCCATGGGCACCAGGCTATGGTCGGTCATGCCGGGTGCGGTGTTGACTTCGAGCAGCCAGAACCGGCCCTGCTCGTCCTGCATCACGTCCAGCCGGCCCCAACCCTCGATGCCGATGGCATCGCAGGCGCGCGCGGTCAGGTCGATCAGCTCTTGCTCCTTGACACTGTCCAGGCCACACGGGATGCGGTACTGGGTGTCATTGGCGATGTACTTGGCGTCGTAGTCGTAGAACACGTGCGGGGTGCCCAGCGCGATCGGCGGCAGCACCTGGCCACGCAGCACGGCGATGGTGTACTCCGGGCCATGGATCCACTGCTCGACCAGCACTTGCGAATCGTACTTGGCGGCGTCTTTCCAGGCGGCGACCAGTTCCTGCTCGCTGTTCACCTTGGCCATGCCGATGCTCGAACCTTCATGGGCAGGTTTGACGATCAACGGGAAACCCAGTTCCGCGCTGGCGGCAACGCAGTCCTGCTCGCTGGCCAGCACCGCGTGGCGTGGCGTGGGGATACCCAGGCTCTGCCACACCTGCTTGGTGCGCAGTTTGTCCATGGCCAGTGCCGAGGCGAGGATGCCGCTGCCGGTGTAGGGGATCCCCAGGCATTCGAGCAGGCCCTGCATGCTGCCGTCTTCACCGCCACGGCCGTGGAGGATGATGAAGGCGCGGTCGATCTGCTCGCGTTGCAGGCGATCCAGCAGATCGTCGCCCACATCGATGGCGACCACGTCGACACCGGCGCTGGTCAGCGCTTCGATCACCGCCGCGCCGGATTTCAGCGAGACCTCACGCTCGGCGCTCTTGCCGCCGTAGAGCACGGCGACACGGCCGAAGGCCTTGACGTCGAGGGTGGAGTGAAGCTTGTCGTAGGCGCTGGTCATTTCGACTTCTCCTGCTTGGCGCCTGCGAACAGCGGGCTTTTCATCAATTGCGGAGCCAGGCCGCCGACATCACCGGCACCCTGGCAGATCAGGATGTCGCCGGCGCGCAGCAGCGGCTTGACCAGCGGCGCGAGTTCGGCGCCACGTTCGATGTAGATCGGGTCGAGCTTGCCGCGCTGGCGGATGCTGTGGCACAGCTGGCGACTGTCGGCACCGGGGATCGGCTCTTCGCCGGCCGGGTAGACCTCCATCAGCAGCAGCACGTTGGCATCGCCCAGCACCTGTACGAAATCGTCATACAGGTCGCGGGTGCGGCTGTAGCGGTGTGGCTGGTAGACAATGACCAGGCGGCGGCTCGGCCAGCCGCCACGCACGGCCTTGATCACCGCAGCGACCTCGGTCGGGTGGTGACCATAGTCGTCGACCAGCATCACGCTGCCACCATCGACTGGCAGCTCGCCATACACCTGGAAGCGTCGGCCGACGCCCTGGAAGCCGGACAGGCCCTGGACGATGGCTTCGTCGCTGATACCTTCGTCGGTGGCGATGGCGATGGTGGCCAGGGCATTGAGCACGTTGTGGTTGCCCGGCATGTTCACCGACACCTCGAGCGGCTCGCAGTCGCGGCGCAGCACGGTGAAGTGGGTCTGCATGCCCTGCTGGCGCACGTTGATGGCGCGGATGTCGGCCTCTTCGCTAAAGCCATAGGTGACGGTCGGGCGCTTGACCTGCGGCAGGATCTCACGCACGACCGGGTCGTCCAGGCACATCACCGCCAGCCCATAGAACGGCAGGTTGTGCAGAAACTCGACAAAGGTCTTCTTCAGCTTGTTGAAGTCACCTTCGTAGGTGGCCATGTGGTCGGCGTCGATATTGGTGACCACGGCGACCATCGGCTGCAGGTGCAGGAAGCTGGCGTCGCTTTCATCGGCTTCGGCGATCAGGTAGCGGCTGGTGCCCAGCTGGGCATTGGTGCCCGCCGCAGTCAGACGACCGCCGATGACGAACGTCGGGTCCAGGCCGCCCGCTGCAAACACCGAGGCCAGCAGGCTGGTGGTGGTGGTCTTGCCGTGGGTACCGGCAACGGCCACGCCATGGCGATAGCGCATCAGCTCGGCGAGCATTTCGGCACGCGGCACTACCGGAATACGGCGCTCCAGCGCGGTGGCGACTTCCGGGTTGGCCGGGTTGATCGCGCTGGACACCACCAGCACGTCGGCGCTGGCGGCGTTCTCGGCACGGTGGCCGACGAAGATCTCGGCGCCGAACGACTCCAGGCGCTCGGTGACCGGCGAAGCCTTGAGGTCGGAACCGGACACTTCATAGCCCAGGTTCAACAGCACCTCGGCGATGCCGCACATGCCCACGCCGCCGATACCGACGAAGTGAATGCGACGGATACGGCCCATCTTCGGTTGCGGCATGGCTTTCTGGCTCTCAACCATGGGCCACCTCCAGGCAGATATCGACCACGGTGCTGGTTGCGGCAGGTTTGGCCAGGCGACGCGCGGTGCCGGCCATGGTGTTGAGTTTCTCGGGTTGCATCAGCACCTCGTTCAGGCGTTCAGCGAGCTGCGCTGCGCCAGTTGTCGCTTGCGGCATCAGGAAGGCGGCGCCTTCACGAGCCAGATATTGGGCGTTGTGGGTCTGGTGGTCGTCGATCGCGTGGGGCAAGGGCACCAGCATCGAGGGCAAGCCCGCCGCCGCGAGCTCGCTGACGGTCAGGGCGCCGGCCCGGCACACCACCATGTCGGCCCAGCCATAGGCGTGGGCCATGTCTTTGATAAACGGCTCTACCTGAGCCTCGACACCCGCCTCGTGATAACGCTCGGCGGTGGTCGGCGCGTGGTTCTTGCCGGCCTGGTGGAACACCTCTGGCCGCAGGCTCGCGGGCACCTCGGACAAGGCCTTAGGCAACAATTTGTTCAATGGTTCCGCACCCAGGCTGCCGCCCATGACCAACAGGCGCGCACGGCGTTCGGCCAGGGGCGCGCGCTGCGCATCCATGAACAGCTCCGGGCGCACCGGGTTGCCGGTGGTACGCAGCTTGTCGCTGGCCTCGAAGGTGCCCGGGAACGCTTCGCAGACGCGGGCCGCCAGTGGCACCAGCAGGCGGTTGGCGGTGCCGGCGCGGGCGTTCTGCTCGTGAATGACCAGCGGCACGCCGCACAGCTTCGCGGCGACGCCGCCGGGGCCGGTCACATAACCACCGAAGCCGATCACGCAGACCGGCTTGAGTTCACGTACGATGCGCCGCGCCTGCAGCACCGCCTTGACCAGGGTGAACGGCGCCTTGAGCAGCGACAGTTTGCCCTTGCCACGCAGGCCGGTGACCTGGATCAGGTGCAACGGCAACCCCGCCTGGGGCACCAGCTCGTTTTCGATACCACGCGGGGTGCCCAGCCAGTGCACGCTGTAGCCACGGGCCTGGAACTCGCGGGCACAGGCCAGGGCCGGGAACACATGCCCCCCGGTGCCGCCGGCCATGATCAACACGTTCTTGCCGTCAGCGGCCATGGCTGGTCTCCTCGGCAAAATCGCTCTCCTTGAATTCATGTTCCTCGCTGCCCAGGTGCGTGCGGCTTTCCCACTCGATCCGTAGCAACAGCCCCACACAGGCGCAGCAGATCACCAGCGAACTGCCCCCGTAGCTGAGGAATGGCAGGGTCAGGCCCTTGGTGGGCAGCAGGCCGACGTTCACGCCGATGTTGATCAGGAACTGGCCGATCCACAGGAACGACAGGCCGAAGGCCATGTAGGCGGCGAAGAACTGCTTGGCCTTCTCCGCCCACAGGCCGATGTACAGGGCACGAACCGTGACGAAGACGAACAGCGCGATGGTCAGCAGCGAGCCGACCACGCCCAGTTCCTCGGCCAGCACCGAGAACACGAAGTCGGTGTGCGCCTCGGGCAGGTAGAACTGTTTCTGCACGCTGTTGCCCAGGCCCACGCCCAGCCATTCGCCGCGGCCGAAGGCGATCAGTGCCTGGGTCAGCTGGTAGCCGGAACCGAACTGGTCGGACCAGGGGTCGGTAAACGTGATCAGGCGCGCCATCCGGTAAGGCTGGGCCTGGACCAGGACCACCACCGAAATGACCGCCAGCACCACCATCAGCGAGAAGCGGAACAGCCCCACCCCACCGAGGAACAGCATGGCCGCCGCAGCGCCCATCATCACCACCGTGGCACCGAAGTCCGGCTCCATCAGCAGCAGGCCCGCCATCGGCAACAGCACGATGAACGGCTTGAAGAAGCCCATCCAGCTCTCGCGCACCTCGGTCTGCCGGCGCACCAGATAGCCGGCCAGGTAGATGACCACGAAGACCTTGGCGATCTCGGAGGGCTGGACGTTGAAAAAGCTGAAGCCGATCCAGCGCATCGAACCGTTCACCTCGCGGCCGATGCCCGGTACCAGCACCAGTACGAGCAGGCCGAAGGCGCCGATCAGCATGAGGAAACCCATGCGCTGCCAGGTGGCGATCGGCACCATCATGGTCATCACCCCGGCGCCCAGGCCGAGGGTGACGTACACCAGGTGACGGATCATGTGATACAGCGGGTTGCCCGACTGCACCGCGGCCACTTCCGAGGAGGCCGAAGTGATCATCACCAGGCCCAGGCCGAGCAGCGCCAGGCAGCCGGCCAGCAGCGGGAAGTCCAGGTCGATGCCACGGCCGCTGATCAGCGGCGACGGGTAGGGTTTGAGGATGCCGAAGATCATGCCAGCCCCTCCGCTGCCTGCGCGAACAGGCGCCCGCGTTCTTCGAAGTTCTTGAACATGTCGAGGCTGGCGCAGGCAGGTGACAGCAGCACTGCATCACCTGGCTGGGCGAGTTCGGCACAGCGTTGCACGGCTTCGTCGAGGGTCTTGACCCGCACTTGCGGCACGGCATCGCCCAAGGTTTCGGCCAGGCGCTCGGCGTCACGGCCAAGCAGCACCACGGCGCGGCAATGCCGGGCCACCGGCTCGCGCAAGGCGGCGAAGTCTGCGCCCTTGCCATCGCCACCGGCGATCAGCACCAGCTTGCCCTCGATATCGGCACCCAAGCCTTCGATGGCGGCCAAGGCGGCACCGACGTTGGTGGCCTTGGAATCGTCGTACCAGTTCACGCCATTGCGTTCACGGACCCACTGGCAGCGATGGGCCAGGCCCTTGAACTCGCGCAATGCCTCGAGCATGGGCTCGAACGGCAGACCGGCGGCATGACCAAGGGCCAGCGCGGCCAGGGCATTGCTCTGGTTGTGGGCGCCACGGATCTTCAACTCACGCACCGGCATGAGCGTCTGGAATTCGAAGGCCAGGTACTTCTCGCCGTCGACGTCCCGTAGACCGAAGGACTTGAAGTCCGGCGCATTCAGACCAAAGCTCCAGCTCGGGCGACCTTCGACCGGCAGCGGACGGCTCAGGGCATCCTGGCGATTCACCACCACCTGGCGGGCACCGCGGAAGATCCGGTGCTTGGCCAGGTGATAGGCCGGCAGGCCGCTGTAGCGATCCATGTGGTCTTCGCTGATGTTCAGCACGGTGGCCACTTCAGCGTTGAGCTGGTCGGTGGTCTCCAGCTGGAAGCTGGACAATTCGAGCACGTACAGCTCAACGCTGTCGTCGAGCAGGTCCAGCGCCGGCGTGCCCAGGTTGCCACCCACCGCCACACGTTTGCCTGCCTTGGCGGCCATCTCGCCGACCAGGGTGGTCACGGTGCTCTTGGCGTTGGAGCCACTGATCGCGATGATCGGCGCTTTTGCGTGGCGGGCGAACAGCTCGATATCACCGGACAGCGTCACGCCGCGTGCCGCCGCCTGCTGCAGGGCCGGGGTGGCCAGGGCCAGACCGGGGCTCACGTACAGTTCGTTGGCGCGGCAGAGGAAGTCCACGTCCAACTCGCCACAACGCACTTCCACCTGCGGGTAGTCACGGCGCAGGGTGTCCAGTTCCGGCGGTTGCTCGCGGGTGTCGGCGACCGCAAAGGCAATGCCCCGGCTCGCCAGGAAGCGAACCAGGGACATGCCGCTCTTGCCGAGGCCGACAACGATGCGGAATTGGTCGGAAGCGATCAGTGACACGCTCGTTTACCTCAGTTTCAGGGTGGCAAGGCCGATCAGCACCAGGATCACGGTGATGATCCAGAAGCGCACGATCACGCGCGGCTCGGGCCAGCCCTTGAGTTCAAAGTGATGATGGATCGGCGCCATGCGGAACACACGCTTGCCGGTGAGTTTGAAAGACGCCACCTGAATGACCACCGACAGGGTTTCCATCACGAACACGCCGCCCATGATGAACAGGACGACTTCCTGGCGGACGATCACGGCGATGGTGCCCAACGCCGCGCCCAGCGCCAGCGCGCCAACGTCGCCCATGAACACCTGGGCCGGGTAAGTGTTGAACCACAGGAAACCCAGGCCCGCGCCGATCAGCGCGCCGCAGAACACGATCAGCTCGCCCGCGCCCGGCACATAGGGGATCAGCAGGTACTCGGCGAACTTCACGTTGCCCGACAGGTAGCAGAAGATGCCCAGGGCGCCGCCGACCATCACCGTCGGCATGATCGCCAGGCCATCGAGGCCGTCGGTCAGGTTGACCGCGTTGCTGGAACCGACGATGACGAAATAGGTGAGCACGATGAACCCGGCCCCCAGCGGGATGGCCAGGTCCTTGAGCATCGGGATGATCAGCGTGGTCTCGACGCTGGTGGGAGCGGTCTTGTACAGGAAGATCGCCGCGGCCAGGCCGAACACCGACTGCCAGAAATACTTCCAGCGGCTCGGAAGGCCGCGGGAATTCTTTTCGATCACCTTGCGGTAGTCGTCGACCCAGCCGATGGCGCCGAACGCCAGGGTGACGATCAGGACCACCCACACGTAGCGGTTGGTCAGATCGGCCCACAGCAGGGTGCTGATGGCGATGGCAGACAGGATCAGCGCGCCACCCATGGTGGGGGTGCCGGACTTCGACAGGTGCGATTGCGGGCCGTCGTTACGCACGGCCTGACCGATCTGGCGGATCTGCAGGGTACGGATCATCCACGGGCCCAACCAAAGGGCCAGGGACAACGCGGTCAGCACACCCAGGATTCCGCGCAGCGTGAGGTACTGGAAGACCGCGAAGCCCTTGTGGAACTGTTGCAGATACTCAGCCAACAGCAGCAGCATTAATGTTTCTCCCCGCTGGCACCGCACAGTGCGGCCACGACGTTTTCCATCGCAGCGCTGCGCGAGCCCTTGATCAAGATAGTGGTGTCGCTGGCTGCTTCCGCGCGAACGGCATCGATCAGCTCAGCTTGAGTAGCGAAATGGCGCCCTTTTTCGCCGAACGCCTTGACCGCATGGACCATGTTGTTGCCCACCGCGTACAGCGCGTCGACCTTGCCACGCGCGTAGTCGCCCACCTGACGGTGGCCTTCCTCCGCCCATTGCCCCAGTTCGCCGATATCCCCGAGCACCAGGACGGTGCGTCCGGAAAAGCCGGCGAGTATATCAATGGCCGCGCACATGGAGGTGGGATTTGCGTTGTAGCTGTCGTCGATCACCCGCGCGCCGCTGGGGGCGACCTGCGCCACGGTACGGCCCTTGACCGGTTGCACGGCATTCAGGCCGGCGGCGATGCCACTCAGGCTCAGACCAACGGCATGGGCGGCGGCGGCGGCGGCCAGGGCATTGCTGACGTTGTGGATGCCCAGCAGGTTCAATTGCACCGGGACGCTGCCGTCCGGACCGTGCAAGGTGAACGACGGGCAGCCACGGGCGTCGCGACCGATGTCGCTGGCGTGGAAATCGGCCTGTGGGTTGTCCAGTGCAAAGCTCAGGATCCGGTGGGTCCCCGCACGCTTGCGCCAGATGTCGAAGGCCTTGTCGGCCAGGTTGAGAATGGCCGTGCCACCCTCGCCCAGGCCTTCGAGAATTTCGCCCTTGGCTTCGACGATCTTCTCCGGACCGCCGAACTCGCCAACATGGGCAGTCCCGGCGTTGTTGATGATGACCACCTGCGGCTTGGTCAAACCGACGGTATAGCGAATCTCGCCAATACGCGAAGCGCCCAGCTCAATGACCGCGGCGCTGTGCTCGGGGGCGATCTCCAGCAGCGTCAGCGGCGCGCCCAGGTCGTTGTTCAGATTGCCGCGGGTAGCATGTACCGGACCACGGGTACGCAGGATCGCCGCGAGCATTTCCTTCACCGTGGTCTTGCCGCTGGAGCCGGTGATGGCGACGACCGGTTTGTCGAAAGCCGCACGGTTCAACGCACCGAGCTGCCCCAGGGCCAGGCGGCTATCGGCAACCACCAACTGCGGCAGGTCGACATCGGCGATCTCGCGCTCGACCAGCGCGGCGACAGCCCCCTTGGCTTTCACATCGGCCAGGTAGTCGTGGCCATCGAAACGCGGGCCGGCCAGCGCAACGAACAGCTGCCCCGCACCAACGCTGCGACTGTCGATGCTGACGCCAGTGAAGCTGGCATCGGCCCCGACGTGGCGAGCACCCAGTGCCGTGGTCAGCTGGTTGAGTGTCATGGGCTTAAGCATGTGGAGCCTCCCAGGCTGCAAGTGCCTTCTCGGCTTCGACCAGGTCGGAGAAGTCATGGCGTTCGCCATTGATCTCCTGGTAATCCTCATGCCCCTTGCCTGCCAGGACGATGACATCGTCGGCGGCGGCAGTGGCGATCAGGTGGGCGATGGCCTCGCCTCGGCCGGCGACGAACTCGACGTCGTCGGGCTTGGCGAAACCAGGGCGAATGTCATCGAAGATGCGTAGCGGGTCTTCGGTACGCGGGTTGTCGTCGGTGACCAGCACGCGATCGGCCAGGCGCTCGGCCACTGCCGCCATCAGCGGACGCTTGCCGCTGTCACGGTCGCCACCGCAGCCGAACAGGCACAGCAGCTTGCCGTGGGCGTGCGGGCGCAGGGCCTCCAGCACTTTCTCCAGGGCATCCGGTGTATGGGCATAGTCGACCACCACCAACGGCTTGTCACCGCCACCCAGGCGCTGCATGCGACCGATCGGCCCGTGCAACTGCGGGGTGACCTTGAGAATCTCGTCCAGTGGATAGTCCAGTGCGAGCAAAGTGGCCACGGCCGCGAGCATGTTGCTCAGGTTGAAACGCCCCAGCAGTCGACTGCGTAAAGCGTGCTCGCCCTGCGGGGTCACGATCACGGCGCGCACGCCATCGTCGTTGAAGATGGCCTGCTTGCAGAACAGCGTCGCTGCCGGGTCCTGCAGGCTGTAGCTGATCAGGCGCGATTGGCCATGGGCCTCGGCCAGGCGACGGCCGAAGTCGTCGTCCAGGTTGACCACACGTGCACGCAGGCTCGACCAGTTGAACAGCTTGGCCTTGGCGGCCTCGTAGGCCTCCATGCTGCCGTGGTAGTCAAGGTGGTCGCGGGACAGGTTGGTCATTACCGCGATGTCGAAGTCCAGCGCAGCGACCCGGCCCTGCTCGAGGGCGTGGGAGGAAACCTCCATGGCCACGGCCTTGGCGCCGCCTTTTTTCAGATCATTGAGCGTCGCCTGCACGGCGATGGGGTCCGGCGTGGTCAGGCGGCCGCTCTGCAGCTCGCCATAGAAGCCGGTACCCAGGGTGCCGATCAAGCCGCAACGCTGCCCAAGGGCGTCGAGCGCCTGGGCCAGCAGTTGAGTGACGCTGGTCTTGCCGTTCGTTCCAGTGACACCGACCAGCTCCAGCTGACGACTCGGCTCGCCATAGAAGCGTCCAGCGATCTGCGACAACTGGCCAATCAGCCCCTTGACCGGAATCAGAGGCACCTCGGTGATCGGCAGCACACTGGCGCCCTGCTCTTCGTAGGCGACTGCGGCGGCGCCACGGGCCAGGGCGTCGGCAATATGGGCGCGGCCGTCGACCTTAGTGCCAGGCACAGCCAGGAACAGATCGCCCGGGCGCACGGCGCGGCTGTCCAGTGTCAGCTCGCGGATCAGCGGATCGCGGCTGGCATGGGCGAACAGTTTGCTCAATGGCATCGTCATCAACCTCGCCCTCCCTTGGCGGGTACTGCGCTGGCTTGCTGCGTCGAAGGCGGCGGCAGGTTGTCCGGCGGTACGTTCATCAGGCGCAGGGTGCCCGACATCACTTTGCTGAATACGGGGGCCGAGACCAGGCCGCCGAAGTAACCGCCCTTGCCGGGCTCGTCGATGACCACGACGATGGCGTAGCGCGGGTCGCTCATCGGGCCGAAACCGGCGAACAGGGAGCGGTAGGCGTTCTCGGTGTAACCCTTGGAACCGACGGTGGCTTTACGCGCCGTACCGGACTTGCCGGCCACGTGATAGAACGGCACCTGGGCGCGGAACACACCGCGCGGCGCCTCGATCACCTGCTGCAGCATGCCCTGCACGGTTTCGGCGGTTTCTTTCGGGATGGCCTGCACCGCTTCCGGCGCCTTGTCGACCTTGAGAATCGACAACGGCACCATCTTGCCGTCGTTGGCCAGGGCGGCGTAGGCATGCACCAGTTGCAGGGCGGTCACCGAGACGCCATAGCCGTACGACAGGGTTGCCGTCTCGGCCTTGCGCCATTCGCGGTGGTTGGGCAGGTTGCCGACGCGTTCGCCAGGGAAACCCAACCCGGTGTACTGCCCGAGGCCAACCTGCGACATTACCCGGTAGATGGCCTCGCCACCGATATCGAAGGCGATCTTGCTCATGCCGACGTTACTGGAGTTGATCAGGATGCCGGTCAGGTCGAGGATCGGGCCCTCGCTCTTCGATACGTCCTTGATGGTGTAGCGGCCGATCTGCAGGCTGCCCGGATACACCTCGACCTTGTCGGTGGGTTTCCAGCGGCCGCTCTGCAGCGCGGCGCTCATGGAGATCGGCTTGACCGTGGAGCCTGGCTCGAAGACGTCGATGATCGCCCGGTTGCGCATCGCCGCCGGGAACATGCTGCGGCGGTTGTTGGGGTTGTAGGTTGGCTGGTTGACCATGGCCAGGACCTCGCCGGTCTTGACGTCCATGATCACCAGGCTACCGGCCTTGGCGTCCTGCTCGGCGATGGCGTTGCGCAGCTCGCGCGTGGCCAGGTACTGCAGGCGCAGGTCGATCGACAACGCCAAGGTCTTGCCGGCCTTGGCGTTCTTGGTTACCTGGATATCCTTGATCAGCCGGCCGCGCCGGTCCTTGATCACCTGTCGCTTGCCGGGCACGCCGGCCAGCCATTCGTCGTAGGCCAGCTCGACCCCTTCGCGACCGTGGTCGTCCAGGTCGGTGAAACCGACCATGTGCGCGGTGACATCACCGGCCGGATAGAAGCGGCGGAACTCTTCCAATCCATACACGCCGGGCACTTTCAGGTCGAGCACCTGCTGCCCCTGCTCCGGGGTCAGGCCACGGACCAGGTAGATGAATTCCTTGCTGGCCTGCTGGGTCAGGCGCTCGATCAATTGCTGCGGGTTCTGCCCAAGGGCGGCGGCCAGCTGCGGCCAGCGGTCCTTGGCCACCTGCATCTCCTTGGGGTTGGCCCAAAGGGTGGTGACCGGCGTGCTCACGGCCAGCGGCTCGCCGTTGCGGTCGGTGATCAGGCCACGGTGCGCGGGGATCGGGATATGCCGCAGGCTGCGGGCATCGCCCTGCCCCTTGAGGAAGTCGCGATCGACCACCTGCAGGTCGATGATGCGCCAGCAAATGGCGCCGACCATCAACGCCAGCAGGCCGACGACCACGCGGAAACGCCAGGGGTAGAGTGCGCCTTCGAGCTTCATCATGGCGCCACCATCCGTACTTCGTCAGCGGCCGGCACGCGCATCTTCAGCTGTTCGCTGGCCAACGTCTCGATCCGGCTGTGGGCAGTCCAGGTGCTTTGTTCAAGAATGAGGCGGCCCCATTCGGCCTGCGCTTTGTCGCGCTCGCTCAATTCACCGTACAGGGTGTTGAGCAACTGGCGGTTCCAGTGGGCGCTGTAAGACACGGCAATGGCCGAAACCAGAACACCGACGAACAGCAAAAGCATCAGGAAGCTTCCGCCTGGCAAAGGTTTGGCGAACAGCCGGCTCACCGCAGCTTCTCCGCCACCCGCATCACGGCGCTGCGCGACCGCGGGTTGGCCTTGAGCTCTGCCTCGGAGGCGAATTGCGCCTTGCCGATGAGCTTGATCTTCGGCTCGAACGTCTTGTGCTGCACCGGCAGGTTGCGCGGCAGGTTGTCCGCCTCGCCCTTGACCAGCTTGCGCATGAACAGCTTGACGATGCGGTCTTCAAGGGAATGGAAGCTGATCACAGCCAGACGCCCGCCGACCTCCAGCGCATCGAGCGCCGCCTCAAGACCGGTCTCCAGATCGCCCAGCTCGTTGTTGACGTGGATGCGAAGGCCCTGAAACGCGCGGGTCGCTGGGTTCTTGCCCTTCTCCCAGGCTGGGTTGGCGACCTTGAGCACCTCAGCCAGGTCAGCAGTGCGGGTGAACGGTTGCTTTTCACGACGCTCCACCACCGCACGGGCCATACGCCCGGCAAAACGCTCTTCGCCATACTCCTTGAACACCCGGGCGATTTCCTCCACAGGCGCGGTGGCGATGAATTCGGCGGCGCTGATACCCTGGTTCGGGTTCATGCGCATGTCGAGCGGGCCGTCATTGAGGAAGCTGAAGCCACGCTCCGGGTCATCCAGCTGTGGCGACGACACCCCGAGGTCGAGCAGGATACCGCTGACCTTGCCGGCCAGACCACGCCCCGCGACTTCAGAACCCAACTCGGCAAAGCTGCGCTGCACAATGACAAAGCGGCCGTCTTCGGCCGCCAGCGCTTGCCCTGTGGCAATCGCCTGTGGATCCTTGTCGAACCCCAGCAGCCGCCCTTGCGGCCCGAGCTTGCTCAGGATCAGGCGGCTGTGGCCGCCACGCCCGAAGGTGCCGTCCAGATAGCAACCGTCGGCGCGCAGGGCCAATGCCTCGACGGCTTCGTCGAGGAGGACGGTGATGTGGTTGAAGCCGCTATCTATGGTCACAGGATCAGGTCACGCAAATCATCGGGCATGGCGCCCGGTTGTTGGATAGCTGCAAGGTCGGCTGCCGAAACCGCGTTCCAGGCATCCTCGTCCCACAGCTGGAATTTGTTCAGCTGCCCCACCAGCATCGCCTTCTTGTCGAGCTTGGCGTACTCGCGCAGGCGGGGCGGCACCAGGAAACGCCCGCTGCCGTCGAGCTCCAGGTCAACCGCATTACCGATCAGCAAACGCTGCAGGCGGCGGTTTTCCTCACGCAAAGACGGCAAGGCGCGCAACTTGGCTTCTATCTGTTCCCACTCATCGAGGGGATAAACACACAAGCAGGGGTCAACGGCGTCGATGGTCACGATCAACTGACCATTGCAACGCGAATCGAGCTCGTCACGGTACCGGCTCGGCATGGCGAGACGGCCCTTGGCATCGAGGCTGACGGCGTTGGCTCCGCGGAACACGGCTGCGATTCCCCACAATGTTAGCTTTTTTGTGCCAGAAAACCCACTTCATCCCACTTTCTGCCACTTGCGCACACTATAGGAATCCGCCCGCCACACCGTCAAGGCACGTTCATAAGGAAAACCCTTACAGGACGGCGATTTAGCGCAACATTGGAAGGTGAAAGGAGTGTGAAAGAGAAAAACTGACGAGAAAAATCAAACCCACTCAAGCGGATAGAGCGCAGAGTTAAAGTAATTTATTAAGAGTAAGATTTTTTCGGTATTACCAAGGCGCTTCTGCTATCGAATCAAGCAGGGAGGGAGAGGTGGAGAGTCGATCTGTAAGCCGGGTTTTGTCGAGGACAGTCATTCCTCTACGACGGCCATCACTGGACGCCTCTAGCAACCTACCCGGTTCCGACGCGGGCCACGCCGTATGGAACCCTATTTGGTCTTGCTCCGAGTGGGGTTTACCTAGCCACGAACTGTTGCCAGTCGTGCGGTGCGCTCTTACCGCACCTTTTCACCCTTACCGGCGCCGAAGCGCTTAGGCGGTTGTTTTCTGTGGCACTTTCCGTAGGCTCGCGCCTCCCAGGCGTTACCTGGCACTCTGCCCTATGGAGCCCGGACTTTCCTCCCCCGCCTCTTGCGGAACAAAAGACGGCAGCGACTGTCCGATCGACTCTCCGCCGACAAGATTACCGGCAGGCGCGCTCAAGAACAAGCGATGTAACAATAATACCACTTAGCCATCACCGCAACCCCGGACAGTTCCTTGACCACGTGATGGCGGCCAGGTGTTTGGAGACAGCCTTGCAGCATTCTTGAGATAGAGCGCCGCGCGGGCGGTGCTCGATCTCATGGGCGCTGCAACTTGACCGTCGAACACCTCGAAAGCCCCGATTAGCTGGCTTTCTGTTTATCCAACGCCAACTGATAGAGCAGGTTCTTGCGCACCCCTGTGATCTCGGCCGCCAGTGCCGCAGCCTTCTTCAACGGCATTTCTCCCAACAGCAGATCCAGAACACGCTGCGCCTCGTTGCTGATCGCCTGCTCACCTTCAGGCGCGCTCCAACCGGCCACCAGCACCACGCATTCGCCCCGCTGCTGATTGCTGTCGCCCTGCACGAACGCCCGCAGCTCGGCCAGCGGCAAGCCCTTCAGCGTCTCGAAAGTCTTGGTGATTTCACGCGCCAGTACCGCCGGCCGATCACCACCGAATACCGCCTCCATATCCTCCAGGCACTCCAGGATTCGATGCGGGGCCTCGTAGAAAATCAACGTGCGCGGTTCTTCCTTCACTTGCTCCAGGCGTGCCCGACGCCCTGCTGTCTTGGCCGGCAGGAAGCCCTCGAAGATGAACCGGTCCGACGGCAGCCCCGCCGCCGACAACGCCGCGATCAGCGCACACGCACCCGGCACCGGCACCACCTGCACACCCGCCGCCCGCGCCTGGCGCACCAGGTGATAGCCCGGGTCGGAAATCAGCGGCGTACCGGCATCGGACACCAACGCCACATCGTCACCGGCCAGCAAACGGGTGATGAAGCGACTGCCTTCGTCGCGTTCGTTGTGCTCATGGCAGGCCGCCAATGGCGTGTCGATACCGAAATGCTGGAGCAGGCGCACCGAGTGGCGAGTGTC
This sequence comes from Pseudomonas entomophila, assembly GCF_018417595.1. Taxonomy (NCBI): domain Bacteria; kingdom Pseudomonadati; phylum Pseudomonadota; class Gammaproteobacteria; order Pseudomonadales; family Pseudomonadaceae; genus Pseudomonas; species Pseudomonas entomophila. Next base: position 4,890,113 of record NZ_CP070982.1, read on the forward strand.
CTCTGCGGCAATCAGGCTGACATCGGCCAGCACTTTCAGCGCCCTGGCGCTCATGTCGTCGAGGTTGCCGATGGGCGTGGCGACCACATACAGCGTTCCCATGGTGGATTTCGAAGCCCCTGCAACATCAGTCACTGCGCACACCTGCATTTCGGATCAAAGGCGCCATTGTAGCCCGAGCGCCGGTAACAGGGCGCAACGAACTTCACCGCTCACCTGCCCAGTGCCACCTATAGTGAAGGTTCGGCATCGGCAAGATCGCGCCCGGACCGCCGCTTGGGTACAATTGTCGGCCAACTTGATCGAGTAACAGGACCTTTACATGATCGCTTGCCTGCGGCTGTTCACAGCCCTCTGCCTCGCTGCCCTGCTGGCAGCCTGCGCCAGCTCGCCCTCATCCAGCCTGGGCGAACTGCCACGCACCCCGGACGCCAGCATCGAGCAACTGCTCGACAAGGCAGCCACCAGCAAGTCAGCTGAAGACGCCGCGCTGCTGCGCCTGAGCGCCGCCGACCTGGCCTACAAGCAAAAGGACTTCCCCCGCGCCGCCCGCATTCTCGAGCAGGTGCCGCTGGACTCGCTCAAGCCCGCGCAGCAAGTGTTCGCCTCCACGCTGGCCGCCGAACTGGCCATGAGCCGCAACCAGCCCAAGGCCGCCCTTGCCGCCCTCGCCCACCCGAGCCTGCAACGCGTCGGCGAACTACCTGAGGAACAGCAGGCACGCACCTACAGCGTGCATGCCGCCGCACTGGAAGCCGACGGCCAGGCCCTGGCAGCCGCCCAGCAGCGCGTACTGCTGACCCCACTGCTCAGCGGCCAGGCAGCCGCCACCAACAATGACGCCATCTGGGCCCTGGTCGCCTCGCTGCCCGCCGAACAACTGCAGCAGCCCTCCAGCGATGCGACGCTCGCCGGCTGGACCAGCCTGGCACTCGCAGTCAAGAGCGCTGGCACCCTGGAGCAGCAGCAAGCGGCCATCGACGCCTGGCGCAAGCAACACCCCGACCACCCGGCGTCGAAACAACTGCCGGTGGCCCTGACCAAACTCAAGGAACTGGCTAGCCAGCCACTGACCAAGATCGCCCTGCTGCTGCCGCAGGAAGGCCAGCTTGCAGGCGTTGCCCGCGCCCTGCGCGACGGCTTCATGGCCGCCCACTTCCAGGCCCAGCAAGGTGGCCAGCCGGCACCTGCCGTACAGGTGTTCGACAGCTCGCGCATCACCTCGCTCGATGACTTCTACCGCCAGGCCCAGGCCGCTGGCGTGCAACTGGTCGTCGGCCCGCTGGAGAAACCCCTGGTGAAGAAGCTCGCCACCTATCCGCAACTGCCCATCACCACCCTGGCGCTGAACTACGCCGACGCCGGCCAGAAAGCACCGCCACAACTGTTCCAGTTCGGTCTCGCCGCCGAGGACGAAGCCCGCGAAGTCGCCCGCCGCGCCCGCGCCGACGGCATGGCCCGCGCGGTTGCGCTGGTCCCGAGCGGTGAATGGGGTGATCGCGTGCTCGCCGCCTTCCGCAAGGATTGGGAAACCAATGGTGGCACCCTGCTCGCCGCCGAACGCATCGCCCAGCCAGTCGCCCTGGCCCAGCAGATCGCCGAGCTGTTCCAGTTGCGCCAGAGCGAAGGCCGCGCCAAGAGCCTGCAGAGCACTGTGGGTGGCAACATCGCCGCACAACCGTCGCGCCGGCAGGACATCGACTTCATCTTCCTGGCCGCCACCCCGCAGCAAGCCCAGCAGATCAAACCCACCCTCAACTTCCAGTACGCCGGCGACGTACCGGTCTACGCCACCTCGAACCTCTACAGCGCCAGCGGTGACGTCAACCAGTACAACGACATGAACGGCATTCGCTTCTGCGAAACCCCGTGGCTGCTCGACAGCACCAATAGCCTGCGCCAGCAGGTGGTGCAACAGTGGCCCCAGGCTGCGGGCAGCCTCGGCCGCCTGTACGCCATGGGCGTCGATGCCTATAGCCTGGCCCCTCGCCTGGACCAGCTCAAGGCACTGCCAGGCAACCGAATCGAAGGCCAATCCGGCAGCCTGAGCATGAACGCCAATCAGCGTGTCGAGCGTCAATTGCCCTGGGCCGAGTTCTCCGGCGGCCAGGTCAAGCGCCTTCCGGATACGCCTCGCTGATGCCCGAAGCGTCGCCATCCTGCGCCGGCCAGGCCGCCGAAGACCACGCCCTCGAGCACCTTCGAGGGCAGGGCCTGCGGCTGCTGGCCCGCAACTGGCGATGCAAGGGTGGTGAGCTCGATCTGGTCATGCTCGATGCCGATACAGTAGTATTCGTCGAAGTCCGCTATCGGTTGCACGCGGGCTTTGGTGGCGCGCTCGGCAGTATCGATGGGCGCAAGCAGAAGCGACTGACGCTTGCCGCCAACCTTTTCCTGCAGAGCGAACCCCGCTGGGCCAAAAAACCCTGCCGCTTCGATGTTGTCGCCCTGCAGGGCCAGGGGCACGCGGGGCAACCGCTTCAATGGCTGAAAAACGCCTTCGAATGCTGAACCCTATCCGAATTCCAAGCTCTATGTTTCGCGGGCTGGTCCCTGTCGCGCGTCGCGCCAGCCACCGCCCTACTTAAGGTCACCCAGATGGACATGCAATCCCGAATTCGCCGGCTGTTCCAGGCCAGCATCGACACCAAGCAACAGGCAATGGACATCCTGGCACCCCACATCGAGCAGGCCAGCCTGGTCATGGTCAACGCCCTGCTCAGCGACGGCAAGATGCTCGCCTGCGGCAATGGCGGCTCGGCCGGCGACGCCCAGCACTTTTCCTCGGAGCTGCTCAACCGCTTCGAGCGCGAGCGCCCGAGCCTGCCAGCCATCGCCCTGACCACCGACAGCTCCACGCTCACCTCGATCGCCAACGACTACAGCTACAACGAAGTCTTTTCGAAGCAGATTCGCGCCCTGGGCCAACCCGGCGACGTCCTGCTGGCGATCTCCACCAGCGGTAATTCGGCCAACGTGATCCAGGCGATACAGGCCGCCCATGACCGCGAAATGATTGTCGTCGCCCTGACCGGCCGCGACGGCGGCGGCATGGCGTCACTGCTGCTGCCCGAGGACGTGGAGATCCGCGTTCCCTCGACGGTCACCGCACGCATCCAGGAAGTCCACCTGCTGGCGATCCACTGCTTGTGCGACCTGATCGACAGCCAACTGTTCGGGAGTGAAGAATGATCCCCAAGCGTCTCGGCCTGATGGCCCTCACCCTGTGCCTGAGCCTCTCCGGCTGCAGCTCGGTATTGACCTCGACCCGCAACTCGCCCATCGAGGATGACCGCGGCACCCGCACCATCGGCAGCAAGATCGACGATTCGCTGATCGAAACCAAGGTCTCGGTCAACATTGCCAAGGCCAACCCTGAGCTGGACAAGGGTTCGCACATCGTCGTCAGCAGCTACAACGGCGTTGTACTGCTCGCCGGCCAGACCCCGCGCGCCGACCTCAAGTCCCTGGCCGAGCAGACCGCCAGCCAGGTCCAGCGGGTCAAGAAGGTGCACAACGAGCTGCAGGTCATCCAGCCTTCTTCCATCCTCGCGCGCAACAACGACGCTTGGCTGACCACCAAGATCAAGACCCAGATGCTGACCGACGAGAGCGTTCCCAGTTCACGCATCAAGGTGATCACCGAAAACGGCATCGTCTACCTGCTCGGCCTGGTCAGGCAGCAAGAGGCCAACGCCGCCACCAATGTGGTACAGGGCGTCTCGGGCGTGCAGAAGATCGTCAAGCTGTTCGAATACATCGACTGACCCCTTCGCCGCCAAGGCGGCTCCTGCAGACCTGCGCAGGAGCCGCCTTGCCGGCGAACAACCCTCGAGAACCAGGAAACACTCATGAAGAAGCTTCTGCTGCCCGCCCTGCTCATCGGCGCTTTCGCCACCCTGGCCGGCTGCTCCACCCCGAGCGTGATCACCCTCAACGATGGCCGCGAACTGCAGACCACCGACACGCCGGAATTCGACCGCGCCTCGGGCTTCTACGAGTTCAAGCAGCTGGACGGCAAGCCGACCCGCATCAACAAGGACCAGGTACAAAGCATCAAGGACCTGTGATCCGACAGCAGTAACAAAAAAGGCGATCCATCCGGATCGCCTTTTTTGTTACTTGACCACCTTGAGGCTGGGTCGACCGCTCGGACGTGGCGGCTGGCCACCACCCTCCGGCGGACCATCGTCATTCGGTTCGACCCCCTCATCAGCCGGCAGGTCATCTTCATCGTCGAGTGGCGGCTCGAGCTCGAAGACCATGCCCTGGCCATTCTCCCGGGCGTAGATGCCCAGGATCGCGCCGATTGGTACATACAGCGTGTGGGCCACGCCACCGAAGCGCCCCTCGAAGCTCACCGCCTCATTGTCCATGTGCAGGCTGCGCACGGCGCTTGGGGAGATGTTCAGCACGATCTGGCCATCACTGGCGAAACCTTGGGGCACCTGGACGGCCGGATACTCGGCATTGACCAGCATATGGGGGGTGCAATCGTTGTCGACGATCCACTCGTACAGCGCTCGAACCAGATAAGGGCGACTGGAGTTCATCAACGGCTCCTTTTTTAAACCTTGCGCATTTCACGTTCGGTAGCGGACAGGCTCGCCTGGAAAGGCTCGCGGGCGAACTGTCGCTCCATGTAATCCAGCAGCGGCTTGGCCTGCCGCGGCAATTCGATACCCATCACCGGCAAACGCCAGAGGATGGGCAGTAGACAGCAATCGACCAGGCTTTGCTCCTCGCTCATGAAGCAGGCCATCTCGCCAAACAGCGGCGCCACCCCTGTAAGACTCTCACGCAGCTCCTTGCGCGCCTGGGCGCGCACCGCGTCGCTGTTGCGGGTATCGAGCACCGTGTCGGCCAAGGCACACCAGTCGCGCTGGATGCGATGCATCAGCAGCCGGCTGTTGCCACGGGCCACCGGATAGACCGGCATCAGCGCCGGGTGCGGGTAGCGCTCCTCGAGATACTCCATCACCACCGATGACTCGTACAACGCCAGGTCTCTATCGACCAGGGTCGGCAGGCTGCCGTAGGGGTTCACTTCAACCAGCTTGGGCGGTAGACGCTTGGGGTCGACATCGATGATCTGCACCGTGACGCCTTTCTCCGCGAGCACGAGGCGTACCCGATGAGAATAATGATCAGCGGGGTCGGAATAGCAGGCTAACCTGTTGGTTGCGCCCATGTAGCGCCTCCTCGCACGGGATGCTTGTAAAACTCTAAATGAAAACGCGCCCGGGGCGCCCTGGCATGTCTGCCAGGCGCCCCGGGCGCGTTCAACTACCAGAAACTACTGCGTGATCAGTGCACGTCCTTCCAGTATTCGCGCTTGAGCAAGTAGGCGAACACGAAGAAGAAAGCCAGGTACAGCAGGACATAGGTGCCTATGCGCTGGCTTTCCAGTTTGACCGGGTTGGCCGAATAGGCCAGGAAGGTCACCAGGTTCTTGACCTTCTCGTCGAACTGCTCGGTGGTCAGGGTACCGGATTTCTCCTCGACGGTCAGCTGGTCGCATGCTTCATGGGTCAACGGGCTGCCGGTCAGCGGGTCGAATTGCTTCTTGCCGTCGATCACGGTCTGCACTTGCTTGCAACCGATCACCTGGTTGCCTTGCAGCCCGACCAGCACGTTGGGCATGCCCACATTGGGGAATACCTTGTTGTTCACCCGATAGGGGCGCGCCGGATCCTCGTAGAAGCTGCGCAGGTAGGTGTACAGCCAGTCGTTGCCACGCACCCGGGCGACCAGGGTGAGATCGGGTGGCGCCGCGCCGAACCAGGTCTTGGCATCGTTCGGCTGCATGCCGATCTTCATGTGGTCGCCGATCTTGGCACCGGTGAACACCAGGTTCTCGAGCATCAGCTCGTGGGGTATCCCCAGATCGTCGGCTACCCGCTCGTAACGCTGGAACTTGGCGCTGTGGCAACCCATGCAATAGTTGGCGAAGGTACGCGCGCCGTCCTGCAGGGCGGCCTTGTCGGTCAGGTCGACATCGACCTTGTCCAGCTCCAGGCTGTGTTCGGCAGCGAAGGATAGGCCAGGCATCAGTGCCAGCAAAAATACTGCAATCAACTTTTTCATCAGCCAGTCACCCTTTCCGGAACCGGTTTGGTCTTCTCAAGCCTTGTGTAGAACGGCATCAGCAGGAAGTAGGCGAAGTACAGCACCGTACACACCTGCGACAGCAAGGTCCGGCCCGGCGTTGGCGCCAGCACGCCCAGCACGCCGAGGATGACGAAGGCCACGCAGAACACCAGCAGGAAGATCTTGCTCAGCCAGCCCTTGTAGCGCATGGAGCGCACAGGGCTACGGTCGAGCCAGGGCAGCACGAACAGCACGGCGATCGCGGCACCCATGGCGATAACACCGAACAGCTTGTCGGGAACCGCGCGCAGGATCGCGTAGAACGGCGTGAAGTACCACACCGGTGCGATGTGCTCAGGCGTCTTGAAGGCGTTGGCCTGCTCGAAGTTCGGTTTTTCCAGGAAGTAGCCGCCCATTTCCGGGAAGAAGAACACCACCGCGCAGAACACGAAGAGGAACACCACCACGCCGACGATATCCTTGACGGTGTAGTACGGGTGGAACGGGATACCATCCAGCGGAATGCCGTTCTCGTCCTTTTTCTTCTTGATGTCCACACCATCCGGGTTGTTCGAACCCACTTCGTGCAGCGCCAGGATATGCAGCACCACCAGACCGAGGATGACGATCGGCAGAGCCACCACGTGCAGGGCGAAGAAGCGGTTCAGGGTGATGCCGGAAATCAGGTAGTCACCGCGGATCCATTGAGTCAGGTCGCCGCCGATCACCGGGATCGCACCGAACAGCGAGATGATCACCTGGGCCCCCCAGTACGACATCTGGCCCCACGGCAGCAGGTAGCCCATGAAGGCCTCGGCCATCAGCGCCAGGTAGATCAGCATGCCGAACAGCCAGACCAGCTCACGGGGCTTCTGGTAGGAGCCGTAGAGCAGGCCGCGGAACATGTGCAGGTAGACCACGATGAAGAATGCCGAGGCGCCGGTGGAGTGCAGGTAGCGCAGGATCCAGCCGTACTCGACGTCGCGCATGATGTACTCGACCGAGGCGAAGGCCTCTTCCGCCGAGGGGGTGAAGCTCATGGTCAGCCACACGCCGGTGACGATCTGGTTGACCAGCACCAGCAGTGCCAGGGAGCCGAAGAAATACAGGAAATTGAAGTTCTTGGGCGCGTAATACTTGCTCAGATGGTCTTCCCACATTTTCGTCGCGGGGAAGCGCGCATCGATCCACTCCATGAACTTGCTCATCATGCTTTCTCCTGATCGATGCCGATGACGATGAGATCGTCCGACTCGTACGAGTGCGGTGGCACTGGCAGGTTCAGCGGTGCCGGCTGGGACTTGTAGACACGGCCCGCCAGGTCGTAGTGCGAACCGTGGCACGGGCAGAAGTAGCCACCGACCCATTTCGGACCGAGGTCGGCCGGGGCGACTTCAGGACGGAACGTCGGCGAGCAACCCAGGTGGGTGCACAGGCCGACCAGGACGAGAATCTCGGGCTTGATCGAACGGTTCTGCGGGTCGACGTAGGTGGGCTGCACCGACGCCTTGGACTCAGGGTCGGAGAGCTCACCGGCGATCTTTTTCAGATTACCGAGGATCTCTTCCGTTCGCCGCACGATGAATACAGGTTGGCCACGCCACTCAGCCACCATCTGCTGCCCGGGCTCGACCTTGGCAATATTGACCTTCACCGGTGCACCCGCGGCTTTCGCCTTGGCACTGGGAAACCATGACCCTACGAACGGTACCGCAGCCCCCACTGCCCCCGCTGCCCCGACCACGGATGTCGCGGCTACGAGGAAGCGGCGCCGGCCTGCGTTGACGCCGTCATTGCTCATTCAGTCCTCTCCCATCAGCTTGCTTGGCCTGCTCTAACAGGCATCTACTTAGGTATGTCTGTGGCACTAAAAATTGGCCGCAATGGTAAGGAACAAATCCACACACTGACAAGGTGATTACCCGCTAGTTGGGGTGCAACCCTCGCTTTGCTTGATCTGTGTCTATGCGGCAAACAACCACGGACTAGCTGACAGGTTAGTTCAAGACATAAAAAAAGCCCGGTTCCAAGGAACCGGGCTTTTTTCGACTGCCGAAGCGGTATTAACGCTTGGAGTACTGAGGACGCTTACGCGCTTTACGCAGACCCACTTTCTTACGCTCGACTTCACGGGCGTCGCGGGTGACGTAGCCAGCACGACGCAGGGCGCCACGCAGGGTTTCGTCGTATTCCATCAGGGCGCGGGTGATGCCGTGGCGGATTGCACCGGCCTGACCGCTGACACCACCACCGGAAACGGTGACGTAGATGTCGAATTTCTCAACGGTTTCGGTCAGTTCCAGCGGCTGGCGAACAACCATGCGAGCGGTTTCGCGGCCGAAGAACACGTCCAGAGAACGGTTGTTGATGGAGATGTTGCCAGTACCCGGACGCAGGAAAACGCGTGCGGTTGCGGTCTTGCGACGGCCAGTGCCGTAGTTTTGAGTCGCCGACATAATGAACTATCCCGTTAGATCTTCAGTTCTTGAGGCTGCTGAGCAGTGTGTGGGTGAGCAGCACCCGCGTACACTTTCAGCTTACGGTACATGTCGCGACCCAGCGGGTTCTTCGGCAGCATGCCTTTGACCGCGGTTTCGATAACACGCTCAGGGGCCTTGGCGATCAACTTCTCGAAGTTGATTTCCTTGATACCGCCCGGGAAGCCGGAGTGGGAGTAGTACATCTTGTCGGAAGACTTGGCACCAGTCACACGAACCTGCTCGGCGTTGATGACGACGATGTAGTCGCCGGTGTCAACGTGAGGGGTGTATTCTGGCTTGTGCTTGCCACGCAGGCGGCTAGCGATTTCGGTAGCCAGACGACCCAGGGTCTGACCAGCGGCGTCGACTACGAACCACTCGCGCTTTACTGTTTCCGGTTTAGCAGTAAAAGTTTTCATTCTCTAAAGCCTCAGAGGCCGCCCAGCGAAAAATAGACGGCGAATCTTACTGGATAGTGCACAACTTGCCAAGGGCAAGCGCGCAGCCGAACACTGACGCTTTTGGGGGCTCGGGTCGGGCACGCCAATGTTCGACGGGGTTCATCCTGCGTGGTGGTGCATCACTTCCGCCACACGGAGAGGGGCAGAATTATCCAGATTGCGCAAAAAATTTCAACCTGCTTTTATGGCTATCTTTGCCCAGGAGCCGCTCCACGATGGAATACCGCAAGCTCGGTCGTACCGACCTCAATGTCAGCGCCCTGTGCCTGGGCACCATGACCTGGGGCGAGCAGAACACCCAGGAGCAGGCCTTCGCCCAGATCGCACTGGCCAAGCAAGCCGGCATCAACTTCATCGACACCGCCGAGATGTACCCGGTGCCACCGCGCCCGGAAACTTATGCCGCCACCGAACGCATCATCGGCAACTGGTTCGCGAAAAATGGCGACCGTGACGACTGGCTGCTGGCCAGCAAGGTCGCCGGCCCCGGCAACGGCATCAGCCACATCCGCGATGGCCAGCTCAAGCACAACCGCCAGCACATCGTCGCGGCGCTGGACGCGAGCCTGGAACGCCTGCAGACCGACCGCATCGACCTGTATCAACTGCACTGGCCCGAGCGCAGCACCAACTTCTTCGGCAAGCTGGGCTACCAGCACCTGCCCCAGGACATCTTCACGCCACTGGAAGAAACCCTGGAAGTGCTTGACGAACAGGTGCGCGCCGGCAAGATCCGCCATGTCGGCCTGTCCAACGAAACGCCGTGGGGCACGATGAAGTTCCTGCACCTGGCCGAAAGCCGCGGTTGGCCGCGCGCGGTGTCGATACAGAACCCCTACAACCTGCTCAACCGCAGCTTCGAGGTGGGCCTGGCGGAAGTGGCGATCCGCGAGCAGTGCGGGTTGCTGGCTTACTCACCGCTGGCCTTTGGCATGCTGTCGGGCAAGTACGAGAATGGCGCCCGCCCGGCCGCTGGTCGCCTGACCCTGTTCAGCCGCTTCGCCCGCTACTCCAACCCACAGACGGTGGCGGCCTGCAGCCGTTATGTGCAACTGGCCCGCGAGCATGGCCTGGACCCGGCGCAGATGGCCCTGGCGTTCGTGACGCGCCAGCCGTTCGTGACCAGCAACATCATCGGCGCGACGACGGTGGAACAGTTGCAGAGCAATATCGACAGCCTGGCGTTGAACCTGGGTGATGAACTGCTGGCGGCGATCGAGGCGATTCACCAGGAGCAGCCCAACCCGGCGCCTTGAACCAAATCGCGGCTGAAGCCGCTCCTACAGGGTTCAGCGCCCATTCTGTAGGAACGGCTTCAGCCGCGAAGAAGGCACTGCCGTGCATCGGGGTAGACACAATCGCCAAAAAATAAGACGATCCAGCCGGTGATTGACCACTCTACCCTATAAGAACAATGACAATGATGTTTACCCAACCCTCCGCGTCGCTGCGGCGCGTCAGCATCCTGGCCATTGATAAAGTGTTCGCTTCGACACTGATGCAGGCCAAGGACTTCTTCCATCTCGCCAGCCTGCGCTACAGCAAGCAGCTGGGCCTGGGCCTGCAGCCGATGTTCGAAATCGGCCTGGTGAGCCCCGACGGCCTGCCCGTGGACAGCTTCAGCAATGTGCAGTTGCCGGTCGACAGTGGCCTGAACGACGCCGATGTGATCATTCTCCCGGCCTTCTGGGACGACTTCGACAACCTGCTGCAGCGTTACCCCCAGGTACTGCCCTGGCTACGCGCCCAGCATGCTCGGGGCGCGGTGCTGTGCGCCGAGGCCAGCGGGGTGTTCTGGCTGGCGGAATCCGGCCTGCTCGATGGCAAGGAGGCGACCACCTACTGGCGCTTCTTCAGCAACTTCGCCGAGCGCTACCCGAAGATCCGCCTGAACCAGGACAAGCACCTCACCGACGCCGACAACCTCTATTGCGCAGGCGGCACCACCTCGGCCTGCGACCTGTACATCTACCTGATCGAGCGCTTCTGCGGCGCCAACGTGGCCCGCGCCGTGGCCCGCGACATCCTCTACGAGGTACAGCGCAGCTACACGCCGGGGCGCATGGGCTTTGGTGGGCAGAAGCTGCACCAGGACCTGATCATCCTGCAGATCCAGCACTGGCTCGAAGAGCACTTCGCCGACAAGTTCCGTTTCGAGGACGTGGCCCGCAACCACGGCATGAGCATCCGCAACTTCATGCGCCGCTTCCAGGGCGCCACCGGCGACAAGCCGCTGCATTACCTGCAGCGCCTGCGCATCGAGACTGCCAAGGGCCTGCTGTCGAGCACGCGCAAGAGCATCAAGACCATCAGCTACGAGGTGGGCTACGACGACGCGAGCTTCTTTGCCAGGCTGTTCCGCCAGCACACGGAGCTGTCGCCGAACCAGTATCGGCAGCAGTTCATGCAGGAGGCCTGAGCCTTCTGTCGTGGGAGCGGGCTTGCCCCGCTCCCACGACAGCAATGGTTTATGGCTTGTGCGCCCGCGACAGGAACTCGTGGGACTGCATCTCCAGCAGACGGCTGAGCGTGCGCTGGAACTCGAAGCTCAGGCGCCCACCGGTGTACAGGTCCTTCAGCTCCACTTCCGCCGAGATGATCAGCTTCACGTTACGGTCGTAGAACTCGTCGACCATGTTGATGAAGCGGCGGGCGATGTCGTCGGTGGTCACGCCCATCTGCTCGACGTTGCTCAGCAGCACGGCGTGGAAGATCTTGCCCAGTTCGATGTAGTCGTTCTGGCTGCGTGGGCCGTCGCACAGGGCGCGGAAGTCGAACCAGGCGACATCGTCGCAGGTGCGCAGGGCGTGGATTTCACGGTTTTCGATCATCAGCACGTCATTCTCGACGGCCTGGGTGCACTCCGGGGTCAACGCCTTGAAACTGGCCCGCAGGCTCTCGTGGGCGGCGGCGTCGAGCGGGAAGTGGAACAGTTCGGCCTGTTCCAGGTGACGCAGGCGGTAGTCGACACCGCTGTCGACGTTCACCACATCGGTGTACTGCTTGATCATGGCGATGGCCGGCAGGAAGCGCGCACGTTGCAGGCCGTCCTTGTACAAGCCGTCCGGCACGATGTTGGAAGTCGCCACCAGTGAAACGCCGTTCTTGAACAGCTCTTCCATCAGGGTGCCGAGGATCATCGCATCGGTGATGTCGGATACGAAGAATTCGTCGAAGCAGATCACCTTGGCTTCTTCGCTGAAGCGCTTGGCGATGATGGTCAGCGGGTTCTTCTCGCCCTTGAGGGTCTTCATCTCCTCGTGCACACGCTTCATGAAGCGGTGGAAGTGCGTGCGCATCTTCTGCTTGAACGGCAGCGCTTCATAGAAGGTGTCGACCAGGTAGGTCTTGCCTCGCCCTACCCCACCCCAGAAGTACAGGCCCTTGACCGGTGTCTGCTCCTTCTTGCCGAACAGCTTGCCGAACACGCCCGGCTTGTTGTTCTGCGCGTGCACCAGGTCGTCGTACAGGCGCTGCAGGTGACGCACCGCAGTTTCCTGCGCCGCGTCATGGAAGAAGTCGGGACGTTTCAGATCTGCTTGATAGCGTTCTAGGGGAGTCATGATTTCGTTAGCGAGGCAACAAAAAACGGGCCGTCACTGTAGCGACCGGCCCGCTTAATGGCAATGCGACTTGCGTCAATATGCCTCAATGAAGACAGCGAGGCGCCGTGTGGCACTGGCTTGGCCAGTGATCGCGGGTAAACCCGCTCCTACAGAGGCATCACACCATGCAGGAGCCGGCTTTGCCGGCGAACACCGGCAAAGCCGGTGCCATGCGCCACCCTTAGTCCTGCTGAGGTGCCAGGGCCTCACGCAGGGTGGCAATAGCACCGTCACGGGCTTCGGCATTGTCGAACTGCGGCCCTTCGGCAACCGGCTCGCCTTCCAGCCACAGGCTGAAGCCAAGGCCTTCAACACGCACATCGGCCTCGCCACCTTGCTGCAGCTGCTTGCTCACAGCACCGGCGCTCTTGCCATCGGCGAAGCTGCGCGACAGCAGCAGTTGCTCGCCGTCGGCGGCCAGCAGGCGGAAGCGGAAACTGCCATCCTCATCACGGAAGCTGACGAAACGGGCGCTCTTGGCAGCCTTCTTCTTCACTTCGGCGGTGGCTTGCACAGTGGTGCGGAACGAACGCAGGCCAACCGCCTCACGCAGCTGCTCGAGGAACGGCGTGGCGGTCTTGCGGGCCTTGGCGGCGCCGGCCAGGAGGATGTCCTCCAGATCCGACGGGCGCGAAATCAGCTGGTGGTAGTGCTCGCGCTTCTCGGCCAGCTGGCCGTCGAGCAGCTGGAACAGGCGCTGCTTGGCCTCGCCCCAACCCAGGCCCTGCACCAGCGCTTCGCGGAATTCGGCGCATTGCGCGCTCGTCGAGAAAGCCTGGAACAGGGTGAACAGGTGCGAATTGTCCGGATCCTTCGCTTCGCCCGGCGCCTTGGAGTCAGTGACGATGCGCGAGATGGCATCCTTCATGTCCTTGGCACTGGTGAACAGCGGGATGGTGTTGTCGTAGCTCTTGGACATCTTGCGCCCGTCCAACCCCGGCAGGGTGGCCACGCTTTCCTCGATCACCGCTTCCGGCAGGGCGAAGAAGTCCTTGCCCTGGCCGAACAGGTGGTTGAAGCGCTGGCCGATGTCGCGGGCCATTTCCACGTGCTGGATCTGATCACGACCGACCGGCACCTTGTTGGCGTTGAACATCAGGATGTCGGCGGCCATCAGCACCGGGTAGCTGAACAGGCCCATGGTCACGCCGGCGTCCGGGTCTTCACCGGCCTCGACGTTCTTGTCCACCGAGGCCTTGTAGGCGTGGGCGCGGTTGAGCAGGCCCTTGGCGGCGACGCAGGTCAGCAACCAGGTCAGCTCGGGGATCTCGGGAATGTCCGACTGGCGGTAGAAGGTGACCTTGTTCGGGTCCAGGCCGCCGGCCAGCCAGGTGGCGGCGATTTCCAGGCGCGAGCGCTGGATGCGCAGCGGGTCGTCGCACTTGATCAGGGCGTGATAGTCGGCGAGGAAGTAGAACGAGTCGGCACCGGGCTGCTGGCTGGCGAGAATGGCCGGGCGGATGGCGCCGGCATAGTTGCCCAGGTGCGGGGTGCCGGTGGTGGTGATACCGGTGAGGATGCGCGTGGTCATGGGTGTTCGCTTATTCAGGCTTGGCTCAGTTCGAAAGGCGCGGCAGCAGCAGATCCTTCAGATCGGTCAGCTTGCCATGGAAGAAGTGTCCGCATTCTGCCACTTTCAGCAGCTCATGGGGGCGCGACAGGGCGTCGGACCAGTCGTATACCAGCTGCGGGTCGACGACTTCGTCGGTATCCGGTTGCACGATGGTCAGGGGAGTACGCTCGGGCAGCGGGAACTGCGCCGTCAGGCGCATCACCGCCGGGGCGATCATGAACAGGTGCTGCAGCGCAACGCCCTCGGCCTCCAGGCGACCGGCCAGACTGGTGGCGACGAAGCCTCCGAAGGAGAAGCCCATCAGCACCAGGGACAACCTGGGATGTTTTTCACGCAGCCAGGCCGCGACAGCCTCGGCATCGGCCACCTCGCCCGCCCCCATGTCATGGCTGCCGGCGCTCTGGCCAACGCCGCGGTAATTGAAGCGCAGGGTGACGTAGCCAGCGTCGCGGGCGGTACGTTGCAGGGTCGAGACCACCTTGTTGAGCATGGTGCCGCCCTGGACCGGGTTGGGGTGGCAGATCAGCACCGCGCCACGGGCATCGGCCACGTCCAGGTACAAGGCTTCCAGCTGGCCGCACGGGCCATCGATGAACAAAGGTGTTTCGCGGATAAGCAAGGCACTACTCCGTGACCTCGAGGAGGGTCGACTCGTCTAGCTGAGGAATTCTGTTCTGATTTGCGATCGCTCGCGGTATACAGCGCAGGTCTGAGCCGTTAACGTAAAGCAAAGCCGTTTATAGAGGAAGGACTCGTGGAACACTCGCTCCTTGTTTGGTTGCTGCCGACCCTGGCCCTGGCTGTCGGCGTCGTCGTCGGTTTCGCGTTGGCCCGCCTGCTGCCCAATGCGGCACCGAGCAACACCCAACGCCAGCTGGATGATATCCAGCAGCGCTTCGACAATTACCAGAACGAAGTGGTCACCCACTTCAACAGCACCGCGTCGCTGGTACAGCGACTCACGCAGAGCTACCAGGACGTGCAGGATCACCTGGCCGACGGTGCCAACCGCCTGGCGCTCGACGAACTGACTCGCCAGCGCCTGCTGGCCGCGCTGCATTCGGAAGCGGCGCAAGCGCCGCGTGATCGCCTGACCCCACCTAAGGATACCGCCGAAGTGCCGCGTGACTACGCACCGAAGGCACCGAACTCGCCGGGCATGCTCGATGAGAGCTACGGCCTCAAGCGCTGATTCGACGACATGAACAAGGCCTCGCAAGAGGCCTTTTTCGTGGGCGCGATTTGCCGGATATACACCGTCTGCAGGAGCCAGCCTTGCTGGCGAATCATGTCACGGGGTACTGACAAGCCGGCCCCTACAGGTATTGCGTGATCATCGATTCCAGGGCGCCTCATCATCCCTGATCGAATAGCGCACCCTGGCCTGTGCCAACACCTCTGCCGACAACACGCCTTGCCGCACCAGACTGTACAAGGCCGCCATCACCACCGCATGCCGATCCACCTCGAAGAAGCGCCGCAGCTGCTGGCGCGTATCGCTGCGCCCAAAGCCATCGGTGCCCAGGGTGATATAAGGGGCCTCGACATACTCGGCAATCAGTTGCGGCCAGGCACGCACATAGTCACTGGCGGCGATTACCGGGGCATCCCCTGCCAGGCAGCGCCGCAGATGACTGTCCTCTTCTCCACCCGACATCGCATGCCTGCGCGCATCCCGCGCCTCACGGGCCAGTTCGCTGAAGCTGGTGACACTGAACACTTCACTGTCGACCTGCCATTCGGTCGCCAGCAACTCGCTGGCAGCGATCACTTCACGCAGGATCGCGCCCGAACCCAGCAAGCGAATCTGCCCACGGGGTTTGAGGGCCTGCTGTACGACATAACGGTACATACCTAGCAGCACATCGCCATGCATCGCCTCCGGCAGCGAGGGTTGTGGATAGTTTTCATTCATCACCGCCACGTAGTGGAACTCGTCACGTTGCTCCACCAGCATCCGCCGCGCCGCATGGTCGAGGATCACCGCCAGTTCACCGGCGAAACACGGATCCCAGGCCCGGCAATTGGGCACCAAGGCGGCCATGACCAGGCTGGAGCCGTCCTGGTGCTGCAACCCTTCCCCGCCGAGCGTGGTACGCCCGGCAGTGGCGCCCAGCAACAGGCCGCGGGCGCGCTGGTCGGCGGCGGCCCAGATCAGGTCGCCGACCCGCTGGAAACCGAACATCGAGTAATAGATGTACACCGGCAGCATCGGCTCGCCGTGCACTGCGTAGGACGTCGCCGCCGCGACCCAGGACGAGATCGCCCCCGCCTCGGTGATGCCCTCCTCCAGCAACTGGCCGTCACGTGCCTCCTTGTAGGCCAGCAACGAGCCGGCATCCTCGGGCTCGTAACATTGGCCTGCCGGCGAGTAGATACCGATCTGGCGGAACAGGCTGGCCATGCCGAAGGTGCGCGCCTCGTCAGCGACGATCGGCACCACTCGCGGCCCCAGCCCCGGCGCCTTCAACCAGTGGCCCAGCAAGCGCACGGCGGCCATGGTCGTGGACATTTCCTTACCATCTGCATGCAGGGCAAAGCCGGCGAACGTCTCGAGGTCCGGCACCGGCAAGCTGGCGCAATCGCTGTGCCTGACCGGTAGCGGTCCGCCCAGCGCGGCGCGGCGCTGGCGCAGATAGACCATTTCCGCGCTGTCCTCGGCAGGACGATAGAACTGCAACTGTTCGACCGCCTGGTCGGACAAAGGCAGGTGGAAACGATCACGGAATGCCCGCAGCGCCTGCACATCCAGCTTCTTGGCCTGGTGCGCGGTCATCCGCGACTCGCCCGCGCTGCTCATGCCATAGCCTTTCTTGGTCTTGGCCAGGATCACCGTCGGGCGGCCCTTGCAAGCCTTGGCCGCGGCATAGGCCGCATGCAGCTTGCGAAAATCGTGGCCGCCGCGCTTGAGGGCATTGATCTCCTCGGTGTTCATGTGCGCGACCAGCCGCTGTAGCGCAGGGTCCTGATTGAAGAAGTGTTCCAGGTTGTAGCTGCCATCCTTGGCGCCGAGGGTCTGGAACTGCCCGTCGGGTGTCGCCGCCAGTTGGCGCAACAGCGCGTGTTCGTGGTCGCGGGCGAACAGCGCATCCCACTCCGAGCCCCATAGCACCTTGATCACGTTCCAACCGGCGCCGCTGAACAGCGCTTCGAGCTCCTGGATGATCTGGCCGTTGCCGCGTACCGGGCCATCCAGGCGTTGCAGGTTGCAGTTGACGATGAAGGTGAGGTTGTCCAGGCCTTCGCGAGCCGCCAGGGTGAGCCCTGCGGTCGACTCCGGCTCATCCATCTCGCCATCGCCGAACACGCCCCACACATGTCGACCCGACGTGTCGAGCAGACCTCGATGCTGCAGGTAGCGCATGAAACGTGCCTGGTAGATCGCATTCAGCGGGCCGATCCCCATGGAACCGGTTGGGAACTGCCAGAAGTCGGGCATCAACCAAGGGTGCGGGTAAGAGCACAGGCCATTGCCTGCGACTTCCTGGCGGTAGTTGGCCAGTTGCTGTTCAGTGAGCCGCCCTTCGAGGAAAGCGCGGGCGTAAATGCCCGGCGCCGAATGCGGCTGGAAGAACACCAGGTCGCCCGTGCGCCGCTCGCCGCCGCTTTCACCGCGAAAGAAGTGCTGGAAGCCCACCTCGAAGATTTCTGCTGCCGAGGCGTAGCTGGCGATATGCCCGCCCAGTTCGCCATAGGCATGGTTGGCGCGAACCACCATGGCCAGGGCATTCCAGCGCAGGATGCCGGTGATGCGCTCGTCCAGTTCAAGATCACCGGGGTAGGCACCCTGCTGCTCCACCGGCAAGGTGTTGCGGTAGGCGGAAAATGCCTGGGCCTCGCGTTCCAGGCCCAGCTCCAGGGCATGAGCCTGAAGGCGCTGCAACAAGTAACGCGCCCGCGCCGGGCCGCAATGGGCCAGGGCGGACTCCAGGGCCTGGCACCACTCGGCAGTTTCCACCGGGTCGCTGTCCAGGTTCACATCATGAGCGGTCAACGGCTCGTTCGGGTTCATCATCGCAACCATTGCGCAGGCCTCGTCCGTGGCGGTTCAGGCACAAGCCTTCAGGGCCTGGTCGATATCGGCCAGCAGGTCGTCGACGTCTTCGAGGCCCACCGACAACCGCACCAACCCTTCCGAGATACCATGGTGCGCCCGCTCCTGCGGCGTATAGCTGGAGTGGGTCATGCTCGCCGGATGCTGGGCCAGCGACTCGGCGTCGCCCAGGCTCACCGCCCGGCTGAACAGCTGCAGGGCGTTCATGAAGCGCCGACCCGCCTCGATGCCGCCCTTGAGCTCGAAGGCGATCATCCCGCCCGGCAGGCGCATCTGCCGCTGGGCCAGGGCGTACTGGGCGAAGGATGGCAGCCCCGGATAGTTGATCAGCTCCACCTGCGGTTGCCGCGCCAGGTGCTCGGCCACCTGCTGCGCATTGGCGCAATGGCGGTCCATGCGCAGGGCCAGGGTCTTGATACCACGCATCAGCAACGACGCGTCGTGGGGCGAGAGCACCGCGCCAGTCATGTCCTTGAGGCCTTCCAGGCGGATCCGGTCGATCAAGGCCTTGCGCCCGACCACCAGCCCAGCAGTGATGTCACCATGCCCAGAGAGGTACTTGGTGGCCGAGTGCACGACCAGGTCGGCACCCAACTCCAGCGGCCTTTGCAGGTAAGGCGTGCAGTAAGTATTGTCGACCACGATGCTCAGGTCGTGGCCACGCGTCGCGTCGGCCACGGCGGCGATGTCCACCAGCTGCATGTTGGGGTTGGCCGGGGTTTCGAAATAGATCATCCGGGTTTTCGGGGTGATCGCGGCTTTCAGCGCCTGCAGGTCGTTGAGGTCGACATGCAGGATCTTCACCCCAAACTCGCCGATGCCATGGTGCAGGTAGGCGAAGGTGCAGCCATACAGGGTGCGGCCGACGATCAGTTCGTCGCCCGGGCGTAGCAGGGTCCATAGCGTGGAGGTGATGGCGCCCATGCCCGAGGCCAGGGCGAGCCCGGCCTCGCCCCCTTCGAGCGAGGCCAAGCGCTGCTCGAGCAGGGCCAGAGTAGGGTTGGAGATGCGGCTGTAGAAGTGCCCGCTCTCTTCGCCGGCAAAGCAGGCGGCGCCGTATTCGACAGTGGGAAACGCGTAGGTGGCAGTCTGGTAGACCGGTGGCACCAGCGCGCCGCCGTGTGACAGCGGGTCATAGCCATGGTGGATGGCCCGCGTGGAAAAACCGGTGTTGTTATTGGAGTCGCGCATGGCAACAGCCTCTTGTGGTTTGCTATAAGCTTATGCCACTGGGCTGGCGCAATTTTTCCAAAGTAGCCCACCGTTCCCTGTGGTTTTTGAAAGAAAAACAATAAAAACCGAACCAGGAGGGCAAACCATGCCTTCGACCCTAGACCGTACCGACCGCGCCCTGCTGGCCGCCCTGCAGGACAACGCCCGCCTCACCGTTTCCGAACTCGCCGACCAGGTCGCCCTGACCACTTCGCCCTGCTGGCGACGTGTCAAGCTGCTGGAGGACAACGGTTACATCACCGGTTACCAGGCCATCCTCTCGCCCAAGTCGCTGGGCTTTGGGGTGACCGCTTTCGTCAGCATCATGATGGACTCGCACACCAAGGAGATGGCCTTGGCGTTCGAACGCAGGCTGATGGAGATCCCCGAGATCGTCGCTTGCCACAATGTGTCCGGGCGCTATGACTTCCTGCTGGAGATTCTGGCGCGGGACCTGGAGTCGTTTGGGGAATTCACCCGGGAGGTACTGCAGCGGTTGCCGGGGGTGAAGGAGATCTATTCGAGCTTTTCGTACAAGGCGGTGAAGGAACGGCGGGTGATTCCGGTATCCGAGAAACATATCTAGCATTTTTGGGGCGCTCTGCGCCCCTTTCGCGGCACAAGGCCACACCTCCAGGAACAGCACGATCCCTGTAGGAGCGGCCTTCAGCCGCGGATCTCGCAAGCAACGCATTTCCTGGCCAAGGCCAAATAAAAAACCCCGCCGAGGCGGGGTTTTTCACATCAGGCTATCGATCAGATCGCACCGCGCTGGCGCAGCACGTCCAGCACCAGCTTGACGCCCTCATCAACACTCAGCGACTGGGTGTCGATCACCAGGTCGGCGTCCAGCGGCACATCGAACGGGAAGCTCTCGCCCGGGATGTTGTCACCACCGGCGGCGTACAGGCCTTGCGGGTCACGCTCGCGGCAGGCCAGCGGCGATGCCTGGACGTACACGGTGATCAGGCGCTCCTTGCCGATCAGCGCCTTGGCCTGCTCGCGGCCTTCGGCATCCGGGGCAACGAACGCGGCCAGGGTGAGCAGACCGGCTTCGTTGAACTGACGCGCCACATGGGCGGCGCGACGCCAGTTCTCGGTGCGCCCGGCACGGTCCTGCGGCAGGCCCTTGTTCAGGTCGTGGCGCAGGTTCTGGCCATCGAGCACATAGACCGCGCGGCCCATGTCGAACAACTTGCGTTCCACGGCATAGGCCAGGGTGCTCTTGCCGGCGCCGGACAGGCCGCTGAACAGCACGGTGGCCGGCTGCTGGCCGAAGCGCAGGGCGCGCTCTTCGGTGGCGACGTGGGCCAGCTTGCCATGCTGGCCGGTGCTGCCGTGCGGCAGTACCGGCGGCGCGATGATCATGCCGGCACCCACGGTGCCGTTGGTCAGGCGGTCGATGACGATGAACGCGCCAGTGGTGCGGTTGCTGTCGTAACCGTCCAGGGCGATGGCACTGTCCAGCGCGACCTTGACCCGGCCGATCTCGTTGAGCTGCAACGCGCTGGCGGCGCCCTGCTCGAGGGTGTTCACATCGACCTTGTGGGTGATGCTGGCGATCGAGCCCGGCACGTAGCTGGTGGCGCGCTTGATATCGTACTTCTTGCCCGGGAGCATCGGCTCCTCGGCCATCCACACCAGCATGGCGTCGAACTGGTCGGTCACCGCCGGGACGTTGTCGGCATGCACCAGCAGGTCGCCACGGGAGATGTCGATCTCGTCTTCCATGGTCAGTGTGACCGCCTGGCCAGGGCCGGCGCTCTCCAGCTCACCCTCATAGGTGACGATGGATTTGACCCGGCTGCTCTTGCCCGACGGCAGCACGACGATCTCGTCACCCTTGTGCACCACGCCACCGGCGATGGTGCCGGCAAAGCCGCGGAAGTTCAGGTTCGGACGGTTGACGTACTGCACCGGGAAGCGCAGGTCGGTGACGTTGCGGTCGGCGGCGATCTCGACGGTCTCGAGGATCTCCATCAGCGCAGGGCCGGTGTACCACGGCGAACGCTCGCTGCGGTTGACCACGTTGTCGCCCTTGAGCGCCGACATGGGCACGAAGTGCAGGCTCGACGGCTTGAGGTTGATACCCTCGGCGAACTTCAGGTAGTCGGCCTTGATCGACTCGAAGACCTGCTCGTCGAAGCCCTTGAGGTCCATCTTGTTGACCGCGACGACGATATGCTTGATGCCCAGCAGCGAGGCGATGTAGCTGTGCCGACGGGTTTGCGTCTGCACACCATAGCGGGCGTCGACCAGGATGATCGCCAGGTCGCAGGTGGAGGCGCCGGTGGCCATGTTGCGGGTGTACTGCTCGTGGCCCGGGGTGTCGGCGATGATGAACTTGCGCTTGGCGGTGGAAAAGTAGCGGTAGGCGACATCGATGGTGATGCCCTGCTCGCGCTCGGCCTGCAGGCCGTCGACCAGCAGCGCCAGGTCGACCTCTTCGCCGGTGGTGCCGGACTTCTTCGAATCGCGGGTGATGGCCTCGAGGTGGTCCTCGTAGATCATCTTCGAGTCGTGCAGCAGGCGCCCGATCAGGGTGCTCTTGCCGTCGTCCACGTTGCCGCAGGTGAGGAAACGCAGCAGTTCTTTGCGCTCATGCTGAGCCAGATAAGCGAGGATGTCTTCGCTGATCAAATCGGATTGGTGCGACATGGAGTAACCCTGAAAATTAGAAGTAGCCCTGACGTTTCTTGTCTTCCATGGAACCGGCGCCATCGTGGTCGATGACTCGGCCCTGGCGCTCGGAAGTGCGCGTCAGGAGCATTTCCTGAATGATGTCGGTCAGCGTTTCGGCTTCCGATTCGACAGCCCCCGTCAACGGGTAGCAGCCGAGGGTACGGAAACGCACCTTCTTCTTGACGATGCGCGCCTTCTCCTCGTCGCTGAGGTGCTCGAGGATGCGCTCGTCGTCGATCATGATCAGGGTGCCGTTCTTCTCGATCACTTCACGCTCGGCGGCGAAGTACAGCGGCACGATCGGGATGCCTTCGAGGTAGATGTACTGCCAGATGTCCAGCTCGGTCCAGTTCGACAGCGGGAACACGCGGATCGACTCGCCCTTGTTGACCTTGCCGTTGTAGATGTTCCACAGCTCCGGGCGCTGGTTCTTCGGGTCCCAGCGGTGCTTGCTGTCACGGAACGAGTAGACGCGCTCTTTGGCCCGCGACTTCTCTTCGTCGCGGCGCGCGCCACCGAAGGCGGCGTCGAAGCCATGCTTGTCCAGCGCCTGCTTCAGGCCCTGGGTCTTCATGATGTCGGTGTGCTTGGAGCTGCCATGGGTGAACGGGTTGATGCCCTGCGCCACCCCTTCCGGGTTGACGTGGGTGATCAGCTCCAGGCCCATCTCTTCGACCATCTTGTC
Organism: Pseudomonas entomophila; assembly: GCF_018417595.1. NCBI lineage: Bacteria > Pseudomonadati > Pseudomonadota > Gammaproteobacteria > Pseudomonadales > Pseudomonadaceae > Pseudomonas > Pseudomonas entomophila. The sequence goes on from NZ_CP070982.1 coordinate 4,912,955, forward strand.
GCGGAAGCGGTACATCTCCTGGAACTTCCACTGGGTGTCGACGTGCATCACCGGGAACGGCAGCTTGCCCGGGAAGAACGCCTTGCGCGCCAGGTGCAGCATGACCGCGGAATCCTTGCCGATCGAGTACAGCATCACCGGGTTGTCGAACTCGGCGGCCACCTCGCGGATGATGTGGATGCTCTCCGCCTCCAGCTGTTTCAAGTGCGTCAGATTGTCGACCATGGCTACTCACGAAAAACGATCTTATGGACGGCCTGCGGGCCGTGTTCGAGCGAGCCACTTTATCACAGCGCCTGATTCTATTTAGGAGGCTGCCTAGATCGAAAAGGTCTAATGATATGACTGGGGGTTTGGGGCCTGCGAAGTACCTGTAGGAGCGGCACAAGGCCGCTCCTACAGGAAACCGTATCCGCCGCCCGCGATGGGTCAGATCGGGTTCGGGCAATCGATGAACAGGTGCTCGACCGCGAACCGCCGCGCCAGGTAATCGCCCAGCGCCTGCACGCCATAGCGCTCGGTGGCGTGGTGCCCGGCGGCGATGAAACTGATGCCGTTCTCGCGGGCACTGTGGAAGGTCTGCTCGGACGCCTCGCCACTGATGAACAGGTCGACGCCCGCGGCAATCGCGGTGTCGATGTAACCCTGCCCCCCCCCGGTGCACCAACCCACCCGGCGAATCATCCGCTCGCCCTCGACCACCAGCGGCTCACGCCCGAGGGCCTCCTGCACGCGGCGGGCGAAATCGCGCGCCGACAGCGGCTCGGCCAGCGAGCCGACCAGGCCCACGACCTTGGGGTTGTTCGGGTCCAGCGGCCCCTCGACGGTGATGTCCAGCTGGCGTGCCAGCTGCACGTTGTTGCCCACCTCCGGGTGCACGTCCAGCGGCAGGTGGTAGGCCAGCAGGCTGATGTCGTGCTTGAGCAGGGTCTTCAGGCGACGTTGCTTGATACCGGTGATGCACGGGTTCTCGCCCTTCCAGAAGTAGCCGTGGTGCACCAGCACCAGGTCGGCGTCGGCCTCCACTGCGGCGTCCAGCAGCGCCTGGCTGGCGGTGACGCCACTGACGATGCGGCTGACCTGTGGCCGGCCCTCGACTTGCAGGCCATTGGGGCAGTAGTCCTGGATCTTCGCGCTGGCCAGGTAGCGCTCGGCTTCCTCGACCAGGGTATTGAGGGCGACGGCCATGAAAAATCTCCTCGGATTCGGCGTTGCGGCTGGGCACGAGGCCCTATAATGGCCGCCATTATGGGCCGTCGCCGGCTTCGGGGAAACCGGCGGCAGTTGCCCGGGGGCAAGCCTGCCGCGAAGCAGACACCGCGATTCAAGCCGTCGCCGATCGACCTTTTCACGTGTATGATCGCGCGCGCTCGCCCCGGGCCTACTGACATGGCCCCCGCCCTACTCCCAGGATTCATTCATGCTCAAGGCTCTGCGTTACTTCGGCTGGCCCCTGCTCACCGGTGTGCTGATCGCGATGCTGATCATCCAGCGCTTCCCGCAATGGGTCGGCCTGCCCAGCCAGGACGTCAACCTGCAGCAGGCGCCGCAGACTTCGCGGATCATGCAGGGCCCGGTCTCCTATGCCGATGCCGTGACCCTCGCCGCCCCGGCGGTGGTCAACCTGTACACCACCAAGGTGGTGAACAAGAGCGCCCACCCGCTGTTCGAGGACCCGCAGTTCCGCCGCTTCTTCGGCGACAACCTGCCCAAGCAGCGGCGCTGGGAGTCGAGCCTGGGTTCGGCGGTGATCATGAGCCCTGAAGGCTACCTGCTGACCAACAACCACGTCACCAGCGGCGCCGACCAGATCGTCGTGGCGCTCAAGGACGGCCGCGAAACCCTGGCGCGGGTGATCGGCAGCGACCCGGAAACCGACCTGGCGGTGCTGAAGATCGACCTGAAGAACCTGCCGGCGATCACCATCGGCCGCTCCGACAGCATCCATATCGGCGATGTCTGCCTGGCCATCGGCAACCCGTTCGGCGTCGGCCAGACCGTGACCATGGGCATCATCAGCGCCACCGGCCGCAACCAGCTGGGCCTGAACAACTACGAGGACTTCATCCAGACCGACGCGGCGATCAACCCGGGCAACTCCGGTGGCGCGCTGGTGGACGCCAACGGCAACCTGGTGGGTATCAACACAGCGATCTTCTCCAAGTCCGGTGGCTCCCAGGGCATCGGCTTCGCCATCCCGATCAAGCTGGCGCTGGAGGTGATGAAGTCGATCGTCGAGCATGGCCAGGTGATCCGTGGCTGGCTGGGCATCGAGGTGCAGCCGCTGAGCCAGGAGCTGGCCGAGTCGTTCGGCATGCAGGGCCACCCAGGCATCGTCGTGGCCGGGATCTTCCGCGACGGGCCGGCGGCGCGCGCAGGGCTGCAACTGGGTGACGTGATCCTGAGCATCAATGGCGAACCGGCTGGCGACGGGCGCAAGTCGATGAACCAGGTGGCGCGGATCAAGCCCAACGAGAAGATCACCATCGAGGTGGTGCGTAACGGGCAGCAGCTGAAGCTGGTCGCCGAGGTGGGGCTGCGGCCGCCACCGGCGCCGGTGCCCCCAAAAGAAGAGAATTGAAGCCTGGGTTCGCCGGCTTGCCGGCGAACCCCTGTCACATCAATGCAGGATCTGGCTCAGGAACAGCTTGGTCCGATCACTGCGCGGCCGGTCGAAGAAGTCATCCGGCGCGGCCTGCTCGACGATCTCGCCCTTGTCCATGAAGATCACCCGGTTCGCCACGGTTCGGGCAAAGCCCATCTCGTGCGTCACGCAGAGCATGGTCATGCCGTCCTCGGCCAGGCTGACCATGGTGTCGAGCACCTCCTTGACCATTTCCGGGTCCAGCGCCGACGTCGGTTCATCGAACAGCATGATCTTCGGTTTCATGCACAGTGCGCGGGCGATCGCCACCCGCTGCTGCTGGCCGCCGGACAACTGCCCCGGGTACTTGTGCGCCTGCTCCGGAATGCGCACGCGCTCGAGAAAGTGCATGGCGATTTCCTCGGCCTTGCGCCGTGGCATCTTGCGCACCCACATCGGTGCCAGGGTGCAGTTCTCGAGAATGCTCAAGTGGGGGAACAGGTTGAAGTGCTGGAACACCATGCCCACCTCGCGGCGGATCGCCTCGATCTGCTTGAGGTCGTTGGTCAGCTCCACGCCATCGACGACGATGCGCCCCTGCTGGTGCTCTTCCAGGCGGTTGAGGCAGCGGATGGTGGTCGACTTGCCCGAGCCGGACGGCCCGCACAGCACGATACGCTCGCCCTGACGCACGTTCAGGTTGATGTCCTTGAGCACATGGAACTGGCCGTACCACTTGTTCACGCCCTGCATCTGGATGATGCCTTCGGGGCCGGCAGGCTGCTTGATCGCTTCACTCATTTCGAAACTCCTAACGCTTGTGGCCAGTGTCCAGCTTGCGCTCCAGGTGCATGGAGTAGCGGGACATACCGAAACAGAAAATCCAGAACACCAGGGCGGCGAACACGTAGCCCTCGGTGGCCATGCCCAGCCAGGTCGGGTCGGCCGCCGCCTGCTTGACGCTGTTGAGCAGGTCGAACAGGCCGATGATGATCACCAGGCTGGTATCCTTGAACAGGGCGATGAAGGTGTTGACGATGCCGGGGATCACCAGCTTGAGCGCCTGGGGCAGGATCACCAGGCCCATCGCCCGCCAGTAGCCCAGGCCCATGGCCGCGGCGGCTTCGTACTGGCCCTTGGGGATGGCCTGCAGACCGCCGCGCACCACCTCGGCGATGTACGCCGACTGGAACAGGATCACGCCGATCATCGCCCGCAGCAGCTTGTCGAAGCTCATGCCCTCGGGCAGGAACAGCGGCAGCATCACCGACGACATGAACAGTACGGTGATCAACGGCACGCCGCGCCAGAACTCGATGAAGGTGACGCAGACCACCTTCACTGCCGGCATGTTCGAACGCCGCCCCAGCGCCAGCAGGATACCCAGCGGCAAGGCACCGACGATGCCGACGGTGGCGATCACCAGGGTGAGCATCAGGCCGCCCCACTGGCTGGTCTGGACCGTGGCCAGGCCCAGGTAGCCGCCGTGCAGCAAGGTGTAGGCGAGCACCGGGTACAGGACCAGGAAGCCCAGCCCATACACCGCCTTGCGCGGGAAGCGCTTGATGAACAGCGGCGCGGCGCCGAGCACGGCCAGCCACACGGTCAGGTCGACGCGCCAGCGCAGCTCCGTAGGGTAGTAGCCGTACATGAACTGGCCGAAGCGCTGCTGGATGAACACCCAGCAGGCGCCGTCCTTGGTGCAGTCGGCGCGGGTGGTGCCGACCCAGTTGGCGTCGATGAATGCCCATTGCAGCAGCGGCGGCACGATCAGCCACACCAGGTACAGCGCGAACAACGTCAATAGTGTGTTGAGCCAGCTGGAGAACAGGTTGGCCCGCATCCAGGCGAGCACGCCAACGGTCTTCACCGGTGGCGGCATGTCGGGTTTGAAAACATGGGCTGTCACGGAAGTACCCTCACCGCTCGATCAGCGCAATGCGCTTGTTGTACCAGTTCATCAGCAGCGAAATGCTGATGCTGATGGCGAGATAGACGCTCATGGTGATGGCGATCACCTCGATGGCCTGGCCGGTCTGGTTGAGCACGGTACCGGCGAACAGCGAGACCATTTCCGGGTAGCCGATACCGGCCGCCAGCGACGAGTTCTTCGCCAGGTTCAGGTACTGGCTGGTCAGCGGCGGAATGATCACCCGCAGCGCCTGGGGGATGATCACCTTGCGCAGCGTCGGGCCTTCGCGCAGGCCCAGCGAGCGGGCCGCCTCGGTCTGGCCGTGGCTGACCGAGCGGATGCCGGAACGCACGATCTCGGCGATGAACGCCGCGGTGTAGATGGTCAGCGCCAAAGTGAGCGCCAGCAGCTCGGGGATCAGCACCCAGCCGCCCACGAAGTTGAAGCCCTTGAGTTGCGGAACGTCCCAGTGCACCGGGCTGCCGAACAGCAGCGCGCATACGCCGGGGATGCCGACCAGCAACAACAGGCCCACCCAGAACTTGTGGAACGGTTCGCCGGTTTCGTCGAAGCGTTTGTTGGCGTGGCGCACCATCAGCACGACGGCGACGATCGCCAGCACCAGCGCGGCGACGAACGGCCAGAAGCCTTCGGCGAGCGAGGCGCCGGGCATGTTCAGGCCGCGGTTGCTGATGAAGAAGGTGTCCTGGATGTTGATGCTACCCCGTGGGCCCGGCAGGGTGAGGAACACCGCGAAGTACCAGAACAGGATCTGCAGCAGTGGCGGAATGTTGCGGAAAGTCTCCACATACACCGTCGCCAGCTTGTTGATCATCCAGTTCGGTGACAGCCGCGCCACGCCGATGATGAAGCCCAGCAGCGTCGCCAGGATGATGCCGATGAAGGTCACCAGCAGCGTGTTGAGCAGGCCGATGACGAACACCCGCGCATAGCTGTCCGACTCCACGTAGGGGATCAGGTGCTGGGCGATGCCGAACCCGGCGCTGCGCTCGAGGAAGTCGAAGCCCGAGGTGATGCCCCGGTGCTGAAGGTTGGTTTGGGTGTTGTGGAACAGGTACCAGCCCAGGCCCGCCACGAAGACCACCGTGAGGATCTGGAACAGCCACGCGCGCACACGTGGATCACTAAGGGAAAACCCTTTCCGTGCGCCGATTTGATTTTGCATGAAGTGCCCCGAAAAGAAGGGATTCGAACGACCCGCGGCGGCAGGATGCCGCCGCGGGTGCAGCCATCAGCGCACCGGAGGCGCGTACTGGATGCCGCCGTTGTTCCACAGGGCGTTCATGCCACGGTCGATCTTCAGGTCGGTGCTCTGGCCCAGGTTCTTCTCGAACACTTCGCCATAGTTGCCGACTTGCTTGACGATCTGCACTACCCAGTCCTTGGGCAGCTTGAGGTCCTTGCCGTACTCGCCATCGGCGCCCAGCAGGCGGGCCACGTCAGGGTTCTTGGTGGACTTGGCCTCGGCCTCGACGTTCTTCGAGGTGATGCCCGCTTCTTCAGCATTGAGCATGGCGAACAGGGTCCACTTGACGATGCTGAACCACTCTTCGTCGCCTTTACGCACCACTGGACCCAGCGGTTCCTTGGAGATGGTCTCCGGCAACACCACGTATTCGCTCGGTGCGGCCAGCTTGGAGCGCTGGGCGAACAGCTGCGACTTGTCGGAGGTCAGTACGTCGCAACGACCGGACTCCAGCGACTTGGCGCTTTCATCGGAGGTGTCGAAGGTGATCGGGGTGTACTTCAGCCCATTGGCGCGGAAGTAGTCGGAAACGTTCAGCTCGGTGGTAGTGCCGGCCTGGATGCAGATGGTCGCGCCGTCGAGTTCCTTGGCGCTCTTCACACCCAGCTTGTTGTTGGCGAGGAATCCGACGCCGTCGTAGTAGGTGACACCGGCGAACACCAGGCCCATGCCGGCATCGCGCGAGCTGGTCCAGGTGGTGTTGCGCGACAGCACGTCGACTTCGCCGGACTGCAGGGCGGTGAAGCGCTCCTTGGCGTTGAGTTGGCTGAACTTGACCTTGGTCGCGTCGCCGAACACGGCGGCGGCTACGGCACGGCACACATCGGCGTCGATACCGACGATCTTGCCTTGCGCGTCCGGCACGGAGAAGCCTGGAAGACCATCGCTCACGCCACACTGGACGAAGCCCTTCTTCTTCACCGCATCGAGGGTGGCGCCGGCCTGGGCGAAGCTGGTAGCGCCCAACGCGGCGGCGGCGGTGAGGACTGCCAGGGTGGTTTTCAACATCTTCATCAACAACCTCCAAATCGCTCTTGTTGTACGAGCCGGAATTGCACCGCACCCTTATGAGGCGCATCCGACCCCTTGTTGGCTTGTTTTTGGGTCAATTGGCGCAATGGGCTGTTCTGTGACAGCCTTCAATCCACACGGGGGTGTTACCGTAACCGGCCTATCCCCTCGCATCAGCATAGACATAGCAAAGCGCGTACCACGTTCATGGGCTTAAGCGATTAAGCGGTCGTCAAGTAGTAAAAGTTGTAGAGTTGCGACATCTTTTTCCGGCATTAACCTCCACTGCCTTCTTTTCACGCACTCAAAATGCACGCACGCACAGATTCGGAGCAGTCCATGACCCACCCGCTGATCCTCGAACCCCAGAACACCGCAGACGCCTGTGTGATCTGGTTGCACGGCCTGGGCGCCGACCGTTACGACTTCCTACCGGTGGCCGAGTTTCTCCAGGAGCGCCTGGCCAGTACCCGTTTCGTAATGCCCCAGGCCCCCACCCGCCCGGTGACAATCAACGGCGGCTATGAAATGCCCAGCTGGTACGACATCAAGGCCATGACCCCGGCGCGGGCCATCGACGAGGCGCAGCTGGAGGCGTCAGCCGAGCAGGTCATCGCCCTGATCGAGGCCGAGCGGGCCAAGGGCATCGACCTGTCGCGCATCGTCCTCGCCGGCTTTTCCCAGGGCGGCGCCGTGGTGCTGCACACCGCCTATATAAAGTGGCAGGAAGCCCTGGGCGGGGTGATCGCCCTGTCGACCTACGCCCCGACCTTCACCGACGGCCTGCAACTGAGCGCCTGCCAGCAACGCACCCCGGCCCTCTGCCTGCATGGCGTGCACGACCCGGTGGTGATCCCGTCGATGGGGCGTACGGCGTTCGAGTACCTCAACACCTGGGGCGTGGCCGCCCGCTGGTACGAGTACCCGATGGAGCACGAAGTGGTGGTCGAGGAACTGAACGACATCTACGACTGGCTGAGCCGCCAGCTGCAGTGAGCCTGTAGCCCACCGAGCATTCCACTACGCCGCGCCCGATTCTTGCATTACACTGCCCGGCGTACATTCCTTAACCAGTTGACGAGACGACCGTGCTCAAGGCACTCAAGAAAATATTCGCCAAGGGAGACGCCGCGCCGCAGGCCGCCGAGCCCGTCGCCGTGTCCCCGCCCGCCCCGGCCGCGCAGCCGCCCGCTGTCGCTCCGGCCCCCAAGAGCCACCGCCCCAAACCTGCGCCCAAGCCGCAGGCCGAGGCCCAGCCAGACCACCAGCCGCGCGCCGAACAGCCCGTCAAGGACAAGCCACGCCGCGAGCGCAAGCCAAAGCCCCAGGCCAGCCTGTGGAAGCCCGAGGACTTCGTGGTCGAGCCGCAAGAGGGCAAGACCCGCTTCCACGACTTCAAGCTCTCCAACGAGGTGATGCACGCCATCCATGACCTCGGCTTCCCCTACTGCACCCCGATCCAGGCCCAGGTGCTCGGCCATACGCTGCGCGGCCAGGACGCCATCGGCCGGGCCCAGACGGGTACCGGCAAGACCGCCGCGTTCCTGATCTCGATCATCTCCCAGCTGCAACAGGTGCCACCGCCCAAGGAACGCTACATGGGCGAACCACGGGCGCTGATCATCGCCCCGACCCGCGAGCTGGTGGTGCAGATCGCCAAGGATGCCATGGCGCTGACCAAGTACAGCGGCCTGAACGTGATGAGCTTCGTCGGCGGCATGGACTTCGACAAGCAGCTCAAGTCGCTGGAGGCGCGCCACTGCGACATCCTGGTGGCCACCCCTGGCCGCCTGCTGGACTTCAACCAGCGCGGCGAGGTGCACCTGGACATGGTCGAGGTGCTGGTGCTGGACGAGGCCGACCGCATGCTCGACATGGGCTTCATCCCCCAGGTCCGCCAGATCATTCGCCAGACGCCACCGAAGAGCGAGCGTCAGACCCTGCTGTTCTCCGCCACCTTCACCGACGACGTGATGAACCTGGCCAAGCAGTGGACCACCAACCCGGCCATCGTCGAGATCGAACCGGAGAACGTCGCCAGCGAGACCGTCGAGCAACACGTCTACGCCGTGGCCGGCAGCGACAAGTACAAGCTGCTGTACAACCTGGTCACGCAGAACAAGTGGGAACGGGTGATGGTGTTCGCCAACCGCAAGGACGAGGTGCGGCGCATCGAGGAAAAACTGGTGCGCGATGGCATCAACGCCGCCCAGTTGTCGGGCGACGTGCCGCAGCACAAGCGCATCCGCACCCTGGAGAACTTCCGCGAGGGGCGCATCAGCGTGCTGGTGGCCACCGACGTGGCCGGGCGCGGCATCCACATCGACGGCATCAGCCATGTGATCAACTTCACCCTGCCGGAAGATCCGGACGACTACGTGCACCGTATCGGCCGTACCGGGCGGGCGGGGAGCAGTGGCGTGTCGATCAGCTTTGCCGGTGAGGACGACTCGTACCAGCTGCCGGCAATCGAAGAACTGCTGGGGCGCAAGATCAAGTGCGAGATGCCGCCGGACGAGCTGTTGAAGCCGGTGCCGCGCAAGCACCATTGATATCCGCGGCCCCTGTAGGAGCGGCTTTAGCCGCGATCACCCGCAAAGCGGGTGCCAGGCATCGCGGCTAAAGCCGCTCCTACAGGCGAACCGCTCTACCAGCGCTCTGCTGCATCCTGGTCGCTCTGCTTCCCCTCGACCCAGCGCGGCCCATCCTGGGTGTTCTCCTTCTTCCAGAACGGCGCCCGGGTCTTCAGGTAGTCCATGATGAAATTGCAGGCGTCGAACGCCGCCTGCCGATGCGCGCTGGCCACCCCGACGAAGACGATCGGCTCGCCCGGTTCCAGCGCACCAATGCGGTGCAGCACCTCGACCTTGAGCAACGGCCAGCGCTGCTCGGCCTCGACCACGATCTTCTGCAATGCCTTCTCGGTCATCCCCGGGTAGTGCTCGAGGAACATCCCGGCCACATCCAGCCCGTCATTGAAATCCCGCACATAGCCGACGAAACCGACCACAGCGCCCACACCGACATTGGCGGCGTGCATGGCGTTGACCTCGAATCCAGGGTCGAACGCGCCCTCCTGTACCCGAACACTCATGCTCAGCCTCCCGTCACCGGCGGGAAGAACGCCACTTCATCGCCGTCTTCCAGCGCCTCGCCGAGCTTGCACAGCTCTTCGTTGCGCGCACACATCAGGTTCTGCTCGGCCAGCACCTCATACTTGCCGCCCTTGGCCACCAGCGCCTGGCGCACGTCGTCCAGCACCTTGAAGTCGCCCTCCAGACGCTCGGCATCAACACCCAGCAGCTCTCGGTAACGGGCGAAATACATGACCTTGACCTTCATCACGCCTCCACCTTGTAGTGGCCGCTCTTGCCGCCGGTCTTCTCCAGCAGGCGCACCTGTTCGATGACCATGCCCTTGTCCACGGCCTTGCACATGTCATAGATCGTCAAGGCGGCGACGCTGGCGGCGGTCAGGGCTTCCATTTCGACGCCGGTCTGCCCGGCCAGCTTGCAACGGGCGACGATGTGCACGACATCCTCGCCTTCGGCGGCCAGCTCGACCTTGACGCCGGTGAGCATCAGCGGATGGCACAGCGGGATCAGGTCGCTGGTCTTCTTCGCCGCCTGGATGCCGGCGATGCGTGCCACGGCGAACACGTCACCCTTGGGGTGCTGGCCATCGACGATCATGCGCAGCGTGTCGGGCAGCATGCGCACGCGCGCTTCGGCGGTCGCCTCGCGCGCGGTCACGGCCTTTTCGGTGACGTCGACCATGTTGGCGCGCCCCTGGGAATCAAGATGAGTCAGCACTGCTCTGCTCCTGGGAAGGGAATGCAGAGTGTAAACCCGCCGGTCAGCTTTGAGCAGAGGGTGTTTCGACGCAGGGGCCGGTACGCCGGCAAGCCGGCTCCTGCGGGGTGCAGGAGCCGGCGAACAGGCGGTTTACAGGTGGGACTCGGCGTACTCGGCCAGCACCGAGCGTGGCACGCCCTGCAGGGTGATGTGAACGCCGTGGGGGAAGTCCTTGAAGCGTTCGGTCAGGTAGGTCAGCCCGGAGCTGGTGGCCGACAGGTAGGGGGTGTCGATCTGCGCCAGGTTGCCCAGGCAGACCACCTTCGAGCCGTTGCCGGCACGGGTGATGATGGTCTTGATCTGGTGCGGCGTGAGGTTCTGGCACTCGTCGATGAGGATCAGGCTCTGCTGGAAGCTGCGGCCACGGATGTAGTTCAGCGACTTGAACTGCAGCGGCACCCGCTCGAGGATGTACTCGACACTGCCGTGGGTGCTCTCGTCATCCATGTGCAAGGCTTCGAGGTTGTCGGTGATGGCGCCCAGCCAGGGTTCCATCTTCTCCGCCTCGGTGCCCGGCAGGAAGCCGATCTCCTGGTCCAGCCCCTGCACGCTGCGGGTGGCGATGATACGGCGGTAGCGCTTGCTGACCATCGTTTGCTCGATGGCCGCGGCCAGCGCCAGGATGGTCTTGCCGGAGCCGGCGGCGCCGGTCAGGTTGACCAGGTGGATATCCGGGTCGAGCAAGGCGAACAGCGCCAGGCTCTGGTGGATGTCCCGCGGCTTGAGCCCCCAGGCTTCCTGGTGCAGCAAGGGTTCCTGGTGCAGGTCGAGCAGCAGCAGCTCGTCGTTGCGGATGCCCTTGATCCAGCCGACGAAGCCTTGTTCATCGATGATGAACTCGTTGATGTGCACCGCCGGCAGGTTGTCGATCAGTTGTACCCGGTGCCAGGTACGGCCGCGTTCCTGGCGGGTGTCGACCTTGCTCACGCGGTCCCAGAACGAGCCGGTGACCGAGTGGTAGCCCTTCGACAGCAAGGAGACGTCGTCGACCAACTGGTCGGTGCTGTAGTCCTCGGCGGCGATCCCACAGGCGCGCGCCTTCAGGCGCATGTTGATGTCTTTGGTGACCAGCACCACGTCCAGGTCCTTGCGCTTGGCGCGCAGGTCCAGGAGCTGGTTGATGATGATGTTGTCGGCGAGGTTTTCCGGGAGCAGGCGGTTGGGTTCGTTGCGCGCGCTCATCAGGATGGACAGGAAGCCCTTGGGCCCGCTCTTGCCGCGCTGGATCGGCACGCCCTGCTCGACATCGCTGGGGGAGGCATCGCCTAGCGTCTGGTCGATCAGGCGGATGGCCTGGCGACATTCTGCGGCGATGGTGTGCTTGCCGGTCTTGAGCTTGTCGAGTTCCTCCAGCACCGTCATCGGTATGGCGACATGGTGCTCCTCGAAGTTGAGCAGGGCGTTGGGGTCGTGAATCAGGACGTTGGTATCGAGCACATACAGGATTGGCTGGTTGGAGGAAGGGTTGCGTCCTTGGTCATCCATACTCGGTCACCTTATGTGAAAGCCACACGGCGCGAACGGCTGCGCCGCAGAGTGACTGCCGTTTTCCCCGTATCCGCGTCGTTACGGGCGGGGAGCTCACCTGGCGAGGGGGGCGTGGATGACGCCACCTGTTTTGCAGGGTTCGGCTGTCTGACTCCTTGATACCGCAAAAACCATGACCGAAAAAAGACTTTTTACGCTTGGGTGAAGTTTATTTTTCGGATTGACGAACAGGGCTTGGCGTGGGGGCATGGCAGGACTACGCTCAGGGATCAGGTGGCTGTAGTTCGGGCTCGTTTCCTGGTGATGGCCGCAAGGTGCCTGCCGAAACAGGTGCAGCCCCCATGAGATCGAGCGCCGCTCGCGGCGCATCGCAGATGAATCCGCTCCTACAGGCTATGGTTGCCCGGCGCGATATTTCGGTTACCGCCACTGTAGGAGCGGATTCATCCGCGATGCACCGCGCAAGCGGTGCTAGGACCCGGAGCACCAAGACTTCACCAACCCTATTCCCGCACCCCATACTCCCGGCAATTCTCCCACCCGATCCCGCTCTGCGCCGTATGCTGCAACAACCACTCCACCGCCGGCTGCGCCTTGGGCTGGTTGTCATGGAACTGGATCACGCCCTTGCGCCACAGCAGCATCAAGGTCAGCACCCGCTGCGCCGACGCCTCGGCGGTCAACGGCCCATCATCCTGCGCATCGATATCCCACAACGAAACCTGTAACTGCTGGCTGACCATGAACCCCTCGCCATCGCCGCGCCTCTGCCCGTAAGGCGGGCGGAACAACGGCACATACTGCTCCGGCAGATCGGCTTGGACCCGCGCCTGGGCACGGCGCAACGAGTCCTGCCAGCCCTGCCACTGGGCATGGGAACGGTATTCCCAACCCTGGATCCCCACGCACTGCCCCGCATAGAGCTCGACCAGCGGGCCGGCATCACGGCGTTGCTGCAGTCGGTTGCCAAGCACGAAAAAGATACCGTCGAGCTTCTGCCGACGCAGGTAGTCAGCCACGACATCGGTGCTACCACCTTCAGGGCCCGGGCCACCGGCAAAGGTCAGGAGGAACATCCGGTCGTTCAGTTCATCGCCATTGCGCTCACGGCTGGAGAGCTTCTCCACCTCGCTGGAGGTCTGCGGATATACAGCCGCCTTGCGCAGTTGCTCGTCCAGGTAGCGGGTGTGGAACTGGTGGCTCGGCTCGATCCAACCGGTGTAGAACGTGCCGACATCGCCGGCGAACGAGGCGGCTTGCATGCGCAAGTCAGCCATGGACTCCACCGGATAGCAGAACGACGCGTCCTGCTCGCAGCTCTGCTGCGCCTGCTGGTAGCCCTGCCACAACCGCTGCCACATGCGCGCCCTCACGGCACGAACGGTCGGCAGGTTGACCTGGCGCAGGCCCAAGCGCGCGGCCAGGGCGCTTTCATCGAGCATTTCGTTTTCATGCAGCACCCGGGCAAAGGACAGGATCTCGGCGCGCGACGCCACGTCGAACAGCACCGGGCTGTCCAACTGCTCCGGCCACAGGCCGCGATCGAAACTGACGAAGTCCGCAGGGGCGGCCTGGGCGCCCAGGCTCAACAGGCCGGCGAACAGGGCGAAAGCGATACGCACGATGAACGTTCTCCACGAATGCATGGCGCGCACTATAGCGCGGCGCCCACCGATGTTCCGTGACTATCGTCGCCATAGTTTGGCGTTGCGCCACCAGCCCCGTAGAATTCGCCCGACGATTCCAGGAGCCGACCCGATGCTGACGGTGATTTCCCCCGCCAAGACCCTCGACTACGACACCCCGCCGGTCACCCAACGCCACACCCTGCCTCAGTACCTGGACGATTCCCAGGCACTGATCCTGCAACTGCGCGAACTGTCGCCGGCGCAGATCAGCGAACTGATGCACCTGTCCGACAAGCTCGCCGGCCTCAACGCCGCGCGCTTTGGCAGCTGGACCCCGGACTTCACCCCGGCCAACGCCAAGCAGGCGCTGTTGGCTTTCAAGGGCGATGTATATACCGGGCTCGACGCCGAAAGCCTGGGCGAGGATGACTTCACCTACGCCCAGGACCACCTGCGCATGCTGTCGGGCCTGTACGGCCTGCTGCGCCCGCTCGACCTGATGCAGCCCTACCGCCTGGAGATGGGCACCAAACTGGCCAACGCGCGCGGCAAGGACCTCTATGCGTTCTGGGGCACGCGCATCAGCGAGTGGTTGAACCAGGCCCTGGCCGACCAGGGCGACGACGTGCTGCTCAACCTGGCCAGCAATGAGTATTTCAGCGCGGTGAAGAAGAGCGCCCTCAAGGCGCGGGTGATCGACGTCGACTTCAAGGACCTGAAGAACGGCCAGTACAAGATCATCAGCTTCTACGCCAAGAAGGCCCGCGGGATGATGAGCCGTTTCGTGATCCAGGAGCGGATCAACGATCCCGAGCAGCTCAAGCGATTCGATGTGCAGGGTTACTACTACAGCCCCGAGCAGTCGAAGCCGGACCACCTGGTGTTCCTGCGCGATCACGCCGAATAACCCCCTCCCCTCCTTTGTAGGAGCCAGCCTTGCTGGCGAACAGCCACTAATTGGTGGTGACGCGTTCACCAGCAAGGCTGGCTCCTGCAATCAATACAAAACGCCAATACTTGGGCGCCATAAAACCAGCACGTCTCTTCTTATCGCAAAACGCCATAAGACCGTTCGTAGTTTTTTGACGAATTTTGAAAATTTTTTTCGCATGCTGGCCTAAGACCATCCCACCTCGACTTCCCCCTTTATATACGGGGGTGAAACTGTCTCGTGCTATCAGTTTGAAAGTATTTTCCCCTGAAGAAATATTTAGAAATCTTTCATCTCGGCGCAACTCACCCCGGAACTTCTACTGCGCTTCCTCGCTCATAGCACCCGTAACGAGTTTCAAGCGCC